>NZ_CP150481.1:2865020-3183356 GCF_047922965.1 Neptunicella plasticusilytica
AAATAACATAACGGTTTTCAAGCATAGGTTTCCTTGGTATTAATCGCCACAATCTGACGGTTCTTGTCCAGTTTAAACACTTGATCACAGCGCTGAGGCAAGGTTTCCAGCGCATGCTCGGTCAAGCGTTGATAATGCTGAATAAAATCACAAATCTGCCGGGTACTCATAATATGGGTATGGGCTGACGCATCGGTGCTGGCCGCCAGTTTTTTCTCTTGTTCCAGCCGCCACTGAAAAACATGGTCGAAACTGGGTGCCTGCAACATCAACCAGTAATCCATGGTCTCGTACAATGGCTGGTAATGCGCCTCAAGCTGCTGGTTGACATAATTACGCCATAAACGCCGTTCATCCTGTTCTGATTCCAGACTATTTACCGAGCGTTCAAGTTCGCTGGTTGATTGAGCAGTCACTCCCCAGCACCAACCTTCAAAAATAACGATATCCACCGGTGTTGTAACCACCGGCCAATAGACTGAGGACAACGGATTATCTATTGCCTTACTAAAACGGGGAATCGACACTTCGCTATGAGCTTCGGCCATCTGGTGTAATAAAATCCCCACCAACTTGATATCGTGAGTGCCAGGTACACCACGGGTTTGCAATAACGGGTGCACTTTCATGGCCAGCTCGGCTCGCTGGTTGCGACTTAAATAGAAATCATCCAGCGACAGTACCACCACATTTAAACCATGCTTGGTGGTTAAATATTCACGAACAAAGTCCGCCAGGGTAGATTTGCCCGATCCCTGACAGCCATTCAAACCCACATAAAAAGGTCGTTTTGCACCTTCATGGTGCACAAGCAGTTGTTCCGCCAAAGGGATATACCACTGCCTGGCTGTATCAGTAAAATCATCATTTAGCCTGTGTTTAGTGATAAATTCTGCAAGCATTTCGGGGGTTCTCCGCTAATTTAAAGGGCATTTATTGTTATTGTGTAATGACACTTACAACATCTATGCCAGCCCCTTAACTGTAGAAGATAAAAATCGTTGCGACAGAGTGGTCTGCAACATTCAACTGGTTTGATTACCGCTATACTCTCCCAATGGGGTGAATCAGACTATGCGGGTCAGACCGGAGAATAAGCGGGAAAATGTGAGATAAGCCAGCAACGACTGCAGGCAAGGTCATTAGCGCAAAAATACAGATTAGTGAATTTTAGTTTTGACCTTATTCGGAGCGTACAACTTGATTTCGCCCACGAGCCTTGGCGTCGTATAACGCTTTATCTGCGCGTTCAATGAACTCACGGGCGCTTTCATTACCTCGTTGGGCAACCCCAAAACTCGAGGTTAGTCTGATATCATTTATCCATACTTTTTCGCTTATGATACTGCGCAAGGTTTGGGCTAGCTGGTAAGCATCAGATAAGGTGGTGTTGGGACAAACCAGTAAAAATTCTTCTCCACCCCAACGGGCTAAAAAATCGGTAAAGCGGCAATTTTCGTTAATGGTTTTAGAAAACTCCTTGAGAACTTCATCGCCAACAACATGCCCATGCTCGTCATTGATGGACTTAAAGTGATCAACATCGATAAAAATAAGTGAAAGTACTTTTAGTTCCTTAGTAAAAATACTTTGAATCCCGGTTCTGTTTAACGCGCCGGTTAAGGGATCTCTCTCAGCCTTGTCTTTTAGTAATTTTGTTTCCACATTTAATAGCTGGTTAAGTTGCCTAAGTTCTTCCGCTTTTTGTTTTGTCTGATTCAACTGATGGCGTGAATACCTGAGATTGCCAAAAAGAACCAAAAGTGCAGCGCCCACCCATAAAATGACAAGCGAAAACAGTACCTGACTATTGGTAAAATACTTACCATTGAATTGAATATATTCTAGTTCGATCTCATATCGGCCGGGTTGCAGATTACTACCTGTAGACAACTCCATGATCATCACTCTATCAAACTCAGGTACATTGTGTCTGACGGGAATTTTTTGCTCAATAACCCACCATGTCGCAACTTGTAAACTTTTCATTGGAATTTGGGTCGCTTTAAGCGGATTGTGTGGCCAGTATTCTATTCCTACATATTTCCACGTCTCTTCGTTATCCATACGCGAATATTCAGGGTTAAAACTGCGCAACTGGAAACGTACACTTGTGTTCGGATGATTCAAGTAGCTAGCTTTAATATCCACACTTGAAAAATCGGACAGATCTAGACCTTGATCTATATAACTAGATATATCGTCAAAAAAAGCAATTGAAAATTCACAAAAAGGCCAGTTATAGCCAGATGCGGTGATATTGCACTGCAAAAGCCACTTATTATCGGTAATAGTCATTTCTGCAGTAGAAAGCCCACCTTCAGATTGATCAGTGATAACGCTTATATTGGTTACATTGCCAGGATGTAAGCGTAGCGTTTTTTTAAGCCAAAAGATTTGTAGCAATATCGAGATACAGGTAACGCTCAGCAAGATTACCAATATTAAGTTGTAGGGCTTACTGTGCTTCATCAGAACCTCAACATAACTTAATAGTGCTTATTTGATGGTCTGAAAAAGTCGAACAGAGACGTTGCCCGCTAGTGTGACAGTGCATGAATTGTTTTATAACCATTTGAACAACAAGCATTAACAAAGCGTAGCGTTATCCTGGCAATATAGCTAAATCAATTCTGATTCTAGCTATATATTTGAGAGATTCTACTGCTGTTAATATCCTTGACTACTGAAAATGAAGGGTAATGTCCAGACTGGCAATTTGCTCGGCCTCACGCTCCAGGTCTGCGACCAGCAACGATTGCTCCTGTAACCATTGCTGTGCAAAACACAGATCAAGTTGTGATTTTTTTGCGACAACCTGTATAGGAGGTAGTTGATCATCCTGGCGCTGAATGTTGAGCAAAACCCCTAAGCGCAATAATGCAATCAGTTTATGTACCTTCTCAACATCGTACTGATCCAGTTCCACCAATTCAGCACGACGAATTTTTTTGCGATGCGCCCCCACCAACATGGCCAGCAACTCTTGCTGTTCCTGATTAAAGCCGGGTAATTCCACCTGTTGCAGAATATAGGCTGAATGACGTTGCACGGCGCGAGAATTAATCTGTAATCCCACTTCATGCAACAGTGCCGCCCAACTGAGCATACTTTTAAGTTCGCTGCTATTTAATTGCCAAGCAGATTGACAACTGTCATACAGTTGCAGTGTTGTGGCTAACACCCGGCGCGCCTGTTCGGTATCCACATCGTAACGGGTGGCCAGACTTTGGGCGGTGCGCTGGCGGATATCATCACCGCTTAAACTGTCCTCCATTTCATAAATGACGCCTTCGCGCAGGGCGCTGCTGGAATAGCTCATTTCACTAATGCGCAGGCTTTTAAACACCGCAGTTAAAATGGCCAAGCCTGCCATAAACACTGGCTGACGATCTTCACCCAGACCATCCAGTTTTATTTTTTCAACCCGCCCGGCTTCACAACATAAGCCACTGATACGTTCCAAATCAGCTAATTCAATGCCGTTTTTCAGGTTGTTGTCCGACAACTTTACCGCCACATCAAGAATTGTTTTGATTGTGCCGGAGCTGCCGATACAACTTTGCCAGCCCATATGACGGTACTTTTTGTCGATCAGTTCCAGTTCTTGCTGGGCGGCTGTTACAGCACGTTTAAAATTTTTGTTGCTAATCTCTCCGCTGGCAAAAAAACGCTGGGTATAACTGACGCAACCCATTTGCAGGCTACGCAGCAGTTTGGGGTCAAACCCTTCGCCAATCACAAACTCGGTAGAGCCGCCACCAATGTCGATAATTAACCTTTGTCCGGTTTCGTGATGGGTATGGGCCACGCCCAGATAAATCAGACGGGCTTCCTCAATCCCGGAAATAACTTCTACCGGATAAGGCATAATTTTACGTGCCGCCTTGATAAAGGCTTTGGCATTTTTGGCTTTGCGTAAGGTATGGGTGGCGACAATTCTGACGCTGTCCGGGCTAAACCCCTGCAGGCTTTGCGCCATTAAGGTCAAAATATCCAGACCGCGCTGGATGGCGTCATCGGACAAGACATCGTTATCGTCCAGGCCTTCTGCCAGTCTGACCCTTTGTTTGATGGTGTGAAGGATCTGGACCGATCCGGCCATAATTCTGGCCACCACCAAATGGAAGCTGTTGGAACCTAAATCCAGTGCTGCCACTTTAGTGGATTCACGCAGTTCAATATCGCTAAAGCTGGTTGCCGGATCGGGCATATTATTCCTGTTCTAAAGAAAGTAAATAATCGTATATTTCCTGCTGGGAGCGCAGTTTTTTGCGATTACCACGACGCACGTAACGATTGGTTTGGTCTTTATCAATCACCCGCGCCTTGAGCGTATCCTGAAACTGGATCTCCAACATTTTGAGGATACGTTGTTTGAGCTTGTCATCATAGACCGGACAGGCAACCTCGACACGATTATCCATATTGCGCGTCATCCAGTCTGCCGACGAAATAAACACTTTGTTATCACCGCCGTTTTCAAATACCTGTACGCGCGGATGTTCCAGAAAACGATCAACAATACTGATAATAAAAATATTGTCACTCAGCCCCTTCACACCCGGCAGCAATGAACACATACCACGCACAATCGCACGTACTTTTACCCCGGCCTGGCTGGCTTTATACAATTCATCAATAAGTTGTTGATCGACCAGATTGTTGAGCTTCAAGGTAATACGGGCAAATTTGCCTTCCCGGCTGTTCTGAATCTCGTCACGGATAAGTGACAGTATTTTTGCGCGGCTGTTAAGTGGCGACACCTGCAAATGCTGAAATTTATGCCGACGATAAGGTGCCTGGATAATATCAAACACATTCACCGCCTCCTGGGTTAGTTCCGGATTACGGGTAAACAGGCTGTAATCAGTATAAATTTTGGCAGTTTTCTCGTTAAAGTTACCGGTGCCGAAGTGAGCATACTGGACTAGCTCCCCTTTTTCCTCACGGGTAACCACACATAATTTACAATGCACTTTTAAAGTTGGAATACCCAACACTACACGAATACCGGCATCAGTCATGGTTTTTGACCACTCGATGTTGGCTTGTTCGTCAAAGCGCGCACGTAATTCAACGATCACTGTAACAGTTTTGCCGTTGTCCACCGCATCGATAAGCGAATCGATAATCCGTGATTTATTCGCCACCCGGTAGATATTCAGACGGATGTGCCGCACGTTGGGGTCAAAAGACGCCTGACGGACAAATTCGGTAAAATGTAAAAAACGGTGATAAGGATAATAGAGTAAAATGTCGCCGTGACTGATGGCGTCAAAGACGGTATCAAACCGATTAAAGTCGTTGGTACTGATGGCTGGCATCTTAGGATTAGTCAGATAGGAGCGTCCGGTGTTAGGAAAACCGATAAAATCCTTGAAATTACGGTATGGGCCGCCGCCAATTAATCCTTCATTCGAGCCGATGCTTAAACATTTTTTCAGGTAAGTCAGCATATCCAGCGGCATGCTGTTGTCGTAATTCACCCGCACCGGTTCGGCACTCAGACGCTGCTTCATGCTATCGGACATTTTATCCACAAAACTTTCATCAATTTCATCATTGATAGAATATTCAGCGTCGCGGGTCATCTTGAACGAATAAGCCTGCAGGGAATCGAACGGTACAAAACCGCGCAGAACGTCTTCCAGACATAGCTTGATAATATCATCCAGCAGAATAATGTGTTTTTTCTTTTTACTGTCCTGGGGCGGGATCACTATAAAACGAGAAATAGCCTGGGTGGGTACTTCAACAGTGGCGTATTTGGTTGCCCTGTTTTTACGATGAATAGCCACAAACAAATAGGTACTGGAACCATTGAGACGTTTGACCAAATTAACCTTGCGGTGAATAAGTACCGGCGATATATGACGTAAAACTTTATTCTTAAAGTAATTTTTAAGCCATTCCTGCTGGTAGTCATTCACATCGTTATGATTGACCATAATAATGTTATAGCGTTTGAGTTTGGCAATCACATCTTTGTAAATATGATCAAACTCTTCGGTTAACTTGACTACCTTCTGTTGGATTTGCTGCATTAACTGTTTGGTTTGCTGCGCCGCCTGATGATCGCCATTATTCGACTGGATCAACAAATGACGTTTCACCTCGGCAAACCTGACCCGGTAGAACTCGTCCAGGTTACTGGAATAAATACCCAAAAAACGAATCCGCTCAATAATCGGATTATTAATATCGCTGGCTTCTTGCAGCACCCGCTGGTTAAACGCCAGCCAACTTAATTCAAGCGGGAAATAAGGTGATGCATGCAGAGTCGGTATTTGCTGATTCATAAAGTCGGCCACTTGTAATACAACGAAAAACAGCTGCTATCCTGACAATAATCTATGTCTTTTTTATGACAGGTGACAGAATTATTGCAATTAAATGACAATATGTAAGTAACGGCGTGATTGCAAAAACTAACTCCCTGCAACAACAGCCGTTATTCCCCACAAAGTTTATATATGAAACAAACCCGGCCCGCTTAATATCGGCAAACAGGTTACATTTAGAGGCTGGTTTTACTCAAGAAATCAAGAGGAACAATGCAAAATTATCCTATCTGTGCGATCTGGCTATTGCTGTTACTCAGTGCTTGCCAACCGACTGCCCGTACCATTGCGACTGACACAATGCCGCAAACTGACGGAACAGACTTGCTGTGGCGTAGTGATTTAGCCAATAACCTGTATCGTAATCCAATCTTGCATATCGATTATTCCGACCCCGATGTGGTTGCTGTCGGCGGCGACTACTATATGACGGCATCCAGTTTTAACGCGGCACCCGGCTTACCTGTTTTGCATTCAACCGATCTGGTTAACTGGCGATTAATTAACTATGCATTCCCCCGTCAGGTACCTATTGATGTGTTTGACATTCCCCAGCACGGTAATGGTGTATGGGCTCCCAATATACGGTATCACCAGGGCAAGTACTGGATCTTCTACCCCGATCCGGACTTTGGTATTTATGTTACCACCGCCACCGATCCTGCCGGAAAGTGGTCCACACCCAAATTGATTTTGGCCGGTAAAGGCATTATTGATCCCACTCCGCTATGGGATGACGACGGACAAGCCTGGTTGTTGCACGGCTGGGCCAAAAGCCGCGCCGGCTTTAATAATGTTCTTAGTCTACATAAAATGGACTGGGACGCGTCCCAAGTCGCAACAGACTACATCCATATTGTCGATGGCAATAAACTCGATGGCTATCGCACTCTGGAAGGCCCCAAATTCTACAAACGCAATGGTTACTATTATATTTTTGCCCCGGCAGGAGGGGTGGAACAAGGCTGGCAATCGGTTTTTCGAGCCAAAAATATTCAAGGTCCTTACCAGGCTAAAGTGGTAATGGAACAGGGTCCAACCTTGATCAATGGTCCGCATCAGGGCGCCTGGGTACATACTCCATATGATCAGGACTGGTTTGTGCATTTTCAGTCCCGCAAGGCCTACGGACGTATTGTGCATCTACAACCCATGCATTGGCAGAATGACTGGCCGATAATTGGCATTGATCCCGATGGCGATGGTATTGGACAACCGGTTTATCACTATACCAAACCGCTAACCCAACAGCCCGGCCCGGTATTACCCCAACCCACAACTGATGAATTCAACCAGTCTCAACTTGGCCTGCAATGGCAATGGAACGCCAATCCCCGTCCTGAGTGGTTTGAAATGCGACCGCAAACCGGTGTTTTGAGGCTGTTTAGCCAAACCAAAGTCAACAAAACCGGTGACAATTTATGGATGACTCCATCGCTGTTGTTGCAAAAATTTCCGGCTGTGACGTTTGAAATCAGAACCCGGCTGGATATCAGTCAACTTACCCGGTCACAAGCCGGACTCATTATCTTTGGCGAAACCTATGCCTGGATTGGGATTAATGCCACTGCGCGCGGGCGTGAGCTGGTATATGTGCAATGCAACAACGCCAGAACAGGTTGTGATGAATCTGTTCATCCTGTGCAACGGTTAGACAGTGCGCAAATTGAGCTGCGTGTTGTAATACAACCTGGTGCCACAGCCATATTCAGCTATAGAACGTCTGAACAACAGCGTTTTCGTGTTGTCGGTGAGCAGTTTCAGGCCACCCGTGGACGCTGGGTAGGAGCCAAAATCGGTTTATTCAACGTAACCGAACAAGCAGACCACAACCAATGGCTGGATGTGGACTACCTGCGTTTTGCTCCGATTGGCCCGGATTATACCAATCCGCACAACCCGCCGTTCAGACCTTAAATTGACTGACAATGTCACGCATATGATCGGCGCGCTTTTTCAGCTGTTTGATTTCCAGTTGTTCGTTCTCGGCATTGTCATGAATACTGGCGGCGGTATCGGCAATAATCTGAGCCGACTCATTAATATGTTCCACTACCGAGGATTGTTCCTCGGTAGCAGAGGCAACCTGATGATTTCCTTCACTGATGCTATCAAATTTTGATTTAATCGAGGCCAGTGAGTTAGTCGCATCCTGTGCCCGTTTGGCTAAATCAATACTACTCTGGGTTCCTTGCTTTATGGCTTCCAGTGATTGGGTCGCAGCAGTTTGCAACTGTTCGATTTGATGACGAATTTCTGTGGTCGAGTCCTGTGTTCGGCTGGCAAGAGTACGAACTTCATCGGCTACCACGGCAAAACCGCGCCCCTGTTCTCCGGCCCTGGCCGCTTCAATCGCAGCATTCAATGCCAACAGATTAGTTTGCTCGGAAATACTGCTAATGGCTTCAACCACCGAATTAATTGATTCGGCCTGACTGGCCAAATTGGCGATCGAGGTTTCGGTTTGCCCCATCGATTCCGCCAGTTGATTCATGGTATTGGACACCTGCTCGATGACCGCATTGGTTTCATGCGTATCTGCCACTGCAGATTCGGTATCGGTAGCGGTTTTATGCGCCACGGATGACACCTCGGCAATGGTATGGCCCATTTCATTCATGGCGGTGGCCACCTGCTCGGTTTGTCCCTTTTGTTCTTCGGCATATTGAACTGATTGACTGGAAAAATGATTCAGTTTTTCCACTCCCTGATTAATCGCATTTTCGGCTGTTTTGATTTCTACTACCAAACTGGCAAAGCGCTGCATAATGGCATTAAAACCGGTAGCCAGGTGTCCCACTTCATTATCAAAGGAATCATCCAGCCGTTTGGTTAGATCACCGCCGTCACCGGACATGGTTAACAGCTTGTCACCCACTTCCTGCACCGAACCGCTCACCTGGCGTGCCACCACAAAAGACAAGGCAATAAATCCGATGGCAATGAGTATACTGACGCCAACGGACAACCACACGACTGCATTCACTTTGTCGTCTATCTCGGATTTGGGCAAAATAGTCACCAGTTTCCAGCCAATTTCGGATAAGTCAGTCACTGCCAGATAGACATCTTGCCCGTTAATATCACGTTCTAGCAGATTGAAATCACCACTGGCATTGCTGATTTGCCCGGCAACATTGCTGTAGGTATCAATTTGACTCAACTTTCTGTCCACTAACTGGCTGTCGCGATGAGCGGTTATAACACCCTCACTATTGACCAGAAACATATAACCCTCTTCACCAACCCGGGTTTGCTTGACCAGATTAGTGATTTCTGACACGTCATAACCTAATCCTGCCACACCAAGTACCTTACCGGACTGAGTTTTGGCTAATACATTAACAAACAAAGTCAGCTTGTTATTTTTTTCATCCACGTCGATGGCCAACCCCAAATCTTCGCGTTTACGCAATACATCAAAAAACCAGCTATCCCGCTCAACCGACTGGGAAACGGTTTTAAACAGTCCGTCATTGGTGTAATAGTTGTTGCTTTGCGCCGATACCCAGAAAACCTGCAGCGCACCATTTTCATCAATAAAGCGATCAAAATAACGTTTTATGTCATCCAGTTGTTGGGTGTTTTCACCAGATTCAACCCATTGCTGCACCAGGTTGTTCTGGGCAATGCTCTGAGACAGGGTAATTGGTACTTGCAGTTCTGCCCGGATCCGTTCTTTCGCCCGGTTGAGAATATTGGGTAGATGCTCTTTCTCAGTCACATCATAAAACATCGATGAAAACTGGGTAATATTGATTAACGAAGCGAATAAGGTAGTAAAAAACAATGCCAGCGCCATAGCGCCGGCAACCGCGGTTCTGATCTGAAGTCTGCGTAAATTAAACATTGTGGCGTATGTTCCTGAAAAGTAGACATTTTAAGCTTACTACTTATCGTCACAATAAGTTAATTGCTGAAGGAAAAGCGGTGATTACTCTGTTGGTGGCACATTGAGTTGCTGACGCAGACGGTACTCCTTTACCCCCATTCCCATCCAGCGTTTAAACGCTTTGGCAAAAGCACTATCGTCGGAATAGCCCAGAAAACAGGCGATATTAGCCTGGGTATGACGGTTATCTGCCAACATATCAATCGCCAGTTCTTTTCGGATTTGCTCGGCCAACATTTTAAAAGATGTTTGCTGTTCAGCCAGCTTGCGATTCAGATGACGCTCACTGATTGCCAACATGGAAGCCAGCTGAGTACGATTTAAACTCGGTTGTCGGCTCAGCAACGCAGTAACTTTATCCAGAATAGATTGCGGTTGCAGCTGTTTAAGTTGCTGCTGGGCCAGTCGGTGCATTTGTTCACGCACGGCTTCACTGCCGCTGGCCAGTGGTAGATACCAGTTTTGCCCGGACAGATGCACGTAATTGGCTGGCTGGTTAAATAGTATAAGTTCAGTGCCAAACACCTGACGATAGGCCTTTATATCACCACAAAGTTGGTGTTCAAAGCCAACTTCAAGCGGGATTAGCCTTTCCCCTACCAGCCAACGGGCTCCTACTACGACACTGGACAAGATTGCTTCAATTCTGATCTGCCGTGCTACCTGAAACTGTGCCTGATAACTAAGCCGCCGGATTTGCTGCCGGGATGAATAACTGAATTTGCCACCCTCGCCAATCAATGCGGAATAACTCACTAACCCCTCTACCGCACTGGCCAAATCCGGACTGCTCAACAACAAGAAACCAACCATATCATAATGTGCGGGTTGCAATGCCGCGCCGATAGCTAATCCGATAGCCGGGTTAGTACTCTGGTTTTGTACTTCTTGCCACAGCATATCTTGCACTGACATCGGCAGACGCTGTTCAGGGGACAAGCTGGCGACACTATCGACAACAGATTGAGGTAATGTCACCCCTAACCCGGGCAATAGGCCGAGCAAGGCTTTAGTAAAACTGGGCGTTACACTTGTCATGTCCCATATTAACTATTTTTTGTCCCATCAAGCTAGAGCTTGACTGAATTAAATTGGTTAACATAGCGTTAACAGTAATTGACAATAAGAGTAGGTTATTGATGTTACCTTATGCAGTAATAGGTTCTGGCCCGATGGGACTTTGCACCGTTCGCAGGCTAATAGAAGCCGGTTTGCCCGTAATAGGCTTCGAGATTCATTCTGATGTAGGCGGATTATGGGATATCGATAGCCCGACCAGCACCATGTATGAATCCGCGCATTTAATCTCTTCCAAGCATATGACCGAATTTGCCGATTTTGCGATGCGCGATGATGTTGCCACCTACCCTCGCCACGATCATCTACGGGCCTATTTTCAGGACTACGCCAAACATTTCAATTTATATCAGCACTACCGTTTTAATTGCCGGGTAGAAAACCTGCAGCCCCAAGGTGACAGCTGGCTGGTCACCTATCGTCACAATGAGCAGAGCGAAACCATTGAATGTTCGGGTGTATTGTTGGCCAATGGCACATTGCATCATCCAAAACGAGCCGACTTTGCTGGCAAATTTGAAGGTGAGCGTTTGCATAGCAGTGAATATCGCCACGCGGATATTTTTGCCAATAAGCGGGTATTGCTGGTCGGTTGTGGCAACAGTGGTTGCGATATCGCGGTTGATGCGGTGCATCGCGCCAAATCGGTCGATATGGTGGTACGTCGCGGTTATTACTTTTTACCCAAGTTCGTCGCCGGTAAACCAACCGACACGCTGGGCGGTAAAATCAAATTACCCAATAAACTCAAACAAATTGTCGATGGTACGCTGGTACGACTTATTTCCGGCAAACCCAGTGATTTCGGATTACCCGATCCGGACTATAAAATGTACGAATCCCATCCTGTGGTTAATTCGATGTTTTTGCATCATATCGGACACGGTGATATCAAGGTGCGTCCGGCTATCGACCAGCTCACTGCACAAGGAGCAATTTTTGCTGATGGCCAACAAGCCGAATACGACTTAATTCTGGAAGCCACCGGCTACAAACTGCACTACCCTTTTATCGATCCTGAACATCTCAACTGGCAAGGCGATGCGCCGAGTTTATATCTGAATATGTTTACCCCCCAACACGATAATCTGTTTGTCATGGGTATGGTAGAAGCGTCTGGATTGGGCTGGCAAGGACGCGACGAACAGGCCAAGCTGGTGACCAGGTTTATTCTCGCCAGACAGCAGGACAAGACTGCCGCACAACAATTTATGCATCAGGTACGCCGTTTGGCCGACAAACGCATTGATGGCGGCATGAATTACCTCAAAGTCGAGCGAATGGCCTACTATGTGCACAAAGGCGATTATCTTGCTGCACTGGAACAGGCCAGTCAGGCGCTGGAAACGGGCCACTGATATGTCGGATTCCAGCCTGCTGGCACTCAACCTGATCCTGGCGCTGATGATGTTTGGTATCGCGCTGAGTCTTAAAGTCGAGGACTTCAAACGGGTATTCAACCAGCCCAAGGCGCCACTAACCGCCATCGTCGCCCAGTTTCTGTTGCTACCAGCGATTAGCTGGTTATTAACCATGCTGCTCCCTTTGCCGGCGGAAGTGGCGTTGGGAGTCATTCTGGTAGGAAGCTGCCCGGGCGGTAGTTTTTCCAATATTATGACGTTTCTAAGTAAGGGCAATACTGCGTTATCAGTCAGTATTACCGCACTTTCCAGTCTGGCTGCTGCAGTCGCCACGCCGTTTAATTTTGTGCTGTATAGCAGCCTCAATCCCGACACTGCATCCTTGCTCAGAAGCATTCACATTCCGGTGGAGAACGTATTGGTTCTGGTGTTGCTGGTATTGGCCCTGCCATTGTTGCTGGGCTTGATTACCGCCTACTATGCGCCGCGTTTTGCCGAGCGCTCCCAACAGGCTTTCAAAATTATTTCATTACTCACTCTGTTCGGATTTGTGGGGGCGGCATTGAGTCAAAACTGGCAGAAATTTAGCGCCGGAGCCAATATCTTTATGGCAATAGTGGTTTTACATAATGCCATTGCGCTGGGTATTGGTCGCATCACCTCGGGTCTGATGAAACTGAATAGCGCCGATACCCGTGCCGTTACCCTTGAGCTGGGCATTCAGAACTCCGGTTTGGGGCTGGGGATTATTTTTACTTTCTTTGATCAACTGGGCGGTATGGCAATTATCGCTGCCTCCTGGGGGATCTGGCACCTCATTAGTGGCTTGAGCCTCACGCTATACTGGAGCCGTCGTGATATCAAACAGGGAGCATAATATGTCGATGAAAATACTGATCACCGGAAGCGAAGGCTATCTGGGACAAAAGCTAACACTTTTGTTGCACGACTTTGCCGAGGTTTACGGTATCGATATTATTGACAAGAATATCAGCCATTATCACTACCAGAGGATGGATATACGCGCCCCACAATTGTCCGAATTTATCCGTCAGTCACAAATAACCCATGTTATTCATCTGGCTTCCATCGTACAACCTTCTGATGATAAACATCGGGACTTCGATATTGATGTTAATGGCACCCGCAACCTACTCGATGCCTGTGCCGAAAATGACGTCCGCCATATCACTGTTACCAGCAGCGGTGCGGCCTACGGTTACCATGCGGACAATCCAGAATGGTTAAGGGAAACAGATAAAATTCGTGGCAACAAAAGCTTTCCCTACAGCTATCACAAGCGTCTGGTGGAAGAAATGCTGGCCGAGTTTGCCCAGTCGCATCCAGAGATCAGTCAGCTTATCCTGCGCCCCGGTACAATTTTGGGTAAACATACCAACAACCTGATCACCAGCTTGTTCCGACAAAATCGCTTGTTGGCCATTCGCGGTTCAAAGTCGCCTTTTGTGTTTATCTGGGACGAGGATGTGGTCGAAATCATTAAACGTGGCACGCTATCCAGTAAAACCGGTATTTATAATCTGGCCGGCGATGGCGCAATGAGTATTCAGGAAATAGCCCGCACTCTGGGTAAACCTAATCTGACCCTACCGGCCGGATTGGTCAAAACCGCTTTATTGCTGGGTAGTCTGCTAAAGCTAACTCGCTACGGCCCCGATCAAGTCGATTTTTTGCGCTACCGTCCGGTACTGGATAACGCTGCGTTAAAAAATGAATTCAGTTTTACTCCTAATATGACCTCCCGGGAAGTGTTTGAATTTTTTGCCCGTCATCAAGGGCTAATTTAATGACGGACAAACAGGTCGCCATTATTACCGGAGCAGCATCTGGGCTGGGTCTGGAGATGGCAAAACAGCTTGCCGGCAAATATCAGCTATTCCTGATTGACAGGGATCAGGCACAATTACATCAGCAGACGGCAGATTTGAGCGACTGCCAATGTTTTATCTGCGACCTGGCTGACAGCAATGCCATTGATCAGGTGATCGAACAAATTAGCCAGCTGCAACCGGACATTGCGCTGCTCATCAATAACGCCGGTATCACCCATCGGTCGTTAGCCAAAATTACCGCTCAACAGGTTATCGAGAAGGTGATGCGGGTTGATTATTTTGCCCCTGTGCAACTGACGCAAGGCTTATTGCCGTTATTGGTCCGCTCGCAGGCCAAAGTGGTCAATATAAGCTCAATGGCCGGATGGATGCCAGTGATGGCAAGAGCTGGCTACTGCGCGGCCAAATCGGCAATGCATCAGTATTTCGAGACATTCAGAGCCGAGATGGCCCCGCAAAATATTGAGGTGTTAATGGTTTATCCCAGTTTTATTGATACACCTATCGAGCAAAATGCATTAAGCGGTACTGGCGATAAAACCCGCCATGCCCGCTCTACTGTGGGAAAGATGCGCTCCAGTCAATGGATGGTCAAACAGATCGTCAGGGCAATACAAACTGGCAAACAACGTCTTTTCCCGGACAAGTTTACTTATTTTTCCAGCTTACTGTATCGCTTCTGGCCGTCGCTCTATATGCGCATGATGACCAAGCGATTTGCCAGCGAACTGGAGGTGCGTTAATGGCCTGGATATGGATCGGTTTTTGTATCTTTTTTGCCTTTAGTGTTGAGGCGATGACCGGATTTGGCAGTATTGTATTGGCGTTGTCGCTGGGCGCGCTGGTGATGGATATTCCAACTCTGGTGCCATTGCTGGTTGCGTTAAATATTCTGATGACAGCACCGCTAACATTGCACTACAGGCAACATATCCAGTTTTCGATACTGCTCAAGCGGGTTTTGCCCTGCATGTTAATAGGTACTTTGCTGGGCGTATACCTGACGCCGCAGGTACCCGCAACGCTGGCCAAACTATTGTTCGCGCTGCTCATAATCTGGTTTTCAGCGCGGGCATTACTGCGCAAACAGGCCCCGCCTCTCAACGAGATAAAGCGTAATATGACTATGACGGCGGCTGGTGTTACCCACGGATTATTCGCCTCGGGGGGACCGCTACTGGTTTATGCGCTGGCGCGCAGTCAGTTAGGAAAGATGGAGTTTCGCGCGACGCTGTTAACCGTCTGGTTGACCCTGAATAGCTTGCTCACTTGCTGGTTTATCTGGCATGGTGAATTGCAAGGGCAAGCAAGCCGGTTACTCACGCTCGTTCCTTGTGTGCTGGCTGGCGCTGTTGTGGGTAATATCTTGCACCATAAAATTAATGAAGGATTATTCTTACGATTGGTATTTGGCTTATTGCTGATTGTTGGGCTACTGCTCGCTGCTACGTCCATCTTCAATATGCTAGGTAGTCAGGCTTAGTCCGGTTAACTGAAACATTTCAATTCTGCTGTTTATAAGTGTATTTTCAGAGATTATTCTTCCTTACTCTACTCTTTCATAGACCCGGTTAATGGCCGGGATCTCGATTTTAATCACCTTAAAATCTGCTTTGCTGATGTAGTACACCGAAGATGGCGCACCGCCCGTTACAGATACCACATCACAATCAAACTCACCGGCGGGTACACTGATTTTGACTTCACCCGTTTTCTGGATCGAGATCACTTTCAGTTCATCGTTCTGGCCATTAAACCAGTTAAAATAAAGTGGCCGGGTTGAGTAGTCGATGGCCTGAATGCCTCCCAAAATGGTGGCGCGTTCATAGCTGTTGGCCGGAAGCCAGCGATCAATGGTTAATTTTCCCTGTTGCTGGAATGCTTGCCGGGTCATATCGGAATAGCCGGTCACGTGATTGTCGGCAAAATTGAGCTGGATATCCACCGGCTTGTTGATCGCGCCACTCATACTGACTTGTAAAGGTTTAAGACTATCGGTCTGCGCCCAGAGCTTAACAATGGTATTGATATTCTGCTCTTCGAGCATGGTAATTTTGGTCAACTCCAATTGGCCATTTTTGACAATCAAGTCCTCGATCGCATAGCCGGCTTCCTGACCGTCAAGCAAAATCCTGTAACGGCTCTTGCCACTGGTAAAACGTGAGGGCACAACAGGTATAGAACTCACCGAGATATCTTGCTGAGGCGCCACAGCCAGTTTTTCAGTAGTGATTGATTGTGACTTAAAGGTAACGGCAAACAAATCACCATAACGGGACTCGTCAATACTTTCTGCATCTCCACCGGTTAAATGCACCAACAAGGGCGTAGTATTGCTATGTCCGACGACCAGCGCATCCTGCCGTTGCTCGGTCAACATTGCGGCTAACGCAGGAAGTTCCTCATCGTTATAAACAATAATAGGTAATTCGAGTTGTTCGGCGACGGGTTTGGCGGTTTGCTCGGTACGTTGGTAATCGGTGCTATATACCGCTTTGATATTCTTGTCAGCCAGGAACTTGGCCAAATTCTTGGCTCTTTTTTTTCCCTGTTCAGTGAGCCCGGGATCCTGACTGGCCGACTCCACTTTTTCGGCATGACGACTGAAGTACAGGGTGAATTGATTTGCGCCAGCCACATTAAACGCAATAAAACAACACAGACTGATTAATAGCCGCATGATCGTCCCTCATGGTTTTCCAGTGGAAAATCTTAATGGAATAATCTGTTTTGGTAAACCTATACCTCAAGATGGGGCAAAGGGGTAAAGCAACTGACGGGCTAAACCCCGTATTGCTTATCCTGAACCGAGGTTGGCTTAGGAACGCCCACCAAATTTCTTTTTATGGTGATTCATCAGACGTCTGCGATTACGGATTTGGGTCAAACTCATCTCATTTTTCTTGCCTTCAAAGGGATTCGCCCCTTCGCGGAATTCGATTTTTATCGGCGTACCCATGGTTTTTAACGAACGACGATAATAATTCATTAAAAACCGCTTATAGGAATCGGATAAATCCTTAACCTGATTACCGTGGATCACTATGACCGGCGGATTATACCCGCCAGCATGGGCATATTTCATTTTGACCCGGCGTCCACGCACCATAGGAGGCTGATGATCGGCCTGCGCCATTTCCATAATCCGGGTTAACATCGCCGTACCAACCCGATTGGTGGCCGACGCATAGGCTTCCTGCACGGATTCAAACAAATGTCCCACTCCGGTGCCATGCAAGGCAGAAATAAAGTGCAGGCGGGCAAAATCGATAAAGCCTAAACGTCTGTCCAGCTGGCGCTTGACCTCATCCTTAACATCTTTATCCAGACCATCCCATTTGTTGACCGCCAGCACCAGAGAACGCCCGGCGTTGAGCACAAAACCTAACAAGCTTAAATCCTGATCGGTCACCCCTTCACGCGCGTCGATAACCAGCAATACTACGTTGGCTTCTTCAATGGCTTGCAAGGTTTTGATAATGGAAAACTTTTCCACGGCTTCTGAAACATTTCTACGTCTTCGCACACCCGCGGTATCAATCAGAATATACTCACGCTCATCCCGTTCCATCGGGATATAAATACTGTCACGAGTGGTGCCCGGTTGGTCGAATACCACCACCCTATCTTCGCCTAAAATCCGGTTAGTCAGGGTAGATTTACCGACGTTCGGCTTGCCCACAATCGCCAGTTTAATTGGCGACGCCTGCAAACGTGCCAGTTGTTTTTCGGCGTCTTCTTCATCCAGTGTGTCCGGCTCTTCAGCAACGTGCATATCCGGAAACTGTTCGGCCAAAGGCTGCAGACAAGATTGCAATAATTGTAAAACACCACGGCCGTGCGCAGCGGCAATTTGATATACCTCACCTAATGCCAGGGCATAAAACTCGGCGCTTTCGCTATCACCGTCAATACCATCGACCTTGTTGGCAACCAGAAAAACGGTTTTGTTCTGCTGACGTAGATGATCGGCGATAGCCTGATCCGCGACGGTAATTCCGGCGCGCGCATCAACTAAAAACAGCACCACATCGGCTTCATCGATAGCCATTAAGGATTGACCGGCCATTTTCGCGTCAATCCCTTGTTCATCGCCACTGATACCACCGGTATCCACCACGATAAACTGCAAACCTTCGTATTTGGCCTGACCGTATTTACGATCACGGGTCAAACCTGGAAAATCAGCTACCAGTGCATCTCGGCTACGTGTCAGACGATTAAATAATGTCGATTTACCCACATTAGGGCGACCAACCAAAGCTACTACAGGTAACATAATTTTTCCCAAAAACAAAAACGGCCCGGAACAAACGTCGAGCCGTAAATAAAATCAATTTAAACGGCTTAACGATTAGGGCGTTTCTACCGCAAATATATCGCCACCGCGTGTTTGAGTATAAAAGGTTCTACCTTCAACTATCGGCGTAGTGTAAATACTTTCGTCTTCATCATCGTCGCCCAAATCGATACGTGCAACAATTTCACCATCGGCCTGGTTGAGCCAATGCACAAAACCATATTTATCGCCCACCACCAAATAGGAAGAAACAGGCGCGACACCGGTCAGCAAACGCGAGCGCAGGCCACTTTGACTCCATAACTCGACGCCATTACGGCGATCCAGTGCATACACTACGCTATCGTTGTCGACTACGTATAAAGAATTACCTTCAATAACCAGATTACGATAAGACTTGTATTCGCGTTTCCAGATAATCCGCCCACTACGCAATTCAACCGCCGCCAAGGTGCCATCGAAGGATACAACATAAGCAATCCCCCCCAAAACCAGAGGCTGGACATCAATGTCAGCAATACGATCCAGTTCGGTTGAACCTGTAGGTGAGGCAACAACCTGCTCCCAGGCAACCTGTCCGGTTTCAGCTAACACCACAGCCAGTTTACCCATCGCGGTGCCTACCAGCACTCCGCCACCTGCCATGGTCGGGGTCGAAACGCCGCGCAACGATAAAGGCGGAACTTCAGATTCATAGCGCCATTTTTCTTCGCCATTTTCAGCATCCAGTGCAAACATCACCCCGGCCGTCGTATTTACTACCACCAAGCCGGTATCAACCGCAGGAGAGGCAATCACTTCGCCATTGACCCGAACTTGCCAGACAACCTCACCGGTTTTTTCATTCAACGCGATAACTGTACCGTTTTCTGTACCCAGAAATACCTTTTCATAAGCCACAACCAGCCCACCGGCAATACGGGCAGACTCGCCTTCTTTCCATAATTTACTGATGCCGGATAGCATGCCTTCATCTTTAAATTCGGACAGATTCTTTTCCCACAGCACTTTGCCGCTTTGTTTGTCGAACGCCTTAACCAGTCCATGCCGATTGGCAGCAAATACTTTTCCGTAACCGACTACCGGATTCAATCGGGAGAAGAAATCGTCAATACCGTCGCCGACTTCATCCTGCCAGACTATTTTAGGTTCAAATAGCGCTTTGATCGGCTTTAACTGACGAATTTTCAGTTCTTCTTCATCGGCAAACCAGTTGGATATTGTCGTACAACCACCGAGGGTGGCGAGCAACGTCAACGCCAATACAATCCGTCTCACATTCATCCCCTTACTCACTTGTAGCAGCCAGGTTATCCAACTTCAGTTGTAACAGCGGATTATTGGCATTGAGTTCCAAAGACTGGCTGTAGGCGCTACGTGCCTGATCAATTTTGCCTTGCTTCACCAGTACATCACCTTTGACTTCTTCAACGGTGGCGGAAAAAGCCGAAGACTCAACGGTTGACAAGGTCGCCAATGCTTCATCCAGTTGCTGTTGTTCTGATTGCACTCGTGCCAGACGGATTTGAATAGTACCTTTTACTGCGGCATTTTCTGCATGCTCGGATGCCCACTGCAACTGCTTCTGCGCTTCGGCAAAATCTTTACTGTCTACCGCTTTTTTTGCTAGTTGTAAGGCCGTTAATAATGCGTAGCTGTTATCAGGGTTCTGCTTGATAAACTCGGCCGCCTCGGTAAACCCTTTGTCATTGCTATCCAGTTTACCCAGCAATTGTTCATATTGACTGGAGGCCGCTTCGCGTCCGGCAATTTGTTGTTCATTGTAGTAACGCCAACCCCATAGCCCTCCTAAACCAATGACGGCGCCCAAGATAATGGCGGTGCCATTTTCCTTCCAGAATCGTTTAATCGCTTCGACTTGTTGTTCTTCTGTGCTGAATGATTCCATTTTTTCCTCTTACTTCTTATTTGGTCAACAGTGCAACCAGCTCGGCTGTGGTTACCCTGATTTGTGGTTTGTCTTCACGTAAATATTTTAATGTCAGTTGCCCGGATGTGACTTCTTCTTCACCTATTAGCAAGGCGTAATCAGCCCCACTGGCATCTGCGCGTTTCATCTGTTTTTTGAAATTACCACCGCCACAATGATTCATCACTCTAAAATCAGGCAACTCATCACGCAATTGTTCTGCCACTTGCATGGCGTATTGTTCGGCAGGTTCGCCCAACGCAGTCACATAGATATCCACCGGACTGGCAACAGCATCGGTCAGATTCAGGGATTCAAGCATTAATACCAGCCGCTCCAGCCCCATTGCAAACCCGACTCCAGGAGTGGCTTTACCGCCAAGCTGTTCTACCAGACCATCATAACGGCCACCGGCGCATACAGTGCCCTGTGCACCCAAACTGTCGGTTACCCATTCAAATACTGTGCGGTTATAGTAATCCAGTCCGCGTACCAGACGTGAATTAACCCGGTATTGGATGCCTAATTGTGTCAATCGTTCACACAACGCGGAAAAATGTTGGGCAGATTCATCGTCCAGATAATCCAGTAAACTTGGCGCATCGCTAATAGCAGCCTGTACGTCCGGATTCTTGCTGTCCAATACTCTTAACGGATTGGAATGCAGACGCTTTTTGCTATCGTCATCCAGTTGCTCCTGACGTTCAAGCAAATATTCAACCAGCGCCTCTTTATATCTTGCCCGGGCCTGATTGGAACCCAGTGAGTTCAGCTCGAGCGTTACATGCTCGGTTAATCCCAGTTTTTTCCATAAACGGGCAGTGAGCATAATAATTTCGGCGTCAATATCCGGGCCTTCCAGACCAAAAACCTCTATGCCAAACTGGTGAAACTGGCGATAACGGCCTTTTTGCGGACGCTCATGACGGAACATCGGGCCCATATACCATAAACGTTGTTGCTGATTGTATAGCAAACCGTGCTGATTGCCGGCTCGCACGCAACTGGCGGTGCCTTCCGGACGCAATGTCAGACTATCGCCGTTACGATCATCAAAGGTATACATTTCCTTTTCAACGATATCGGTGACTTCACCGATTGAACGTTTAAACAGATCGGTACTTTCTACAATCGGCATACGAATTTCCTGATAGCCGTATTGGGCGACCAGATCACGCAGGATTGACTCAAGATATTGCCATAAACCGGATTGGGCTGGCAGGCAATCGTTCATACCTCGTATTGCCTGAATTTGCTTACTCACTCAGTGTCCATTTTTGAAAATTTTAAAGCGCGAGATTATAAACCCAAACAACCCCAAGATGCGAGTTTGGCTACAAACTTATTAGCGCTTAATCAATAGTATTGACCAGGATCCGATTTTGCTCGTCCAGCAGCGCTGCTTTGGCGCGAATACGTTTTTCCAGTTGCTCGACCAGATCGTCATTATTCAAGCGCTCTTTCTGGCGCATACCATCGACATAATAGCCGCTCATATTGCGCGCGCCGGTTAAACCCAAATCGGAAACTTCGGCCTCACCCGGGCCATTGACCACACAGCCGATAATCGACACATCCATCGGTGTCAGTACGTCTTCCAGGCGTTGCTCCAGCTGGTTAACCGTATTGATCACATCAAACTCCTGACGCGAGCAGCTTGGGCAGGCAATAAAGTTGATCCCGCGCGAGCGAATACGCAAGGATTTGAGGATATCAAAGCCGACTTTGATTTCTTCAACCGGGTCGGCCGCTAACGAAATACGAATGGTGTCACCAATGCCTTCGGCCAGCAGCATGCCCAGTCCCACCGAGCTTTTCACCGCACCGGCACGCAGACCGCCGGCTTCGGTAATCCCCAAATGCAGAGGTTGATCTATCTTTTTAGCCAGTAAACGGTAAGCACCCACTGCCAAAAAGACATCGGAGGCTTTTACACTAACTTTAAACTGATCAAAATTCAGTTTATCGAGAATATCCACATGGCGCATGGCCGATTCCATCAAGGCTTCGGGCGTGGGTTCGCCATATTTTTCCTGCAGATCGCGTTCCAGCGAACCGCCATTGACGCCGATACGGATGGGAATATTTTTATCCCTGGCGCAATCCACCACCGATTTTATCCGCTCCAGGTTGCCAATATTGCCGGGATTGATACGCAGGCAATCCACCCCGTATTCTGCCACTTTCAGGGCTATCCGATAGTCGAAATGGATATCGGCTATCAGCGGAATATCCACCTGCTGCTTAATCAGCTTGAACGCTTCTGCCGCATCCATGGTGGGCACCGACACCCGCACAATTTCGCCACCAACAGCCTGAATACGTTTAATTTGCGCTACTGTGGCATCTACGTCGGTCGTCGGGGTATTGGTCATCGATTGCACCGCTATCGGGGCACCGTCGCCAATGGGCACGTTACCCACGTTGATACGGGTAGATTTTCGACGTTGTATGGGGGATTCTGCAAACATGATTAATCCTGTAATGGCAGCGTAAAGCGGGCGGTGCGTCCCACCGGGAAGCGTGACATATCAATTTGTTCACCTGCATAGGAAATTTTGACCGATTCAGGCACCGCCACCGTCACCTGAAAAGGCGGAACACCACTGACCGGCATTACCCGTCCATCCACTTTGATTCCATAGGCAATCGCTTCGCCGGTGGCATCAATAATATTGATCCAGCAATCTTCACTAAACTCAAATACCAGTTCAACCGGCGCTGCAAGTTGTTGTTCGGATTCGTTGTCCGGGCTATCTGTTTGCTGTTGTTGAATAACTTCTTGCAACGGCGCAACATCATCTTGTGTGGCTGGCTCGGTGGACTCCACCGTCGTGTTATTCAGCGTTTCACTATCCGCGGCTTGACTATCCTGTTCCAAATCTTCATCAGTGGTGTTTTCATTTGCCGGAGGCGGTTCCGCTTCGTTTAAAACAGGCTGTTCCACCTGAGATTCCTCGAGCGCGGCTTCTTTTTGCAAATTTTTCTCGGTTTGGGTATTGGGATAAGTGCGTTCGGCGCTGCTTTCATCATCCGATTGTTGTAGCCACCACATCAAAGACAAGGCTATCAATATGGCCAGAATGGCATAGGTCACCAACATCAGGCGATCATCGCTGGCCTGACGGGCTACCCGCCGCGAAAAACTCTGTAATTTCGCCGGTTCTTTACTGGCCCGGTTAACTTGCTCGAAAGCTTCCAGTATTTGCTGTTCAGGAACTTTCACCAACTTGGCATAGCTTTTCAGGTAGCCTTTAGTGAAAGTGAGTGAAATAGTGGTGTTATAGTTATCGTTTTCCAGATCTTCAATAATATGCTCACGCAAATTCAGCCGCTGCGCCACCTGCTCAGTGGTCAACTGCATGGCTTTACGTGCCGCTTTTAACGCTTGGCCGGGGCCCTGGATAGCGGGTTGCTCTATTTGTTGTTCTTCACTCATTATACCGACACTTCTTGGCTACTTAGGCGCATTGACGCGCAATTTCATACCGGGGTAAATGGCTCCGGCATCTGACAAATGATTCCATTCAAGCAACTTGTCCATACGGATATTATATTTCAGCGATATCCGGTAAAGATTCTCCCCCGCTTCAACCTGATGATATTTTGCATCATCTGCTTGAGTTTGGTCTTCTGCTTGGGGGACTGTTTCTGCCGATGCGCTGGCTGCCTCTGGGGTTGGCGCCTGTTCCCTGATCACATCGGTAAAAGGTTTGGGCGTTCTGGTTGGCAGAGACTGCTGCTTCATCATGGCGAGAAACTTTTGAGTATTGGGATGGCCAGGATACATCTGCACCAGCATTTTGCCATAAGCCTGGGAGCGATCTTCCTGCCCCAGGCCTTTCTCGATTTGTACCCAGAACCAGATGGTATCAGCCGACACACTGCCGGCTTTTTCATATTCCAATAAACGTTGTTTGGCCTTGATCCAGTTTTGATCTTCAATCAGCAACTGTATAAGCATAACAATGCTTTTCAAGCGGCCAGGATCGTGTTTTAAGGCACTTTCCAGATACTGGATCGACTCCTGTTTTAATCCTTCATTCTGGCTACATAACGCCAAATTTTCGTAGGTCTCGGCAACGCGAATATAGCTAGGGCTGGCAATAGCTTGCAAAAAGTATTTTTTCGCGCGTGGATAGTCGCCAATCTGACATAAAAACGCCCCATAGCTGTTGGCGATATCGGCATCTTTGGGTTTTAATTGCATAGCCTGATTGTAAGCTTGATCTGCCTTGTCGTTATCGCCCACCAACTGATAGTAATAGCCCAGGCCTAAATGGGTATCTGCCAGATTGGGAGCAAATTGCAAGGCTTTGTCCAGATTGAATTTAGCTTGTTTGTAATTATCGTTCTTGAGATATGTCAGGCCCAACGAAATACGGGTTTTGGCCGCTTCCACCGGATCGAAGCCTGCTTCTTGTTGTAATTGTTGCTCGGAAGGCTGGCTGGCACAGGCACATAATACTAATAAAACATTGATGATTAAAAACTTACGCATAGGTCTTGGACATCCGAATGTTATTTTAATGTGCCATTTTTACTGAAATTGCCTCTCCCTTCATCTGTTTTTTTAACATTCGCTTGGTTCGGTCCACAACTTCACCAACTAATTGACCGCAGGCAGCATCAATATCGTCACCACGTGTTTTACGCACAACCACTGTGAAGCCGTATTCCATCAGGACTTTAGAGAATCTGTCGATACGCGAATTGCTCGAACAGGTATAGGGTGAACCAGGATAGGGATTAAATGGAATTAAATTTATTTTGCACGGTGTATCTTTTAGTACTTTGGCTAACTGATGAGCCTGGTCCATGCTGTCATTGATGCCATTGAGCATTACGTACTCAACAGTGACCTTACCCTGATTGGCATTGGATTTGGCCAGATAGCGCCTCACCCCGGCCAAAAACTCCTCGATAGGATACTTTTTATTTACCGGTACAATTTCGTCACGTAACTCGTTAGTCGGTGCGTGCAACGAAATCGCCAGCGCCACATCAATCTGGTCACCCAACATATCCAAAGCGGGTACCACACCGGACGTACTTAAGGTGACACGACGTTTGGACAAACCAAAACCGATATCATCCATCATGATATCCATTGCCGGTACTACATTTTTTAGATTGAGCAAGGGTTCGCCCATGCCCATCATCACGACATTGGTAATAGGCCGCTTTTTAGTGTCCTTGGATAAACCGATGGTGGTAGCAACACGCCAGACCTGGCCGATAATCTCGGCAACCGACAAATTACGGTTAAATCCCTGCTGGGCAGTAGAACAGAAGGTGCATTCCAGCGCGCACCCCACCTGCGAGGAGACGCACAAGGTGGCGCGATCAGCTTCAGGGATCCAGACAGTTTCCACTTCCTGACCACCATCCAGACGTAATGCAAACTTGATGGTGCCATCTGTGGCATTTTGCTGCACGGCAATTTCCGGCGCGCGGATCTCACACTTAGCCATTAGTTTGGCGCGTAAGTCCTTGTTGATATTGGTCATTTGCTCAAAGTCATCGCAACCATGCTGATAGATCCATTTCATCAGCTGATCGGCCCGAAACGGTTTTTCACCGATCGAAGCAAAATAGTTACGCATTCCCTGCCGGTTAAAGTTCAACAGGTTTATTTTCGATTCAGACATTGAGACACTCAAACAATTTAAAATAACGGGACGTATTGTACGCCTTTCAATCAATAAGTAAAAAGGGGCCGCAGCCCCTTTTTGTCTTTATTGCGAAGGTAAACTTAGCGAGTGCGTGAACATACTTCTTCGTCAGAGAAGAAATAGGCTATTTCACGTGCTGCCGATTCTGGTGCATCAGAACCGTGAACCGCATTTTCGTCAATAGAATCTGCGTAATCGGCACGTAAAGTTCCGGCCAATGCGTCAGCAGGGTTAGTGGCACCCATGATTTCACGGTTTTTCAATACCGCATTCTCACCTTCCAATACTTGTACCATTACCGGGCCAGATGTCATAAAGCTAACCAGTGCGCCAAAGAAAGGACGTTCTTTGTGCTCGGCATAGAAACCTTCAGCCTGTTGTTGGCTCAGATGCAACATTTTAGAAGCAACGATACGCAGACCAGCTGATTCAAAACGGTTATAAATTGCGCCGATCAGGTTTTTAGCAACCGCATCTGGCTTGATAATAGAAAAAGTGCGCTCTAACGCCATGGTAAACTCCAAAAAATAGGGTACGTAAAAATTCCGCGCGGATTATACGTAAAAAGACAGTAAATAACTAATTTTTCCTGCTTTATCTGTTAAAAGTTCATCAAATATTCATTCAATTCATCTTTCCGATATCAATCCGGATTCGGCCCAAGCGGAGTTTTCCCTTGCGATCAATGGATTAGCCAGATTACTATAAATATAGTTATCATAATTTAAATATTGATAGGATTTATCGATGATTAAACTGCGGGAACTGGAGTATCTGGACGCCATAGTGCGTTACAAGCACTTCGGCAAGGCAGCCGAAGCCTGCCATGTCAGTCAACCGACACTCAGTGGCCAGTTAATGAAGCTGGAAGAACAGCTTGGTTTGCAACTGATTGAGCGACATCGGCGCAATGTAATGTTGACCCCTGCTGGCGAAACCTTAATCAAGGATGCCCGTAATGTACTCAAAGCCGCCAAAACCTTTGAGGAATCGGCACGCGCCCTGCTCGACCCGCTCGCCGGTGATATGCACATTGGCTTAATTCCAACGCTCGCCCCATACCTGTTACCGCTGATTGTTGAAAACCTGAATAGCCAGCTGCCACGTATTAATTTTTATTTGCATGAAAACAAAACCGAAGTGCTGTTACAGGAGCTTAACAGCGGCAAACTGGATCTGCTGGTGCTGCCCTGGCTGGATGAAATGGAAAAATTCGAACGCTATGACTTATTTGAAGAGCCTTTATTACTGGCGGTGCATCCCAGCCACCCGCTGGCCGAATGCAAACAGGTCAATATCAGCGTACTGGAAGGGCAGAAAATTCTGACCCTGGAAGACGGCCACTGCCTACGTGATCAGGCAATGGACTATTGTTTTACGGCCGGAGCCAATGAAGATCACCGCTTTCAGGCCACCAGCCTGGAAACCTTGCGCCATATGGTTGCCAGTAATCGCGGTATTACCCTGCTGCCCAAACTGGCAACGCTGAATGTTACCGCCACCAGCAATATTCGTTATATTCCATTTAAAGAGCCGCAACCGGTTCGGAATATTTCACTGGTAATTAGGCCCAATTACTCACGAATGGACAGCATTCGCGCCATTGCCACTTCCATTCGTAACTCAGTCAAGCAAGCAGTATAACAAATGAATGACATTGTATGGCCGGTTAATCCGGTTTACCCCTGTATTATCGATGTTAGCCATGACGATATTGACGGTTTAAACCATGCCAATAACGGCAGCTATGTGAAATGGTGCGAACAGGCAGCATGGGAGCATTCACAGGCATTAGGGCTGGGCATTAAAGACTATCAGGCACTTGATCGGGGTATGGCAGTACGCCATGCCGAATACCATTATCTGGCCCCGGCGATACTCAATGACAAGCTGATTTTTGCTACCTGGCTAAGCCACTCGGCAGGTTCCAAAATGACCCGCGAGTTTTATGTGGTTCGACAATCCGATCACAAAGTCATTTTAACCGCGGTATGGAAACTGGTGTGTATTGAAATCTCCAGCGGCAAGATAAAACGCCTACCCACCGAATTTATAGATGTATATGGTAAAGCAGTGATAACGCAGGAGTGATTAAAAATCCATTCGGCTGCCCTTCGACAAGCTCAGGATAAAACGCGGGATCAAATGCCACAAAAATCAGATTAATTATAAAAGTTAAGATTTAACCTGACAGGCAGCTAAGAATGATTAGCAGATCGTTACCACGGAATTCGTGATGGTCTGCTTCAGACAAAGAGCGGACATTCAACGCCCGCATAAGGGGCTGATAATAGTTTGCTAAAATGTGCAGCGAAGCGGAACCGAGCAAACTGTTAGTAGTCCCGTCTTAATGCACTTGTTAGGTGTTTTTTTGACCTAGCTACCCTTGATACTTTTTATACAGTCTGCTGATAACCCTATTGGCTCCATACTATACCGTATGCCCGCTATATCCCTTTTATATGGAAAGCTATAAGCTTTTATCAACTCCAATGTATCCATATTGAACATAAATGTATATTCAATATTTTTGGCTGGGTAAGCAGCTATGATATTAAAATATGGTGGTAATTTGCTACGAGTGTGATACCAAGAGCTTGAAAATGAAAGCTCACTTTTAGCGAAAAATTTAGAGATGCACTCAGGAATTAGTAATTTTCGATCTGCTATTTGCAAAGTTAAGTTTTGAACTTTGAAAGTTGCTGGTAAATATTTAGCTGGCAATCCTTTCAGTTTACCGTCCTTTTGAATAGTTATGCCTGTGTCTTTATGAGCAAAACTAAAGAAACTAAAACACATTAAAAATAGTAAGAAACTTAATCTCATCCTTAGAAACACCTAACGCCCCGAATAACCGGTGAAAACTTGCGCTTTGGCACGCAGTGCCAGCGAGTTTGAATCCGGCCACGCAGTGGCAAAGTTTATTGGTTTGTTATGTTGAGATTTTCGCAACTTCTTCTGAACCGTCAATAATAGCTACATCCTCTTTAGTGAAAACTGATACACATGCATCAAGACCAAGGATTAAATATTCTTTATAGATGTTCGAAGAATGTTGCATCAAAAAACCATCTCTTTGTGATTCTTGTTCGAACCATCCACCTGATTCAACTTTGTATAACCAACCACCTGACATATTAATATTTTGCCAGTTTTCACTTAAATCAGCTTCATCCAGCAACCTTAAAGCACAAGGGCCAAACTGATTGTCGAAGCGCACTTTAATTTCTTTTTTCTCTTTAGGGCAATAAACATCTATAACTGCTTCGTCAAAATTCCAGGCGAGATTAGTGATTTCAACGTTTTCACCGAAAAAAGGGATATCACTTATTGCGATGGTTTGAATCATACTTTTTCAACATAACGCTTTAAACAGCGGAAAACGCGAGCGTAGCGAGTGGTTTTCCGCTGCTTTAACTTGTTACACACCTTTACCGTAGATGTTTATTTTTAACTTCAGTTGCTGCGAATACTCTTTAAGCTGAGCCACATTGCGACTTGGCACTAAAGACAAGACGAACGAATCTGTGCCATTGTCAATTCCAATTATTTCTAACCCAACATTTTTTGCACACGTTGAGAACAAAAAACCAGATTCGTGAGATTCCAAATAGTAAGATATATTTGACTGAGTTTTCTGCATATCGGCCGCTAACTCTTTCGATATGCTGCATTTAGAAAGTGTATTCTCAGATATATCGTTCAACAAATTAAAGACATATTGTGCATCTTCTCTCCAATCTACAACTGCTACACGGTTAATACTTTTGAGGCTTTCGGTAATTACAAATGTAAAGTCAAATGAATCCTCAAAAGCGCCATCAAATCCATATTCTTCTAGTCCGTCTTTGTGTTTTGCTTTGTATGCTTGCTTATTAGAGAGATAAAGTTGAACGTCATCCAAAATGCTCTTATCCCCGTTACTCATAATCTTAACTACTACAATTTCTGGTGAATCATTTTTCGACTCCATTTTATTACAGCCCCCTGCAATCAAAGCGACAATAACTATAAATAAATTTTTCATTCCTTGTCTCCAAAATGGTGTGTAACGCTTTGCCAAGGGGCAAATGCGAACGTTGTTGGGCGAAGCCCAGTGAGTATTTGTCCCAGCCGCGCTTTTTGCGGCGATTTTAGGCAACTTGTTATACATTCTGACCTCTATATCTTTTGCCAGTGATTTGGGTAAAGGCTTTTGAAAACAATATTTAAATAATCTTCCAACTCAAGGCTGCCATTTTTTACCATAGGAAAAAAGTATATTGCTGCACAGAGGGAGCAAAATATGTAAAAGCAGAATAAAAATAACAGCGCTCCAAAACCAAAAACGGAGTAAACGATTTTGTCACTGTATTCCTTTAATGGCACCTCAAGATCGACGCCGAATATTGGAAGAGCTTTCATGAACAAAAGATAAGCTACGAATCCACCTAGAATGCATCCAGCAGTTCCTACTTTCGCCGATTTCTCATAAAAGTAAGGCTTAAGGTTGAGCTGGCTCTTTATCGCTTTAATTAAAATGACCGGTCCCTCTAGAATGTATAACGCCCTAATTTGGCGGCACAAACGTGTGGGCTAAACTGCGAAGCAGAGCCCGCGTGTTTGTGTCCCCAACATTTGATTGTTAGGTGCGTGCTTACCAAAACCATAGATTTTGCCCATTTGTTGCCCCAACAGAAAAATCATATTTACCAGCAAGAGCGTCATTCACGCCATCCATTAACTCTGCTATTTTTCCAGAGCCAATATCTAATTTGAGTTTTCCGCAATCGTCAGTTAACAACCATTGGGAAACATTGCTTGATTTAACAATTACTAATTTATTTTGCATTGTCTTTTTCAGTGTTGAAGACGCGATATATGGATCCGGAGTATCTAAAACCAATGTTCGCTTTTTCATGGGCTCTGCATCCAAGAAGACCGATAGAAGCTCATTAAGACATTTATATCCTTCTGAATCACAGCTCATGTGCCAGCCAGGAAAGTTCTTCGCCTTTGGCTCATATCGCCAAATTGCGATGTTTCCAGATTTTGACCAATCATGAATGTCCACAAAAGCACCTAACGCCGCAATAAACGGCGCGAGGAACGAGCGTCCGGCGACCGTAGGGAGCGAATTTAATTGCTTTGTTAGCTTCGTTGCTACCGGACAAGGCGGTCATAATCAGCTCTAACGGTATTTGGCACTGATTCGGTATCTATCAACTCTAAAACCACTTTGAAATTCCGTCGGCAACTTCCACCACCTGCGACTCGGCGACCAAGTGTAGAGTTCCGGTCCACCGCCCTACGAATTAGTGTGGCAACCTCGCGCGGAGAGAATCCCTGAATAATTTCATCGTAGTAACGGACGGCAGCATTTGATACACCATAACCATTCCCGATTCGGCAACAGGCAACTGTTTGAACAAAACTGTCTTGGATCGTCTCAGGAACAGCTCCTTGCTGAGAAACCTCAAGCAACCTTTCAGCGAAAGGTGGTTCATTATAGAAATTATTCATTCCGTTATGGACATTCCATAACCTATCAATAGCACGGGAAAAGACAACGTGTTGCTCTGATTCGTTTAGAAGCCCTAAAAGGCCAAGTTTTTCAAAAAATTGGAGAGACGCAAGATGCTTTTCCTCCAATCCTTTTGCAACGTAATCAGAGTGACTATTAATCAAATCCGATTTGATTGAGGCTGTGAAAGCAGTACTCAAGCCGTTACATAAATCTATAGCATTCAGTCGTGCTGGTTCAGCTGTAGCAGGATCACAGTAAACACCATGAACCATATTTACTAACATTTGACGCTGGGCGTCATGCGTTTCAGTGAGCCTCTGAATCCAGATTTGACATTGATAGTCATTGAACCTCGGCCCTTTTACCGCCGAGATAAATGCACCAATATCTACTCCCCTTGGTGATGATGAGTCAGCTAGCGCATAACGCACACACCTATTTAAGAACGTTGTAAACTCACGATCGTTTACCGTTCCCATGGTTGGGTGGGCAGCTGAAAAATTATTTCTAACTTCACGACACTGGTCTAAAAAGAAAAAGCCATCTTCGTCAACAATATTGAGCTTCAAGCACAAATCTAGTAAACGACTATCTTGAAGTTCCAGCAAATGCTTTTCTTCGAAATCGCTTTGTTGAATCTGTGCGACTACCGCCAGACCAAAATTCCTGATCTTTTGACGGAGTTGTAGAATTGCTGCATTCCATATGTAGTTCATAGCTCCGTCAAAAAGTCCGGTGCTAACAGCAACACACATTCGGGCAATTAACTCACCCCTTAAGTCTCCAGGGATTTCCCGAAGCTCGCGAGGTAAATCACGCCATGCATATTCAATTTCTTCTTGGCTAGCCAGAACCTCTCTGGGGATGCCTAGTGCAGCTGTCAATTCTGCAATCGCAGGCAGTACCGTATTGGGTAATGCTGGAAGATTCACGTCTTCCTTAACAACGATATCGTTCATTTTCACTCCATTGTTTCAAGTTCTGAGAAGCTAACGCTTTGCTAATGGGAAAATACTGCGTATTGGCCGGAACGGCCAGCAGTAATTTTCCCAGTGAGTTTACGAACGATATTAAGCAACTTGTTATATTTCATTGCTGCTCACTTCCTGGATCGACGAAACAACACAAATAAATAAACCACCAAAATTAAAGCAGAAATTCCACCTACTGCTTTTTGGAAATCAAGAGAAGCTACTATCATCTCGTTTTTGCTATCTATTAACGATTGTTGCGATTTAAATAATTCAACTAGTTCAGTATTACCTTGTGTGTCGGATAGAACCTTTTCGTAAAGTGCTTGCTCATTTAATAATTTTTCAGCGCTCGGCTGAACGTAGAAGGCGACAGACACTTGAAGGAGAGCTAGAAAAACGACCCAAGTGATAGGGTTATCGTAAAAAAACTTCAGTGTTTTCAAAAATCCTCCTTGAAATATAACGCTTATTAACGAGCATTTCGCATTTGCAACTGCTCGGCTTGATTATTTTAGTCGTCATTTTTAGTGCTTACCTTATGATTTTATTACGTATTTTCTACTTCAATTCAGCCAAATCTGCCGCAGAACTAAAAAACAAAAGGAGCCTGACTTTAACGAGACTTTTTTCGCTTCCTATTAAAAACCATGAGCAAAATGTTTTCCATAATTAAATTAATAACTTAGCGATTTTCTGAAAAACAAAGTGAGACCTAAGAAATTTATTTAATAGGAAGCGATATTGGCATTTTTCAAAAACCTGCATTATACCTGTTTTTATGTACAGTGTTATTTAAAGGTAATATTATGTCCCGCTCGCCATTTATAGAATCTATTAGAGTGGTTTTACGAACTAAGCATTACAGTCTGAAAACAGAAAAAGCCTACCTGCATTGGATCCGACGATTTATTTATTTCAATGGCAAGCGCCACCCTAAAGACATGGGTGAATTAGAGGTTGAGCAGTTTTTAACGCATCTCGCTATCGAAGTTAAAGTCTCACCAACCACGCAAAACTTGGCCTTATGTGCCGTTATTTTTATGTATCGTCATGTACTTGAAATGGATTTGACCAACATGTCTTTTCAGTTTGCTAAGACACCTGTTCGAGTTCCTGAAGTGCTAAGCCATAAAGACGCGATTGCTGTTATCGATAAGCTGCAAGGTGTTCATAAAACGATTGGCATACTCATGTATGGCGCAGGTTTCCGCATATCTGAGGTAATAAAGTTACGTTTAAAGGATTTTGACTTTGAACGAAGCACTATTTTTATCTTCCGTTCAAAAGGTCAAAAAGACCGTGTGACGCTGTTCCCTGAATTGGCGAAAGATGCCATAGCCAAACAAATTAGAAAAGTAGAGAGCATCCACCAAAAGGACATTAATGAAGGGTACGGCCTGACATCGCTGCCATCTTCACTGCTTCGTAAATATGGAAAAGCTGCAACTAACTTGTCATGGCAATATGCTTTTCCTTCAACCACTCGATGCGTACATCCCTATGATGGATATGTTTGCCGCCATCATCTCCATCAAACCGCATTTCGTAAAGCGTTGAGAAAAGCAGTTCAAGAGGCAGGTGTTTTGAAGCGGGTTACATCACATACTTTTCGGCATAGCTTTGCAACTCGCTTACTTGAAACAGGGCATGACATTAGAGTGGTTCAGGAATTACTGGGGCATGATGACGTTAAAACCACCCAAATTTATACTCATGTTTTAGGTAAACATAAGTCAGGTGCAATAAGTCCGTTGGATGTGAGATGAAATATCGAAGCTAATGATTGAGTTGAATTTTAAGATTATGGTTTTAACTGCGTCTTAAACTTCCTAAAAAACAGTCTTGTCGAATAGTCGATCCGAAATATCTGATGCATTAGGAAATGTCGGCAAACAATGTGTTACATCCTTCGACTGCTTCACGCTCAGGATAAACGTGTAACTATATCGATGGATGGGGTTAGCCCAGCCAATCATAACTAGTGTTTCACGCATTTTTTACTCAACTTGCTCAAACGCCAGCACTTTATAGTGAGACTCCAGAATAACGATTTTGTCATGATTAAAGCCGTATACTACCCGTCCTTTGTTATGGCTTTTAAATAGTTTGGTATCAGTGGCTCTGAGCATTTGTATTGCTTCAGAAACGTAGTCTGCAGTTTGTCCAGTCGGTGAAATATCAATAGTTTCACTAATGATTTGTTCGCTTTCTAATGTAATGGAACACTCCGCCATTACCTCTTTAATGGCCGGCATAACTTCATCGAAACTCTGTTCTACAACAGACTCAACCCCATTTACCATTTCATAAGAATAAAACTTGGTGCCTGCAAAATAATATTTAGTTGATGCTTTGAAATCACAAGCCGCGGTGGCGTCCGCTATTTCGTCATTTATCTCGTTGATAACAGATTCGGTAAGAACTTGGTTGGAGTAAACACTAAGCGACAAACCAGCTAACCCGCCAGTTATCAAGACTGTTAGTAGTACTTTCTTAAACAATGTGTGCTCCTTGGCTCCATGCGTAACAATTGATAAATACAACCTTACAGGGATAATTTTTTGTCGATACTTTGCTGCCGACCTCATATTAAGTCAACCAGGGGGCGGATAAAAAAGCCTATTGCCAGTGAAACACTGAGCAATAGGCAATGGAGATGTTTGGTGTATTTAATACGGCAATTACGCGGCTTGTTGATCCCTGTCTTCAACAGGTAGGCGAATCAGATAATCAAACGCGCCCAGAGCCGCATTGGCACCACTGCCCATAGCAATGATAATTTGCTTATACGGCACATTGGTTACATCACCGGCGGCAAACACACCCGGTAATGAGGTTTCACCATTAGCGCCAACAATAATCTCGCCACGTTGGGTTAAATCCACAGTGCCTTTGAGGAATTCGGTATTAGGTACCAAACCGATTTGCACAAAGATTCCGGCCAGCTCGACCTGCCTGGCGTCTCCTGATTCGCGATCGGTGTAGGTCAGTCCGGTCACCTTTTCACCGTTACCTGTTACCTCGGTGGTCTGGGCATTAACAATAATGTCGATATTCGGCATCGATTTGGCTTTGCGCACCAGCACCTCATCGGCGCGTAGTTTGCTATCGAATTCCAGTACCGTGACATGGCTGACAATACCGGCCAAGTCGATGGCCGCTTCAATACCGGAGTTACCTCCGCCAATAACTGCGACAGGCTTACCTTTGAATAGCGGGCCGTCACAGTGCGGACAATAGGCCACACCTTTACCACGGTATTCCTTTTCACCGGGTACATTCATTTCACGCCAGCGAGCACCGGTTGCCAGCATCAGGGTTTTACTTTGCAATACGGCGCCGTTTTCGAGTTCCACTTCGATCAAACCAGCCGTTTCATCTCGTTCAATACGTTTAGCCCTCTGGCTATCCATAATATCCACGTCGTAATCCCGTACATGCTGTTCCAGACCACTAACCAGTTTGGGGCCATCGGTAGCCTTAACCGAAATAAAGTTTTCAATCGCCATGGTGTCCATCACCTGTCCACCAAAACGCTCTGCCACAATACCGGTGCGAATACCTTTACGGGCACTGTAAATTGCCGAGGAGGCACCAGCAGGCCCACCACCAATCACCAACAGGTCGAACGCATCTTTACTGGCAATGGCTTTGGCTTCACGCTCACCGGCATTCTTGTCCACTTTTTTCAAAATTTCTTTCAGACTAATACGGCCTTGGGCAAACACTTCACCGTTTAAAAATACCGAAGGTACCGCCATCACCTTGCGCTCGTCGACTTCTGGCTGAAACAGCGCACCGTCAATCATCACATTGGTAATATTCGGATTAATCGCGGCCATCATATTCAGTGCCTGGATCACATCCGGGCAGTTTTGGCAGCTTAGCGAAACATAGGTTTCAAACTGGTATTGGCCTTCAAGCTGGCGAACCTGTTCGATAAGTTCAGCGTCGATTTTCATCGGATGACCGCCACTATGTAACAAGGCCAACACGAGTGAAGTAAATTCGTGTCCCAGTGGCACACCGGCAAAACGGATTTCGGTATTGTTTTGCGCAGAGCGGATCAACATAGAAGGCACCCGCTCGCTGCTGTCATCACCGGCACTTGAGCTAATTAGCGGCGACAATTCGGTGATTTGATCCACCAGATCGTTCAATTCTTGCGATTTTGCGCTGTCGTCAACAAATTTGACCAGTTCAACAGGCGTCTTCAAATTCTGCAAATAAGTCTGTAATTGTGTTTTTAAATTTTGGTCTAACATAACGTTTTCCTGTTGCTTGATGACAATGGGTTAAGTGCGTTTTTTACCTACACTCATCCCTGCAATAACGCCTTTTTATGGCTTTGCATCAATCCTGTGTATAAAGGGTGGTATTGCCCTCAATGCAGAGGGCAATACTTGTCAGCCCGAGAGCTTAGATTTTACCGACCAGATCCAGTGATGGAGCTAAGGTTTGTTCACCTGGCTGCCATGCTGCAGGGCAAACTTCGCCATCGTGTTCGGCAACATATTGAGCGGCCTGAATTTTACGCACCAATTCTTTTGCGCTACGGCCAATACCCAAATCATGAATTTCAGCTACTTTGATTTCGCCTTCAGGGTTAATTACAAAAGTACCACGCAATGCCAGACCGTCTTCTTCAATCATGACTCCAAAATTACGGGTAATTTTGCCGGTTGGGTCACCAATCATCGGGAACTGGATTTTACCAATGGTTTCTGAAGCATCATGCCAGGCTTTGTGAGTAAAGTGAGTATCGGTTGATACCGAGTATACTTCTACGCCCATTTCTTGCAGTTGTTCATAGTAGTCAGCCATATCGCCCAACTCGGTTGGACACACAAAAGTGAAATCGGCAGGATAAAACATCACTACTGACCACTTACCCGCCAGGTCAGCGTCAGAAACATCGATAAAATCACCGTTATGAAAAGCGGTTGCGTTGAATGGAAGAATTTTGCTATTAATAATGGATTGAGTCATTTTAACTTTCCTTTTTTGGGTTGGTTTACTGTTTAAGTTGAAGCTCATGTTAATGACTCAGGTATCATTCGTATAATTGATTGTTTATATTGCATTGATAGCTATTACCTATCAAAACTAGAAGCCGCCAATTTCCCCAATAAAATCAAAGGTGTCTGCGCATGACGCAAGTTTGTATTCATCAGGTAACCGCTCAATTTAATCGCCAGTTCCGACTGCATGATATCAACTGGCAAATATCCGCAGGTCAGCACTGGGCCATTGTTGGTGCCAACGGCAGTGGCAAGTCAGCGCTGGCGGCACTGCTAGCCGGGGCCGGTGAGATTGTTCAGGGTGAGCTGGAGCTTATCTTGGACGATACGGCAATCGTCTCGAGCGAAACACTAAAAGTACTACTTGACGAAGAACGTAAGAAAGATGATGCCGATATTCTGGATATTATTCCGGTGGGTACTACCGCTCGTGAGCTAATCTTTAATCACAGCACAAATAAACAGGCTGACCTCGGATTATATGAGCAGCTTGTCGAACTGTTTAATTTCTCGCATTTACTGGAAAGTGCCTTTACCGCGCTTTCTACCGGTGAAACGCGCAAACTGTTGCTGATCAGAGCACTCATACACCAGCCCAAGTTATTAATCCTGGATGAACCCTATGACGGACTGGATAGCCATACCTGTCAGAATTTAGCGGTGTTGCTGGAACAACTCAGCCAACATACGACCATGGTGTTGGTGTTAAACCGTTTTGATGAAATAGCGGATTTTGTTGAGCACTTTGCCTATATGCAGCAGGGTACACTCAGTTTGCAAGTCAACCGGCAGGACCAGCAGCAGTTTGAGCACCTGTACCAATTATTACACCTTGAAACCACCGATTTGGCGCTGCCGCCAATGGATAACAGCGGCCAACGACCTCCAGAACTGGCTGCTGATCAGCCTTTGGTGCGTATGCAACAGGCGGCGGTACGCTATGGCGAACAAACCATCTTCGACAAGCTGGACTGGACAATTCAGCCTGGTCAACACTGGCAGCTCAGCGGTCCTAACGGCTCGGGCAAAACCTGTTTGCTGAATATGATCACCGGCGATCATCCCCAGTGTTATGCCAATGATATTTTTGTATTCGGTTTTCAGCGCGGCAGTGGAGAAAGTATCTGGCAAATAAAACAATATATCGGTTTTGTTTCCAACTCGCTGCATTTGCAATACCGGGTTAACAGCAGCGTGCGCCACAGTATTATTTCCGGATTTTATGACAGTATTGGTCTGTATCAAACTCCCAGCAAACAACAAATACAGATTGCCGACCAGTGGCTGGAATTGCTTGGTCTAGATCAGTATGCCAATCAGGGATTCCAGCAAATGTCCTTCGGTGATCAGCGCCTTATCCTGATTGCGCGGGCGATGATCAAACATCCAACATTATTGATTATGGACGAACCCTGCCTGGGGCTGGATGATATCAATCGTCAACGGGTGCTGGCATTGATTGAGCACATCTGTACCGCAGAAAACACCACGGTACTCTATGTCAATCATCATGCCGAAGACAAGATCGCCGGCATCGATAACCATCTGGATATGAGCCATTACAATCCGGTTCGATAAAACCACGATTTAATCAGTTTAGTGGTTGAATGTTTGCCGACAAAATAACTTAACATAGGTCTGTTTATCGGGGCGCATAGAATAATGCTTGCCCCTTTTTCTGTTTCATCATTTTTGCATTCGATCATGAGGGCGCTATCTCAAACGCCCTGTATTCAACAGGAGTATTAAGTGAAAAAATCCATACTGACCACTGCCATTTTCGGCAGTCTGCTGGTCTGGGCTCAATCTGCCCTGGCTGAGGTTCCCGAACCGGTTGATGTCCCCTATCCTGGCACCATTGAACTTAAAGTTGATGCTACCGATCTGGCGCATCGTATTTTCCGGGTACAGGAAGTATTGCCGGTGAAACCCGGCCCGTTAACCTTGCTATATCCGGCCTGGATCCCCGGCCATCATTCACCTACCGGCCCAATTGAAAAGATGGCCGGTTTAAAAATAACTGCCAAAGGTAAAACCCTCAGTTGGGAGCGGGATCAGGGCGATGTCTATGCCTTTCATGTCAATGTGCCCGATGGCGTTAAAGAAATTAACCTGAGCTTTGAGTTTTTATCACCACAAAACTCAGGGCAAGGACGCGTTATGATGACGCCGGAAATGCTAAACCTGCAATGGGATACCGTTGCCCTGTATCCGGCTGGCCATTATACCCGCCAGATTAACGTGGAACCCAGTGTCACGCTGCCGCAAAACTGGCAATACGCCACGGCACTGGAACAAGACAAAAAGCGTAAAAATACGGTAACGTTCGATGATATTGATTTCGAAAATCTGGTCGACTCCCCTATTTTTGCCGGTATTCACTACAAGAAAATTGATCTGGCTCCCGGCGCCGATACATCGGTATTCCTGAATGTGTTTGCCGACAAGGCCAAAGATCTGGAGATTAGCGACGAGGCCCTGGAGGCACATCGCAACCTGATAAAGCAAGCCTATAAAGTGTATGGCGCTCATCATTACAATCATTATGATTTCCTGTTGGCACTCACCGACAAATTAGGTGGTATCGGGATGGAGCATCACCGTTCCAGTGAAAATACCCATAAAACCAATTACTTTACCGAGTGGGACAAATCCTGGTTAGGTCGTGATTTACTGGCGCACGAATTTAATCACTCCTGGGATGGTAAATATCGTCGCCCCGCCGGGATCTGGACTCCCACCTACAATCAGGTGAAACGCGATCACGGTTTGTGGGTATACGAAGGCCAAACCCAGTACTGGGGTTATGTATTCTCGGCCCGTTCCGGTTTAATCGATCATGACAAAACCATGGATATGCTGGCCCGTTTGGGTGCGACTTACGATAAAGGTCGTCCCGGGATGAAATGGCGCAATATTCTTGATACCACTAACGATCCGACTATTGCCCAGCGCGCTTCGCTGCCCTTTCGCAATTATCAAATGAGTGAAGACTACTATTCCGGAGGTCAGCTTATCTGGTTTGCGGTAGACGCCAAATTACGTGAATTAAGCCACAACCAGCATAATCTGGATGATTTTGCCAAAGCCTTTTTCGGCATCAATCCCGGTGACTGGCAAGTGAATACCTATGAATTTGAAGAGGTAGTCAGCACGCTGAACAAGATCCAGCCCTTTAACTGGACTGAATTCCTCAATAGCCGCCTGAAGGGCCATGTTAATTTGTCTGACTCGCTGGCCGATCAGGGCTGGAAACTGGTTTATGATGACAAAGCTTCCGATGCGATTAAAGCCATCGAGGGACGTTATAAAACCAATGACCTGCTTTATTCACTCGGTTTTATGGTTTCCAACAAAGGCAGCTTAAAGGATGTGTTATGGGATAGTCCGGCCTTTAATGCCGGTTTGTCACCCAGTATGACCATTATCGCGGTCAACGGTGAAGAGTTTGATGGTGATATGCTAAAAGACGCAGTAACCGCCGCCAAAGACAGTAAAAAGCCGATTGAATTACTGGTCAAGGACTTTAACCAATACCGCACCATCAAGATTGATTATCACGGCGGCTTGCAATATCCCCATCTGGTCAGAATAGAAGATAAACCGGATTATCTGTCGCAGGTACTGACAGCGCGACATTAATAAGACGGCTCTGAGTTTGACGATGGAATTAATTTAACAAAAAAGCCATCAAGCCTTACAATAACAACGCGCCCCAACTTGTTAAGATTAAGAGTATCGGGACGCGTTTGTTGTATTAGCCATTGTACTGCGGCACTTCGTTTATAGACGATAAGTATTAACGAATAATACGAACTTTTTCTGGCTCCCACTTTCTCAAGACATTAAGTCTGAACCATTCTGGTTCCAGCCGATAATAAACGGTTTCTTTTATATCCAGATTGCCATTAATATTGACTTCAGCAAAAGGAGTCAGGGTATTCGTATTATCAAAAAAATAGCTTCTCCGACACAACCTAGCCATATTAACCAATTGATTTAAACTTCTATAATAACGCGATATTATCTTCTCCCTAGGAACAGGGTGTCCCCCTGAGATCACCCTTTCATCAACACGATCCAGATTAATTTCAGGGTCTGAAATACACACATAATAGAGATAAGTTTTAAACCCTTTTTCATTGGCCCTATGAATGTAATCCAGATGACTTGGATGGCTCATTACCGATTCATAACTGTGGGAGATTCCGTCAGCAAGCCACTTTTCACGTTGATCTTTTGATATTTTCTGCGCTAATCGGGAACGAGCAAGGGGATCAGTATTAAACTCAATTAGCGACTTTTCTATCTCATCAGGGTTAGTGTACTGTCCCAAAGGCACATCATACTTATGCCTTAATTCATCAGTTAAGGTAGTTTTACCGGAGCCATTGGGACCAGCGATTAACCTGAGACTTGGCATAAATCATCTTCAATACGCGGAAATGATTTTTGTTCAGTTGACTTGATTCGTTCTTTGCGTCCATCTGGGTATAAACGATAAACATCACCTCGTTGCGCAATAGTCACTGGAGAGCCATGATTAAAGGCTTTAACACGTGCATTTTTGGTAGCAGCTCTTCCTATGCGATCCAGAGCGTCTAAATCGATTAACGGGTCCTTCCTGTTTTTTGAAGAAATACGTTTAACATTCATTTGTTTAGTTGACATATTTTTTCCAGTAACTTAAATCATGAATATACGAACATAATAAATAAAATACACTTTTTTTCTGACTAATACACAATACAAAGTTATCTAGTGCCCTTCACTGACCTGATTGACAGTGTATTTGGGAATTTCCACCACCAGGTTTTCATCTTTTATTGCAGCCTGACAACCCAGCCGTGACTCTGGCTCCAAGCCCCAGGCTTTGTCCAGCATATCATCTTCCAACTCGTCACTTTCTTCTAGCGAATCAAAGCCTTCACGCACAATGACATGACAAGTAGTACAGGCACAGGATTTTTCACAGGCATGCTCAATATCAATGCCATTTTTCAGTGCAGCATCCAGTACTGTGGTGCCTTCTTCAACATCTAACACAGCCCCGTCCGGGCAGAGTTCGTTATGCGGTAAAAATATGATTTGCGGCATTCTAGTATCCTGTTAAAAACTTAAATCTCGTTAACTTTATGACCGGCCAGCGCCTTGCGAATGGACTTATCCATGCGGCGCTGGGCAAATTCCTGACTATGTTGATCCACCACTTCAATAGCATTTTTAATGGTCTGAGGATCATCATCTTCGGCCGCCTTCATCATCGCGGCAATGGCCTGTTCAATTTGCTGTTTTTCTGCACTCGATAGCAATTCATCACCATCAGCGACCAATGCCGCCTGTAATGATTCCCTGACTCGATCTGCTTCAACTTGCTGCTCTTTGAGCATTCTGGCCTGCATATCCTGTTTGGCATTTTGCATCGAGGCCTGCAACATGCCGGCAACTTGTTCATCGCTTAAACCATAGGAAGGCTTAACTTCAACACTGGCTTGCACGCCGCTGGATTTCTCCATTGCGGTGACGCTTAATAAACCGTCTGCATCCACCTGGAAAGTAACACGGATATGGGCTGCGCCCGCTGCCATCGGTGGAATACCATGTAATTCGAATTTTGCCAGCGAACGACAATCCGACACCAATTCACGATCTCCTTGCAATACATGGATCATCATTGCGGTTTGACCATCTTTGAAGGTGGTAAATTCCTGTGCCTTGGCCACCGGAATAGTAGTATTGCGCGGGATAATTTTTTCGACCAGCTCACCCATGGTTTCGATACCCAAAGACAATGGCAACACATCCAGTAACAGCATTTCACCGTCGGGTTTGTTACCCACCAGAATATCAGCCTGAATAGCAGCGCCAATGGCGACTACTTTATCCGGATCAATCGAGGTTAATGGAGTTTGACCAAAAAATTCGCCAACCTGCTCTCGTACCAATGGTATACGGGTTGAACCGCCCACCATTACCACTTGAATAACGTCTTCCTTTTCAATCTCGGCATCTTTAACTGCACGACGACAGGCCCGCAGGGTCTGCTTGACCAATCCGGCAATTAACGCTTCAAATTCGGCTTTAGTGATGTCACATTCAAGTTGTTCACCCTTATCATCGGTAAAGCTAACCCTGGTTGATACGGCATCACTTAATGCTTCTTTGGCAGCACGAGCCTGATCCAGCAAAATCCGGTGCAGACGGGTAGATAATTGTTGAGGAAGTTGCAGCCGGTTGCGAATGTCGTCAACTAGCAAGTGATCAAAATCATCACCGCCTAACGCCGCATCTCCGCCGGTGGCCAGCACTTCGAATACGCCTTTGCTCAAGCGCAAAATGGAAATATCAAACGTCCCGCCACCCAAGTCGTAGACCGCAATGACACCTTCCTGACCACTATCCAGTCCGTAGGCAATTGCGGCGGCAGTCGGCTCGTTGAGCAAACGTAATACATTCAGACCCGCCAATTGCGCCGCGTCTTTAGTCCCCTGTCGCTGCGCATCATCAAAATAGGCAGGAACAGTGACCACTACACCGGTGAGCTCGTCACCCAGGCTTTGCTCGGCACGCTGTTTCAATGCGGCGAGAATATCAGACGAAACTTGTACCGCGTTAACTTTGCCACTAGCCGTCTGAATGGATGGAACCGACTGTTCAAGCTGACAAAATTCATAGGGTAAATTGGGATAGCTGGCCTGAATATCGGCTAATGAGCGGCCAATAAAACGTTTCACCGAGGAAATAGTATTGGCCGGATCTGCGCTAGCGGATTCACGAGCGCTCAAACCCACCAACTTTTGCCCGGTCTGGTATTGAACCACAGACGGCAAAATATGCTGACCATCAAGATCGGGTAGTGTTAGGGCTTCGCCGCTTCGCACAGTAGCCACTAGCGAGTTGGTGGTACCCAAATCAATACCGGCTGCGAGTTTGTGTTGATGCGGGGCTGAACTTTGGCCCGGTTCTGCTATTTGAAGTAATGCCATTAGTCTTGCAGTTTCTCTTCCAGGTTGGCTATTTCGCTGCGTAATTTGTACAGGAATTTGAGTTTACGAATTTCATCTGCTGCGTATTGATGAGATTCATCGGTTGCGGCATCTAGCTGGTCTTCTACCTGCCGCAAATGAAGTTTGATTTGTCCGGCGATTTCATCATCCATGTCTTCCAGCGCATCCAGATCAGCACTGGCCTGAATATCTTCCAGTTGCTCGCGCCATTCCATCTGCTGCATCAGAAACATGCCGTCTTGCATGGTGGACGTTTCGTGTTTGAGATCGATGCCTCTGAGCTCTAGTAAATATTCGGCACGCAATAAGGGAGATTTTAAGGCCTGATAGGCGTCATTAAGTTGAGCGTTTTTCTGCACTGACAATAATCGCTGCTGATCGCTGGCAGTAGCGAATCTGTCTGGATGAGTTAATTGTTGCAGTTTTTGATAGCTGGCAGACAACTGCGCCAGATCCAGCTCAAATTGTTCAGGTAAATTAAATAACTCAAAGTGATTCATAACACCTTACTTACGATTAGCCTTGCCCGTTTACCTTGTATTGCATAAAAAAATCGGCCAACCGGCCGACTTCTATACATTTCGGCAAAAATAGCTCTAGACGTTAAAGCTCTCGCCACAACCGCATTCGCCATTGGCATTCGGGTTGTTAAACTGAAAACCTTCATTCAAGCCTTCTTTGGCAAAATCCAGTTGTGTGCCATCCAGATAGACCAGGCTCTTTGCATCCACCACGATTTTCACGTCATTGTCTTCAAAGACTTGATCATCATCGTTAACGTCATCAACAAATTCCAGCACATAGGCCAAACCGGAACAGCCGGTGGTTTTCACCCCCAGACGAATTCCCAATCCCTGGCCGCGGTTGGCCAGAAAGGTTTTGGCTCTTTTAGCTGCTGCGTCTGTTACCGTAATAGCCACTAATCAATCCTAAGCCGGACGTCTTGATTTATAATCTTCCACTGCCGCTTTAATGGCATCTTCGGCCAGGATAGAGCAGTGAATTTTTACCGGTGGCAGCGCCAGTTCTTCGGCGATCTGGGTATTTTTAATCGTAACCGCTTCATCCAGCGTTTTACCTTTTACCCATTCGGTTACCAGCGAGCTTGACGCGATAGCCGAGCCACAACCGTAAGTTTTGAATTTGGCATCTTCAATTATGCCATTTTCGCCCACTTTCAATTGTAACTTCATCACATCACCACAGGCGGGTGCACCTACCATACCGGTCGCAATACTGGGATCATTTTTGTCAAAACCACCTACGTTGCGGGGATTTTCATAATGGTCAATCACTTTGTCACTATAAGCCATGACTGCATACCTCTGTATATGGAACCGTTATATAAACCGTTCCGGAAAATTTCTGCTGGCTCAACTTAGTGTTGAGCCCACTCTACTGTGTCCAGATCCACACCTTCTTTGTACATTTCCCAAAGGGGTGACATTTCACGTAATTTATCGATCGCGCCGCACACTACCTTAACCACATGGTCAATATCTTCTTCGGTAGTAAAACGACCAATACTGAAACGGATCGAACTGTGCGCCAGCTCATCATTCAAACCCAGCGCCCGTAACACATAGGACGGCTCCAGGCTGGCTGATGTACAAGCCGAACCGGACGACACGGCCATATCTTTTAACGCCATAATCAGTGACTCGCCTTCAACATAGGCAAAACTGACATTCAGGTTACTGGCAACGCGTTGTTCCAGATCACCATTCACGTATACCGCTTCAATATCTTTAATGCCGTCCCATAAACGGTTACGCAGCATCAGAATTCGTTCATTCTCGGCGGCCATTTCCTGCTTGGCAATATGAAATGCTTCTCCCATACCGACAATTTGATGAGTCGCTAATGTACCTGAACGCATGCCGCGTTCATGACCACCACCATGCATCTGGGCTTCCAGACGAACACGGGGTTTACGGCTGACATATAACGCGCCAATACCTTTGGGACCATAGGCTTTATGTGCAGAAAAGGACATCATATCAACCTGTAAAGCTTGCAAATCAATTGGCACTTTACCGGCACTCTGAGCGGCATCCACATGGAACAGAATTTTACGTGAACGGCACAATTCACCAATCTTCTCGATATCCTGAATGACACCGATTTCGTTATTTACATGCATCACTGACACTAGAATAGTGTCGTCACGCATGGTGGCTTCCAGTTTGGCCAAATCCAGCAAACCGTTTGCTTGAGGTTCCATATAGGTCACTTCAAAACCTTCACGCTCCAGCTGACGGCAGGTATCCAGAACGGCTTTGTGTTCGGTCTTTACGGTGATGATATGCTTACCTTTTTTACCATAAAAATGTGCGGCACCTTTAATCGCCAAGTTATCAGACTCGGTTGCACCTGAGGTAAAGACTATTTCACGAGGATCGGCGTTAACCAATTCCGCAATCTGGCTACGTGCGACGTCAACCGCTTCTTCCGCTTGCCATCCAAAACGATGCGAACGCGACGCCGGATTACCGAAGTTACCTTCGGTAGTCAGACATGCCATCATTTTTTCGGCAACACGGGGATCAACCGGTGTTGTTGCTGAATAATCCAGATAAATAGGTAATTTCATTACTTGCTCCAATTACAACTGCAAGGTGACGGAAATATGGTTTTCCGCCGACTGTTTGTTCTTGTTCTGGCGCTCCGCGACCAGTTGAACATCATTCTTGTCCATCAGCTCACCCAAGGTGATACTGTTTAAAAACAGGCTGATGCGATCACTCAAATCTGTCCACAAGCTATGGGTTAGACAGCGTTCGCCGCCCTGACAATCTGACAACCCGCTACAACGGGTAGCATCAACAGATTCGTTCACCGCACTAATCACTTCGCCAACGGCGATCTCGGCCGCATCGCGTCCCAACCGGTAACCACCGCCCGGGCCCCGCACACTGTCAACCAATTTGTGTCGGCGTAAACGGGAGAACAACTGTTCCAGATAAGACAGGGATATACCCTGACGTTCTGAAATGTCAGCTAATGAAACCGGGTTACGCTGGGAATGCAAAGCTACATCCAGCATTGCGGTAACCGCATAACGTCCTTTTGAGGTTAATTTCATTTCAGCACCCATTGATATTGATGGCTCAAATTCTCACATACCCGACTAATTTAGTCAAGTATTATATCGGTGCCCAGGATTGCAATGTGAACGTTTTTATATACCAGGATCAAAAGATTCCGCCTTGTTTTTACGCAACTCTGAGGCAGCACTTTCGGCTTCGGAAAATTCTTCCAGTTTGAGACTGGGCAGAGACTTGTCACACACATGTCCCCCCATGTCATTAATGGCTTTGCACATATCAGCCACTTTGGTATCAATAAGATGAACATGATCAAGCATCGTACCAATTGCATTGGCGACCGGATCGGGGTTATCCGGCGATACAGCATAGGCATCAAAACCATATTGTCGGGCAATCTGTTCGCGCTTGTTAGTTTTAGTTTTGTCCTGCACATTGCTGACGATACGACCGGGAATACCGATAACGGTTGCGTCATCCGGTACATCTTTGACCACCACCGAATTGGAGCCCACCTTGCCGCCTCGCCCAATGGTAATCGGCCCCAAAACTTTCGCTCCGGCACCGATAACCACATTATTTTTTAATGTAGGGTGACGCTTGCCGCCATTCCAGCTGGTGCCGCCCAGCGTCACCCCGTGATACAAGGTGACGTCATCACCTATTTCTGCCGTTTCACCAATGACTACGCCCATACCGTGATCGATAAAAAAACGCCGACCAATAGTGGCACCGGGATGAATTTCTATGCCGGTGATCCAGCGATTGAAAGTAGAAAGACTACGCGCCAACCAGCACCATTTGGCTTTCCACAAACGATGAGCAACGCGGTGCATCCAGATAGCATGTAAGCCGGGATAATTGGTTAATACTTCCAGAGTATTACGCGCGGCAGGATCACGATTAAATACACTGGCAATATCTTCTTTGATGCGTTCAAACATGGTTATTTACTTTTTATTGGCAATAGACTTGTCTATAGAAGCCAGAATACCGCGCAGGATATTCAGTTCTTCTCTCTCCGGTCTGGCGCGATTAAACAATCGGCGTAACTTGGTCATCACCATACCCGGATGTTGCTTAACAATAAAAGTCGTTTTGGTTAGGGTTTGTTCCAGATGAGTATAATAACGTTCCAAATCTTCAGATAACGGATAATCCGGCTCATCTTCTGCCAAGCGCGAATCCTGTAGATGCGCCATGCGAACCTCATAACATAAGGTTTGCACTGCCGCCGCCAAATTTAACGAACTATAGTCAGGGTTGGCCGGAATACACACATGAAAATGACATTGTTGCAGCTCTTCATTACTCAAACCGTTATTTTCACGGCCGAATACCAGCGCAACAGGATAGTTTACCGACTCGGCCACCAACTTTTCACCGCATTCGCGCGGCTCAATCATCGGCCAGGATAAGGTTCGGGAACGGGCACTGGTTCCAATCACCAGCCCACAATCTGCTACCGCTTCTGCCAGAGTAGCGACGATTTTGGCATTACCCAATACATCGGTGGCACCGGCTGCTAACGCGCTGGCTTGTCCGTCAGGTTTACTAACAGGATCAACCAGCACTAACTGACTCAGCCCCATGGTTTTCATTGCACGCGCGGTCGAACCAATATTGCCGGTATGGGATGTATTAACCAGTACAACTTTAATATTTTCTAGCATAGGTAATTGTTTAGTGAAGCCGGTAAAATTTAGGCGCGAATAATAGCACAGCATAGCGAAGTGTCATCCTTCGACGTGTTTTACTTGCGTTTTTAAAGCGCTCTGTTAAACTTCGCGGCGATTTTTTGAGCGGCTTGAAACTAACGTTGCTAACGTGAAGTAATCCAAGCCCAATTCTGTTCTTTATAAAATTGGTGGACCATATATGCATGCAATGCTGAATATTGCGGTGCGCGCTGCGCGTACGGCCGGAAATATCATCCTGAAAGGATTTGAAAACCGCGACGAGTTAATGACAGAGATGAAAGGTGACAACGATTATGTGACCCGTATCGATAAAGAAGCGGAACAAGCCATTATTCGTAAAATTCAGCAATCTTATCCCACTCACAGTTTTTTGGGTGAAGAAGGCGGCATAGTAGAAGGCGATGACGATTACCAGTGGGTGATTGATCCGCTCGATGGCACCACCAATTTCGTTCGCGGTATCCCGCATTTCGCCGTTTCCATTGCCTTACTCCATAAAGGTCGACTAGATCAGGCTGTCGTTTTCGATCCTATTCGTGGTGAACTGTTTACCGCCAGCAAAGGGTCCGGTGCACAGTTAAACGGGTTTCGTATCCGTACCTCTAAAGCGCGAGATTTAAGTAATACCGTGTTAGCCACTGCCTTCCCCTTTAAAGCCAAGCAACAAACCCAGCAATGCCTGGACAGCTTTCAGGCAATTTTTATGAAATGCGGTGATGTACGTCGTGCCGGTTCTGCGGCCCTGGATATGGCCTATGTCGCTGCCGGTCGCTATGACGGCTATTGGGAAAAAGGCATTAATGCCTGGGATATCGCCGCTGGCGAATTGTTAGTCAAAGAATCCGGTGGACTAGTCACCGATTACGATGGCGGAAATAACCCGATGAAAACTCGTAGTGTCGTCTGCGGAAACCCCAAAGTGGTACAAAACCTGGTTAAGCTTATTAACAGTTAATTCGTCAACAGCGTTACCAATGCCAAAAAGCCGGGATATCCCGGCTTTTTGTTAACTGCAATTATGTTGAACTGATTAAATCATCGGATCCTGATCGGCGCCTTCTTTTTCCACTTCGGTCGGCATCAGATCTTCTTTCTTCACACCCAGCATCAATGCAATCGCACTGGCGACATAGATGGACGAATAGGTTCCAATAAATATCCCGAATAATAGCGCAGTCGCAAATCCGTGGATCAATGCACCACCTTTAACAAATAAGGCAATCAATACCAGAATTGTGGTACCGGAAGTAATAATGGTACGACTCATGGTTTGGGTTAATGACGTATCAATCACTTCAGCGGGTTCAGCCTTACGTATTTTCAGGAAGTTTTCACGAATACGGTCAAATACCACGATAGTATCGTTAAGCGAATAACCGATAACGGCCAGCACGGCGGCTAATACTGTCAGATCAAATTCCAGTTGCAGGATTGAAAACAATCCCAGGGTAATGATGACATCGTGCGCCAGAGCAATAACGGAACTTAACGCCAAACGCCATTCAAAACGTACCGCCACATAAAACATGATACAAATCAGCGCGGTTAGCATGGCCAATCCGCCCTGTTCGGCCAGTTCGTCTCCTACATTAGGACCAACAAATTCAATCCGGCGCATATCCACCTGTTCGCCATCGCTACGCAAGGCTCCCAGAACCTGATCGCCCAGGATTGCGGCTTTTACCCCTTCACGCGGCGCCAAACGGATTAGCACATCTTCACTGGTACCAAAGTTTTGTACTATGGCATCGTTAAAGTCGGCGGTTTGTAATTGCTTACGAATATGTTCCAGCTTGGCTGGCTGCTGATAGCCAACTTCAATTAAGGTTCCGCCAGTAAAATCCAGTCCCCAGTTCAGGCTGTTGGTGGCCAGACTAAATATTGACACCAGAATAAGCACACCAGAAAAAATCTGGGCCGGCAGGCGCAACCTCATGAAGTTAATGTTTTCTTTAAAATTTAATATCTGCATGTTCGTTACTCCGCCTAAATCGACAATTTGTCGAGACGTTTACCGCCCCAGAGACCATTAATAATCACCCGTGTCACCACTATCGCAGTAAACATCGAGGTAACAATGCCGATGGCCAACGTAATAGAAAAGCCTTTGATAGAACCTGTTCCTATCGCAAACAGAATAATGGCAGCGATCAGGGTGGTGATATTGGCATCCAATATGGTGGAGAATGCACTGTCATAACCTTGGTGAATAGATTGCTGTGGCCCACGTCCATCACGCATTTCTTCACGGATACGTTCAAATATCAACACATTGGCATCCACTGCCATCCCTACGGTTAATACTATACCGGCCATACCGGGTAACGTCAGGGTCGCTCCCGGGATCATCGACATAATACCGACAATCATCACCAGGTTAGTGGCCAGAGCAAAATTGGCGACCAGACCAAATTTGCGGTAATAAACCGCCATAAAGATCAAAACCAGCGCGAAGCCCCACACAATAGCCTGCATCCCAAGATCAATGTTTTCCTGTCCCAGGCTTGGCCCAACGGTACGTTCTTCAACAATCTGGATAGGCGCGATAAGTGCACCGGCGCGCAATAACAACGCCAGATTTTGCGCTTCCTGTGGAGAATCCAGTCCGGTGATACGGAAGCCGCCACCGCCCAAACGCGCCTGAATCGTCGCCACACTGATAATTTCTTCTACTTTTTCAAATACCGGTTTATCGTTCTCGTCGCGTTCAGGTAAAGGTTTATATTCAATAAACACAGTTGCCATAGGTTTACCAATATTGCCCTTGGTTCCCATTGACATCTTGTTGCCACCTTCAGAATCAACCGAAATATTCACTTGCGGGCGACCGTTTTCATCAAAACTGCTGCTGGCGTCGATGATATGATTACCGGACATCATGACTTTCTTCTCAAGCAGGTAAGGTACACCTTTTTGATCGTTAACAATTTGCGAGCCTGGAGGAACACGGCCATCTAATGCAGATCTGACATCATGTTCCGAATCTACCAGACGAAAATCCAGGGTAGCCGTCGCATTAAGAATTTCTTTAGCCCTCGCGGTATCCTGAATACCGGGCAATTGCACCACGATACGATCCGCTCCCTGACGTTGAATCAGTGGCTCTGCAACACCAAGTTGGTTCACCCGGTTGCGCATGATGGTGATATTTTGTTTAACCGCATAATCACGAGTTTCGGCCAGTTTTGCTTCAGACATGGTGACCATCAGCATCAAATTGTCTTGCTCGTTAAACAGCAAATCGGGATTACGTTTTTTCAAAAATGCCAGACCATCATCCAGTGTCTGTTGATCACGGAACTGGACTTCCACGCCTTCGTCCAACTGACGGACGGTACGGTAACGAATGCCTTCTTCACGCAATGAGGTGCGGAAATTGCCGACCAAATCTTCCATCGACTTGGCAATGGCCAGGTTCATATCCACTTCCATCAGAAAGTGCACACCACCGCGTAAATCCAGCCCTAGCTTGATGGGCTCACCACCCAACGATTCCAGCCATTTAGGTGTATCAGGCGCCAAGTTCATGGCAACGTAATAATCCTTGCCCATTTTACTATCCAGCAATTCACGGGCGACCAGTTGGGTTTCGGAATCCGCAACCCGGATCAAAATTTGTTCGTTATCCAGCACAACACTTTTAGTTTGAATATTGGCTTGCTGAAGATCGTCTTCTACCTGCTGCAAGGTCTGCATAGTGACGGTTGCATTACGGCCGGCAGAAATCTGGATGGCATGGTCTTCACCGTATAAATTGGGTGAAGCATATAAAGCAGCGATGGCAATAACAAAAATTACCATCAAATACTTCCATAACGGAGTTTTGTTTAACACAGGATATTCCTTTGTGCGGGTTGATAATTATAACCGGAGCACCAAATTAGTTGACTATTAAGCCTCCGGTTAACCCATATCGGCCTTAATTACAGGCTTTTCATCGTACCTTTAGGTAATACGGCTGAAATAGCAGACTTCTGTACCACAATATTAGTGGTTTCGTTTAACGCCAATTCGATGAAATCTTTTTCAGCAGTAACTTTGACAATCTTGCCAACCATACCGCCCTGCGTCAGAACCTCGTCACCTTTGCTTAAAGATTCAACCAGATTTTTATGCTCTTTAACCCGTTTGGCTTGCGGGCGATACAGCATGAAGTAAAAAATCAAACCAAAGATACCCAACATGATCAGCATTGACATGCCGCCTTCTTGAGCTCCGCCAGCGGCTTGCGCATAAGCATTAGATATAAATAAACTCATTTTCGTCCCCTAATATTGTATTTCTTAATTTTAAATAATCAGAGTGCCGGTACTGGCATCTCTTTTTGTTGATAAAAATCTGCAACAAACTGATCAAGTTGATCCGCGTCGATAGCGTCTCGTAATCCTTGCATCACTCGCTGGTAATAACGCAGATTATGAATGGTATTTAATCGTGCGCCGAGTATCTCATTGCATTTGTCCAAATGATGTAGATATGACCGCGAATAATTTTTACAAGTGTAACAATCACATTTTTCGTCCAGTGGCCCGGTATCCGTCTTATGCTTGGCATTACGAATTTTAACGATACCTTCGGTCACAAATAGATGGCCATTGCGCGCGTTGCGGGTTGGCATCACACAGTCGAACATATCGATGCCACGTCGAACCGCCTCGACAATATCTTCCGGCTTGCCAACGCCCATCAGATAACGGGGTTTGTCGGCGGGAATTTTATCAGCAGTATGATCCAGAATACGGATCATATCTTCTTTGGGCTCACCCACAGACAATCCACCAATGGCGTAACCGTCAAAGCCGATATCCACCAGACCTTTTAAAGACGCATCGCGCAGCCCTTCATACATGCCGCCCTGGACTATCCCGAACAGTGCTGAAGGGTTGCCCTGATGCGCATCTTTACTGCGCTGGGCCCAACGTAAAGATAATTCCATGGATTTACGTGCGACATGCTCCTCGGCAGGATACGGGGTACATTCGTCAAATATCATCACAATATCCGAACCCAGATCGCGCTGAACATGAATAGACTTTTCCGGAGTGAGCAAGATTTTTTCACCGTTAATGGGCGAACGAAAGGTCACCCCCTCTTCGGTTATTTTACGTAGCTCACCCAAACTGAACACCTGAAAACCGCCTGAATCAGTCAGAATGGGCTTATCCCAATGCATAAAGTCATGCAAATCACCGTGTAATTTCATGACTTCAGTGCCTGGACGCAACATCAGATGGAAAGTATTTCCCAGACAGATATGCGCACCGGTTTCTTCAAGCTCTTCCGGAGTCATGCCTTTTACCGTGCCATAGGTACCTACTGGCATAAAAGCCGGTGTTTCGACCACACCGCGCTCAAATATCATCCGTCCCCGACGGGCTTTGCCATCGGTTTTAATTAGTTCAAATTGCATACAACATCCTGACAGCAGGCCGGAAAACAGTCCGGAGCCGAGAAAAATAAAGCCGGGATTATATACGAATCGAACGCCATTTTATAAGTAAATGACAAGTAAATTTAGTTTTGCTTGCGTTCAATAAACATGGCGTCACCATAACTGAAAAAACGGTAACGCTGTTCAATGGCTTGCTGGTAGGCATCCATCACATTGTCCCGTCCGGCAAAAGCGCTGATCAGCATGATCAGGGTGGATTCCGGCAAGTGGAAATTGGTTAGCATCGCGTCAACAATCTGGAACTGATAACCGGGGTAAATAAAAATATCCGTATCGGCATAAAAGGGGGACAATTCTGATTGATTGGCAAGTGCCGCCTGAGCGGCTGACTCCAGTGAACGCACCGAGGTTGTTCCCACTGCAACAACTCTTTTGCCATTGGCTTTGGTGGTCAGAATAGCCTCAACGACATCCTGCGATACTTCAGCGTATTCAGCATGCATCTGATGCTCAAGGATATTATCTACCCGCACCGGCTGAAACGTCCCGGCTCCGACATGCAGGGTCACAAATGCCTGCTGTACGCCTTTATCTGTCAATTGCTGCAGTATATCATCATCAAAATGTAATCCGGCCGTCGGAGCAGCGACAGCTCCCGGTTTATCGTTATAGACAGTTTGGTAGCGTTCCTTATCTGAATCTTCATCCGGGCGATCAATATAAGGTGGCAATGGCATATGCCCGTGCTGCTCCAGCACTTCCAATACATTTTGTTCGGTCAGAAATTTAAGTTCAAATAGCGCATCGTGGCGTTGCAACATTTCCACCCTGACTTGCTGTTCCAAGATCAGAATGGTTCCAGGTTTAGGCGCTTTACTGGCTCGCACATGGGCCAATACGCGTTGATCGTCCAATATTCTTTCGACTAACACCTCAACTTTACCGCCCGATTCCTTTTGCCCCAGTAGACGGGCAGGAATAACCCGGGTATTGTTAAATATCAGCAGGTCGCCTTCATTGAGCAAATCCAGTACATTTTTGAAACGCAAGTGCTGTACAGCCCCATTCTGGCCGTTAAGATGCAACAAACGACTGGCCGAACGATCCTTCATCGGATAGCGGGCAATCAGTTCATCGGGAAGTTCAAAGTTAAAATCAGTCAGTTTCATAGCGACACCAAATAAAGAGACAGGACATTTTACGTATATTTTTTTATACCTGCAATGCACCTTTGATACCGACAGCCTCTAAAATCTTGCGTATTATCTAGTCTGTTTCTTCCATAAGCTTTAACAGGTTATGTCCCTGTCTAACGTGTTTTAACCCGGCTCTCGCCGGGTTCTTTTTTTGTGCTCCCGGATAAACTCATCAGCATCTAGCCAACAGATTCATGTACAGCCCTCTGGGCTAATTCCAGCCGTCTATAAATATTGGTTAACCCTTCGCCATTATCCTCCTGTGAAAAAGGTAATAATTGTCCTCCCAGCTGTGCTTCGGTTTCGGTCAGTGCGCTGTTTTCCAAATTGGCGGTGCGGCGTGAAATATTAGTTTCGATAAAATTGGTCAGATTGGGATCAGGACCTATTTCCAGATAATCAACAACCTTGGCCAGCGTGCCCGACGCGTCGCCGGTAAGCGCCGAATAGGAAATTTCCATATATTTATCCCCTGCCAATTGGCCCAGAAATCTGACCACTGACTCGGTACTTAATCGCCACTCGAGCAGCCCTTTGTGATAGTAGCTGTCGCATAACGCAGGGAGTTTTTCGGTTGCCGGGTCATTTTTTGCGTAGTCGCTCAATTGCTGCCACTTATATTCATTCGGACCAAACCATTTTCCCGCCTCACTCATTTTTTGAATAGATTTAGCCACTTCAAGACCGTTTCTGAAAATGTGGATAAAGCGCGCGTCGGGGAAGATAGAATGGATAAACTCCACTCTGAAATTATTGATAGGCAGTTTTTCAACCAGAACAGGACGAGAAGTCTTGATGGTTTGCCTATGAAACAAGGTTCTTAGCAAGGCACTTTTTTCGGGATTAGCATCTGCCGCCGTCAGTTTCATTTTTCCACCACGTGCTTTGGCTTGTTCCGACCAGATATCGGCAATCGGATATGCCTGATGCCATATGTCTCTGCGCTCGTTTAAATAGGTAATATCACGATGTTGGGACAAGGTTGTACCAAAGATGGTGGTACCGGAACGTCCGCAGCCAAGTATAAAAATGGGGCGTTGAATTTGTTTATTTGATAACTGGGATAAAAGCTTTCGTAGCATTGAATCATAACCTTAGATTGTCGGATGTTGGCAGCGCAACCATTTACGCCCGCTCAAATCAAGGTTAGTACATGTTCAGATGTCCACCACTTACTCCTGCATAACGATGCCCATATCGGCAAAGATATCCAGCATATCTTCCCGTTCGAGTCGCCTGACATTGAGTACAAACATAATTTGTAACAATAGATCAGCACCTAATATTCCTTTATTAACTTTATTTCTCAGGTTGTCTGCGCTTTGATCTATGCCGATACTGGACAGACGGTCGCTGAGATCCTGATATTTTACACCACGACGGGACATTTCCGCCTTCAGTAAACGCTGGACTAATTGACGCCAATCGGCCGTTTTTGGACTTGCATGCATAATGTTATACTCGGAACAAATGTGACTTATAATTTACATTTAAACATTAATTTATTCAAATAAAATAAATTAATGTTTGACTAACTGATTTTTTGCTGACTATTATAATGCCCAGAACAATTTATTAGTCAGATGCTTTAAAGGAGAGTAGCCATGACTTGGGATCTTGACCAACTTAAGACCCTTATCAGCAGTAATGATGACTATGTCGTCACCCATGAAGAGAATTGTCTGTTAATTGCCAATTCAGATGGCATTGATGCCTGGTTAGCCATTAGCGGTGAGCAAATTTTGGTTGAATCGTTACTTTTCTCGACCGATGAAGTGAAAGATACCGCGGCGCTGAATGCGGAAATACTCAAAACCCATATGATTTTCCCTTTAAGTACAGTGGGAATTTCGAATATTTCCGGGCAGGACTATTACATCGCATTCGGTGCGCTCAGTTCCCAATCCAAAGAACAAAGCGTACTGATTGAAATAGAAACCTTATTTCAGAATGTTGCCGGCTTCCTGGATGCCTATCAGGAACATCTGAAGTAACCCCAGTCACACAATGAGGAGACAGTTATGTCTGTTTGGAGAAAATTAGTTACTGCCGTTAAAGGTGGTGTTACCGAAGCAGCTGAAGCAGTTGCTGATAGTCAGGCGCTGCGTATTCTTGATCAGGAGATCCGCGAAGCCAAAGAGGAACTGCGCCGTTCCGATCATGCTCGCACGCAAATTTTAGCTAAATGTAAATTAGCTCAGCAAAAAGTGGATAGTTTGCAATCGTCGATTAGCCAGTATGAAGAACATGCTCGCAAAGCGGTTGATACCGACCGTCAGTTAGCACTGGATTGCGCACAAAAAGTCGCCGATCTGAAAGCTGAATTGGGCACCGAGCAGCAATATCTGGATCAGTTCAAACAATCCGAAAAGCAATTGGCGGAAAATATCAGTCAGGCCAAAAACAACTTGCGTCGTCTGGAACAACAAGTGGACATGGTTAAAGCGACCGAGTCGGTGCAAAAAGCGCAGGTGGCGGTATCATCACGCCATATGGGTGCCAACAGCAAAATGAAAACCGCTACCGAGTCGTTACAGCGTATTCAGGATAAACAGAATATGCGTAATGCCGAGTTACAAGCGGCTCAGGAGCTGGCGGCGGACGAGTCCACTGACGATCTGGAAAAACGTCTGGCTAATGCCGGTATCAAAGGGGGGGAGACCTCCGCAGATGATGAGTTAAGTCGAATACTAGGGAAGTAATAACTCTATGCCAATGATTCAGAAAATCAGGAAACTGGTACTGAAACATTTTATCCATATGCGCTGGTACTCTGTAGTACTGGCGCTTATTGTTTATGCCGCATTGTGCTGGATATTGTTGCGCTTGAGCGGTGAAGAAGCGCTGACCCAGTGGCCTGATTTTTTATATTGGTTAATGGTGACTGGCTCAACGGTGGGCTATGGCGATATGTCGCCGACTACTGATGCCGGCAAATATATCACCAGCATTTTTGTTATCCCCTTCGGCCTGAGTATTTTTGCCCTGATTGTAGGTCGCGTCGCTGCGTGGATTTCGCAACAATGGCATAAAGGAGTGAAAGGTTTGAAAGCAATTCATGTTTCCCAACATATATTAGTGATTGGCTGGCATGGTGAACGCACCATGCACCTGCTCAAATTATTACTACGCGAACGCAACGAGGCCAATAAACAACAGGTAATTTTACTGTGCGTGCGGGCAGACATCGATAATCCCCTGCCCGGTCAAATTGAATTTGTGAGAGTCGCTTCATTTAATAAAGATGTCGATATGGACAGAGCCTGTGTGGCCGAAGCGGCGGTGATTATTGTCGATAATCCCCGTGACGATGAAACCATGACCACGGCACTGTATTGCCATCAACGCAATCCTGATAATCATTTACTGGTTTACTTTGAAGACGAGAGCCTCAGCAAGTTGCTCAAACAACATTGCGCCAATGTGGAATGTACCCCCAGTGTGGCAGTAGAAATGCTGGCCAAATCGGCGTTTGATCCCGGTTCCAGCGCCCTGCATCACGACTTGTTAAATGTCGAGGATGATGGCCAGGCCCAGTATTCGGTTAACGTACCGGAACTGGCTCAACCATTAAGCGTCGAGCAGCTGTTTATCGGCATGAAAAAGCATTACAACGCCACTTTTATCGGCCTGGCTAACCAGCTTAAACAAATTGAACTGAATCCGAATTTATCCACGCTGCTAGGCCCGGGCGATAAAATTTACTACATCGCTTCGCGTCGCCTGAATAACATCAACTGGGAGGCCTTTAATGTCGAGTAAATCAATCTTCAGTAAATGGTTTGGCCAAAAGGATAGCGAAGACAAGGTCAAGGCCCCGGAAATTATGGGTTTGTATCTGGGCGGTTCGTTTGAAATTGATCCGCTTAGATTGCGCCTGCTTCAGCCTGATTTGATTATCGAAAACGCTGCCTCGCAACAGCTGATTCAGGCCGTTGGCGAAGTCGAACTGGATACCGGTGGTAAAATTCTGCGCTTTTATACCGACGATGACGCCTTTGTACAGGTGGTGCTGGACGGCGGCGACACCGAAAACCATATCACCGATGTCAAACTTTGGTACTTTTACAATACCCAGACGGTAGGGTCCGACAATCAGTGGCAACAACTGCTGAAAGACGGTATTTCCAGCCCAACCTACGAGCTGGCGCAACAACAGTTCAAACGTGTCTGGGATGCAGTGGGCGATACGTCTCCGCCGGTGGCGATGACAGAAAAAACCCATGAAGAAGACGGTGACATTAGCGAAACTGATCAATTTGTGATGTTATATGAACGCCCCATCAACAGCGACGAATTTGAATTTTTAATGGTCAGCGGGGAAGAAAAGCAAGTTGGCAACAACCTTGACCGTTGTCTGGTGATTAGCACCGGTTTTAATTTACAACCCGCCGACATTCGTATTAACGGCTAATACAACAAGGAATTAATCATGGATCAAATACTGACTTCATTAAGCGGCTTGGGTAATTTCGCCCTGTATTTTATCAGCGCCATTATTTTACTGTTTGTTTTTAAAATACTTTATGCCTTTGTGACGCCACATGACGAGTGGAAACTGGTTAAACAGGACAAAAGCGCCGCTGCGGCCATCGGATTTGGTGGCGCGATGGTCGGCTTTTCACTGGCACTGGCCAGCGCCGCCAGCAACTCAACCCATCTGATTGATTTTATTGTATGGGGCGCTGTGGCGTTAATTGCCCAGCTATTTGCCTTTGCCCTGCTGCGCTTTACTTTTATGCCCAAAATTGCCGAGCGGATCAGCAATAACGAAACCTCTGCCGGTATTATGCTGGCTGCCATGTCCATTGCCGTAGGTTTGTTAAACGCCGCCTGCATGAGCTACTAGGAGGTATCACTGTGACATCCACCAGTAAACGTAGTCAGCTAATCAATCTGGCGAGAATGCGCAAATACTTTGCGCCCCGCCCTATCGCGCTAAGCGTGGCGGCCATTATGCTAACAGCTTGTGGCGACCAACAGGAAGCCACTATTTACACCAACGAGGCCGATTGTGCCGATGCCAATCCCGGTCATGAAGCCGAGTGCAAGGCAGCGTTTGAACAAGCAGTAGCCGATGCCGAACGCACTGCCCCCAAATACAACAGCATGAGTGATTGTGAATACGAGTTTGGTTATGACCGATGTCGCGCAGTCAATAACAGCTCAGGTTCGTTTTTTATGCCCTTTATGGCCGGCTATATGCTGAGTAATTTACTCAGCCCAGGCCCCTACTATTCACAGCCTATGTTTACCTCTTATTCGCGATACTCGCCTTATCGCAATCAGTGGATCACTACAGACGGTCGCAGTTATGGCAATTTAAGCAACCGCCATTACCGTGTGGATAAAGACGTATTCAAGCCCAAGCCCACAGTAAACCGCACCATGAAACGCGGGGGTTTTGGTTCCAGTGTGCGTGCCAAAAGCAGCTGGGGCAGTTCAAGTCGTGGTGGCTGGGGAGGTTAGTTCCCTGGCCCTATTCATTCTTTATGTTCAGATTATCCATTGCCCAACGACAGGACTGGCAGCAGCAGGCGCGCGATTTTGGTTTTCATTTTCACACCCTGTACGGCGAACCCTACTGGGACGAATCGGCCTATTACCAGTTCTCGTTACAACAAATCGAACAGGATATTGAAGATCCCACCGCCGATATTCATCAGATGTGTTTACAGATTGTTGATGAGGTAGTGAACAGCGAAGCACTGCTGCAAAAATTTCAGATCCCGGAAGCTTTCTGGCAACCTGTGGCGGATTCTTGGCAACGGCAAGATCCCAGTTTATATTCGCGTCTTGATTTCGCCTATGACGGCAAGTCTCCTGCCAAGTTATACGAAAATAACGCTGATACGCCCACCTCCTTGTACGAATCCGGCTTCTGGCAATGGCTGTGGCTGCAGGATCAGGTTAATAGCGGCCTGATTAACCGTCGTGCCGATCAATTTAACTCCTTGCAGGAAAAGCTGATCAACCGTTTTGCCCAAATCGCACAACATTACCAGATAAACCAGATGCACTTTGCCTGCTGTCAGGACACCTCAGAGGATCGCGGCACTGTGCAATATCTGCAAGACTGCGCGGCCGAGGCAGGCCTTAAAAACGACTTTGTTTTTATTGAAGATATTGGTCTGGGTGAAGACGATTACTTTACCGATTTAAGCGATGGTGTGATCAATACCTTGTTCAAGCTCTACCCCTGGGAATTTATGCAACGCGAAGACTTTGCTCAGTATATAGAGCGTGCCAGCGTAAACTGGATAGAACCGCTATGGAAATCCATATTATCCAATAAAGCACTGATGCCGATGCTGTGGAAACGCTTCCCCAAGCATCCCAATCTGTTGCCCGCCTGGTTTGAGGACGAACTCGCCCAAGCCGATTGCAGCCAGTTAGTCAAAAAGCCGATTTTCTCGCGCGAAGGCGCCAACGTCAGTGTGATAAAAAACGGCGAAACCGTCCTGGCAGCCGACGGCCCATACGGTGAAGAAGGTTTTATTTATCAGGCCTGGCACGCGTTGCCCAAATTTGGCGATAACCACACCTTAATTGGCTCCTGGTTGGTCGATGACCAACCTGCCGGAATATCCGTACGTGAAGATAAATCTGCGATTACCCAGGATATGTCACGCTATCTGCCCCATGTGATTTTGTAGGGACAATAATGATGGGTAGCCATCTTCACAAATTTATTGGGCTATTCCTAGTTTTCGGACTGCTGCAGCTCTCGGTTGGACAGAGTGCAGCCCACAGCGCAACAATTAACGTGGCAGATTATGGCGCAACAGCAAATGACAATAGTGACGATGTCGTCAGCATTCAACAAGCCATCAATAAAGCAACCTCTGGTGACAAGGTATTTATTCCCGACGGGGTTTATAACATCAGTCGTTCTCTTCGGTTAAAAACGGGTATTCACCTTACTGGTCAATCTCAAAGCAATGCGATTATCCAGTTTAGTGGGCAAATCACCTATTCCATGCTGAGTCTATCCGATGTATCCAATGTGGAAATAACGTCACTGACTCTGGATGGCAATAGCCATGATGTGGCAAATGCCATTTTTGCCGAGAAAGGCAGTGGCCATAAACTGCATCAACTAACCATAAAAAACCTGGTACACGAGGGGTTCGGACCGCATGGCATTCTGTTTTCTGGCAATACCAATTGGAAAGATGCGGTAACCCATAGCGAAATATCGGATAACACCTTCAGCAATATTGGGCTTAACTCACAATGGGGAGCGGCAATTCGGCTGGCTAATGGATCTTCACACAACCAGGTATTAACAAACACCATCACCGAAACCGGGCGTGGAGGAATACTCGCCAATCAAGGCTCGACCGATTTAGTTATCCGTGAAAATCATATAAGTGGTATTGGCAAAGCAGCTGAAGGTTTATCCATTGAGGTACATACCGAATGTAACCGCGCCATTATTGAAGACAACATCGTGGATCACTGGATTAGTCTGGATAAAACCAACTACAGCGCCATACGTCGCAACAAAATAACGACCGATAAATCCTCAGACTGGAAATATGCCGCGCTCGAACTGGCTGGCGGCACCAATAATATATTTACCGACAATCTGGTTGATGGCGGCACAAAAACCGGTATTTCCATATCAATAAATTATCCAAAGGAATATATTTTTTGGGGACGTAACACCATCAAACATGCGGCGGACTGGGGCGCACAATTACAAGGAGAATCACAGGGACTCAGTTACCATTATTTTTACCACAATACGTTTTCTGATACTTACAGGAATCATCCCCAATCCTCTTACCCCGATCAGGGACACGGTTTTAGAGTTAATGGCAATAGTCATCACATCACTCTGGAACAAAATACCATCAACAACAATCAGGGGGCAGGTATTGAGTTTAATGGCAGCGATATTGACCAATTTACCTTTATCAACAACAAGATAATGGGCAATAAGCAGGCCGCCATTACGCCTTACCCGGGTAAGGAGCTGCAATGGAGCGATAATATTGTGAGTAACAATGGTGGCGATGCAGCACCAGCCTCAACAGGATTTGACAATAAAATGATACCTGTCGCCGACTTCAGCAGTGACGCAACTGTTAAGATGAATACCCCAATTCAATTTATCAATTCATCTGTTCCCAAGGATTCGGCAGGCAGTATCGCGCATGTATTGTGGGATTTTGATGATGGTCTCCCCAGCAACGAAAACGCCCCTACCTTCACCTACACTAAGCCCGGAACATACAGAGTTACCCTGATTGTCTGGGATAATAACGGCAGAGCTGCGCGTAAGGAGAAAGTGATTAGGGTTACACCACTGATTTGATTGACAGTGATAGCCAATGAATCGTTGGAGAAGCGTGACATCACAATTTTATGGCTTGTTTACCACTAACGTAATATTAAAACCTTCATCAGATGTGGGAGCCACAAAATACTTGGTAACTTGGTCAAACATTTGAATAGTAACGGTAGGTGCTATTTCGGGTTCATCGACAACCACCAGCCGGAATATCCGTACGTGAAGATAAATCTGCGATTACCCAAGATATGTCACTCTATCTGCCCCATGCGATTTTGTAGGTGTTTTATTACCGGGTTTAAACATTGAGTCTGTTTAATCCCAACTCGGGATAAGAAATGTCATTTATATTTACAAAGGGTAAATAATTCAGATGGTTATATTGTTCACTCAACCATTGTTGAATAAATAGTTTACTCAATGACGATATTTTTGTGCTTGGCAAGGCGGAGTCTCGTACGTCATAGCGGGCTATGACTAGAAAGCCCAACGCTGCTAGGTGCAAAAAGAGCGTTATTGAGAGGCGTAGCTTATCCCGAGCTGGGGTTATTTATTAAAAGTTAACTATCCCTTTTTTATATCGGCGAGTACACGACGTATCGCTGATCGGGTAAAAGCTTCCTGCTCTTCACGACTAATGGTTGCAGTACCATCAAGCAATTGATGGCCATAGCGGCCAAACTGTGAGTGATTCCCTCCTTTCAATTCCAGCCACCGGGTATGCGAAGGGAGCCGATCTTTGTTGGCGAGAACGCGTTCTAACGGTGCGATGCCATCATTTGAAGCATAAATTTTTATGACTGGAATATCTAACCTGGACAAGTCGTAGTCCTTAGGGTGTGTTGTGGCTATCAAGATAATCGCGGACAGCAACTCCGGGGTTTCCATTGCCAATTTGGCAGTCAATGCCCCTCCAAGCGAGTGACCGGCAACCACCCAATATTTGACTTCCGGATGGGACACCATCACCTTATCTACCCGCCCTATTGCCGCATTCTTATCTGTGTCACGAGGAGCAAAACGATAAGGTAGCTTCACGATAAAAACAGGCGTGCCATCTTCCGCAATAGGTCTAAGTAAAGGTGCGTAAGCCTCAGCGGCCACACCCGAACCACAAATAAAAATCAATCCAGCGTGACTGTTAGGTGAAGACGGCAGAAAAGCCAAGCTGGTTGCATTGTTCTGAACCGAGATCAGGCTATTACTTTGTAACGTCGATTTATCAACACCCTGCGTTCGCACCGAATTGGCCAACCATAACATCGCGATCAGTGCCCACAGGATAAACCCGATACGGATCACGCGGCGAATAGTCCAACGTTTCGATATAGTTGCGCTTAAGATGTTAATAACCAGCTCCTGCTGTGCAACTTGCCATTGGGGAAACTGGGAGTGTTTTGCCACTCAATGGCAGCGATTGATTTCCCCAAAACAGCTTGCCGACCGAATAACATTGTCTTGTTACGTTTTGGTGTTTTTTTGTCTAATAGCGTCATCCAGAAACGCCTTAATCAATGGCGTTTCAGTTTGTGCTTGCTTAACACTTATAATAAAAGTGATTGATGTACACCACGCAACTGACCAACTAGAGCCAAATAAGTAAAAAATAACAGCCCCGGGAAACAACACAAGCAGAAACAATAATGCTACCCGTTTTCTAATATTAAGTGGGTGCTGTATTCTGGATAATTTAATAGCAAGATTAATAGTATCCCACTTCTCACCAGCCCTTTTATTATTTAGCCGTTTATCATCGTACAACTCGAAATAAAACATCAACGGGTATTCCTCAAAAAATATAACAACCTAATAGAAGAAAAGATCCCCGTATTTGTAGCGGGTGAAATTCCTTCTTTGCTGATTTATTTTTCTCACATTACGCTGCAACATCAATTAGCTCAATAAGTTATATACCTCTACCTGATCAGTCAAAAGACAAAGGTGGCTTTTCATGTACTGTTATTATTAGAACGATAATAGCGCGGCAACTAAACCAATCAAGCCACCCAATACACCACCCCACACCACCAGCCAACCTAAATGTTGCCGAATCATGTTCTGAATAATGTCTTTGACCAATTTAGGGGTTAACTCGTTTAAACGGCTTTCGACAATTTGTGAGATTTGCTGATGCATCTCGTCTGTCAGCCCCGGTTTGGATAATTGCTGCTGCAGTGCAGTTTTAAAATCATCGTTATTGCTAATATCTACTAATGCCGATTGCATTTTGACAATAAAAGGTTCCCGTAATGGTTCCAGTGCCGCGTCGCCACCGAACATGCCCAGCATTTTTCCAAAAGACGAGGCCTTGATGACCTCCACCAAAGAATCAAAAGCGGAAGACAGATCAACTTTGTCTAAAATTGGCGCTAAATTGAAGTCAAATTGATTATGTTCTTCAGCCAACAAACGCTGGATATTTTGACGGGTAAAAAATTGCTCCATCATTAAATTGCGAATACCCAGTTTAAATTCTTCAAAGCGATCCGGGATCACTCCCGAACCATACAGACCGGGGACTTTCTCAAATAGCATATAGATCACCAGTGAATTGGTGATTGCGCCAGATAAGGCAAATAAACCCACTGTTTTGATAATATTGTTGCCCAAGACAAAGCCAACAACGACCAATAAAAATGCGAGTCCATTGGTAATAATATTTTTGTTCACTGCTTTCCCCTGAATCCGTTAATAATGCTAAATTTCAGCAAATATACTAATCCTTTTAGCGCCGTCAATATAAGGCTGCATTGATTTCTGGTTTATGAATATGATGAATACATCGTCAGGACCCGATCTCAAGCCCATCTGGGGTAAAGCCTAAAATTAATAAATATCGCGACGATAGCGTTGCTGAATAATCAGCTGTTCGTATTGTTGTTCACTGAGGATTTGCTGCAGGGCATTGTCTACTCCATGTGCCATGCCTTTACGGTTTCCACAAACGTAAATAACTGCCCCTTGCTGGAGCCAGTTTTTTAGCTTGTCGGCCTGTTGCAGCATTATATCTTGCACATATTGCGGGTTGTCTGCATCACGGGAAAAGGCTTTGGACACTTTTACCCCTTGTGACACCCAGTTTGCCGTTTCTGCCTGCAGGAAATCGTCTTTTTGTGGATCACGCTCACCAAAAATCAGCCAGTTCTGGCTTGCTTGTGATTGAACACGCTGCAAAATATGCCCACGCAATCCGGCCAGCCCGGTGCCGCTGCCGATAAAAATGGCGGGAGTATCGGTGTTGGTTGAATGGAATGCAGGATTGGCTTTAATTCGCAATTCAACTTTATCATTCAGTGCTGCCGCATGGGTTAGCCAGCCAGAGCCTAACCCCAGTGAACCATCAGCAAACTGATGTTGGCGCACAATCAGCTCGATCACTCCCGATTCTGGTAAACTGGCAATGCTATAGTGGCGAATCGCTCCACCGGTAAATTTAAGCTCGGCAATATCCCCGGCCTGCCAGTTGAGGCTATTGGCCATGGAGGTTAAACCAATCAGATAAGCGGGCGCGCCGGGACTGCCTGAATTGAGCCAGACACGCTCCGTTAGTTGCCATGGCTCAAAACAAAATTCAGGTATTAAAGGAGCATTAACCTTATCAGCAACTTTGTCAGTATGGAGTCCTGATAAAATTTGCCATTTACTGATCAACTCCTGCGCACGATGACCTTCGTTGGCACAGGATTCCAGTGGCGCGGTAACCGGTGTGGCACCTAACTGGGACAATCCCTGATACAACTGATGCCCAAACCCGCAAAATTGCTGATAAAGCTTATCTCCCAAAGCCATTACACTAAACTGCAAATGGGATAAATCCTGGCTGATGGTGTCGGTTAAAAAATGCCGGGCAAAAGCCGCGCCATTATCTGGTGGCTCGCCTTCTCCATAAGTCGATACCACAAACAGCGCCTGACGGGTGTTGGCCAGCACCGCTTCATTCACCTGATTTAATGGCAATATCTGATAGGGCTTAGTGCCTTCCAACTGCGCGGCACTTTGTCTGGCCAAGGCTTCTGCTGTACCGGTCTGGCTGGCATACGCCACCAGTATCACTCCTTCGTCACTGATCACCTGGCCGTTTTGCTGACGCGATTTACGCAAATGATTAAACCAGCTCAGCAGACAAAGCAGGCTGTAAAGGGCAATCGCCAGGATTGCCAGTAGCAGGCGTTCGGATTCAGACATAGAAGATGACTTTACTGCGGCAACACTTCAAAGGTTGCGCTGTAGCCACCACTGCGACTAGTCGCGGGCGCTTTAGCTTTGTCATCCTCATAACCGGCAGATAACCAGTACATCCCCGCTTTGGGCCAGTTAACCGTAAAGATACCGTTTTTATCGGCAACAGCTTTGATTGCATCCTGTGAGGTGCGATAACGCATGCCACCTGCCAGCACCAAAACCTCTGCACCGGCAGCCGGTTCTCCGTCAATTAATAATTTAAACTCAGCGGTTTCTCCGGCATATAAATCATTAGGATGGGTAACAGGCACTAATTCCAGTCCTTGATTTGTCGGTTTGAATACCTGGTTGCTAGGAGAACCTGCGGTAACAAAGGTTTCGATACGGCGTGAAAACTGGCTAACATTCAAATCTTTGGCGTCTTTAGGCACATTTTTATCAAACTCGGCCATGTCGGCCTGCTGACCGCGACGCGGCCAGCCCTGACGCTTGCCTTCGGTGTCAATCCAGCGGGCACGAATACCGCTACTGGCGCTGAATACTTTGTAAGTTCCTTCTTCGGCCAATTCCAAATCAAAATTGCTGCGATATTTACCCGTATTGGCATTTTTTAGCTCAACCTTGTTGCCTTGAGGACTGGTAACTTCAACCGAATTCAGACGAAAAGGCGCATGATCAGCATGAAAAATATCGTTAGATACCGCCGCATCAAAGGTCACCCAGGCATTATCCGCCGACAAAACCGTTGCAGCAGGTAAAAACCAGGCGCGATGAGCCTGAGCAGCAAAAGGCAAACTCATTACCAGTGCACTTACAATCAAAGTAGAAAATGTACGTTTCATATTCAGTCCTTTCTTTATTTTACGGTTTTATGGTCAGATCGATTCGGCCCAGTTCTTTTTCGCCCTGTATGTTCAGGGTTTGGGCGGTATCAATGGGCAGAGTAAAGGATACCGACAGCACTTCGCGGCCACCGACCTCGCGTACTGCCTCGATATAAAACTGGTATTCACCAGCAGGTAAATCATTCAGGCCAAGCGCGTCAGAATCAAAACTCATCTGGTAGCTACCCGCGGTTTTGGTTGCACCGGTAATGGCATCGGCAGGTAAACTTAAACTGCGTCCGCTGCGTCGCCACCATTGGCGTAAATCTTTTAGCCACTCCTGACCTTTATCTTTGGCTTTGTCATGGTCGTACCAAAGCGCCAGATTTTTAATCTGGCTGCGATCTTGATTCTGGATCCACATAGCCAGATAGGGCGCGTGATATTCCGCCACATCTAGTTTGGGCAACTCCACATTGGCCTCGAGGGTCGCTGCGCTTAACGGCAGACTTAGCACTAACAATGGCAACAGTTTCTTCATATTTATCTCTCTAGGGATGCACAAATAAAATCACAATCAATACTGGCAATAACACTCCCAAACCGACCATCGGCCAGGTTGTGGGACGTGCACCGGCATAGCGATACAGTAAAACCAGTCCGGTGATGCAAAACACCACACAGGCCGCGGCAAAAATATCAATAAACCATACCCAGGTTTTGCCGGTATTACGGCCTTTATGCAGGTCATTGATATAAGCTATGGCGCCGCGGGTGGTACGTTCATACATAAGTTCACCACTTAGCCTGTCGATGCTTAACCAGGCGTCGCCGCCGGGCTCAGGTAATGACATATAGATTTCATCGTCATTCCATTCCACTTTGCTGCTGGCAGGTAAATACACTGACTTGTGCTGCGCCAGCCACTCGGTAAGCCCAGTGGGCAACGGACCTTGCTGCAGATCGGCCAGACTGGACTGGATCTCGACCGGCAATGTCAACTCTAAGGTGGTAACGTTAATATTGGCAGGAATATCCGCAGCGTGATTGAGGGTAATCCCGGTGACAGCAAACAGCAGCATAGCGGCCAGACAAATGGCAGAACTGATCCAGTGCCATTGGCGAACTGAACCAAGCGACCAATTACGTCTGCGACGGACGGACACACTCATAGCACATTACCAACTATGATGATCAAACTAGGACGCATATTGATCCTGCCTGACTAACTGCTGCAACTCACGGATATTGTGCTGGATATCACGACGATTGGGATCATTACGTAACACCTGATGCAACAACTCCAAAGCCTGCTGATAGTTTTTCTGATCAATTTGCAACTGCGCGTGAGACAGCAAAGCCCGTTGTTTTACTTCCGGCAAGGCGCTAGCACGCACATAATACAACTCGGCTTGCTGAATCTTGTTTTGTAGCTGATAAACTTTAGCCAGCGCCAGTAGGCCTTCTCCCTGTGCGGGATTTTGTTCCACTGCACGGCTAAGATGGCGCATAGCATCGCTTAGCTTATTTTGCTGCAAAGCTAACTGGCCTCGATATAAATTCAATTTTGCCTGGTAAGAAACCCCCGGTTTCAGCGATTCCGCGGCACTAAGTAATCTAGCGGCTCCCTGCTCGTTGTCCTGATTAAGTAACCAGGGAATAATTTGATCCAGCGCATCAAAAACTAACGCAGACTGTTCACTACTAACATTTTTCAGACTGCCTTCCAGCAAACTGATTGACCTGGGGACGCTGCCATGGCGAAGATGTAATCTGGCCGCTGTCAGCAGGTTAGCGGTATCCGATTCACCCATACGAATTGCCGCTTCCAAACTGCCCAACGCCTGTTCATTACGCTGTTGCTGCATAGCAATCTGGCTGCGCATTAACCATAGTTGGGCGTCATCGGGTTTGGTCGCAAGTTGCTGATCCAATAATGCACCAGCCTGATCCCAGGCCCGCGATTGCATTAGCGCATATAACATACCCTGTTGCCATTGTGGATTATTCGGTGCCAGATACATGGCTTGCTGATATCCGGCCACAGCACTGAACGGCTGATCACTTTGCAGATTGATATAAGCCAGTTGGCCGTATAACTGCGCATCAGCCACTCCCAGTTCAATACTGCGGGATAAATGCGGACGTGCTTTGTCGTATTGCTTTTGCAGCATATACACCATACTGAGCGAGCGATGCGCCAGCGCCAGATCCGGCATTTTAGCCAACGCGGCATTCAAAGCCTTGGCTGCGTTGTTATAATCTTTTTCACTTAGCAGCACCTGACCGCGCAATAATTGCAGAGCAGCACTATCTTCAGCCAAGGGGCGGTTGGCAAACGCCTTGACCACTGCGGCATAATCCTGTTTTTGTAGCAAGGGTTGAATCGAGCGGGCAAAGTCACTTTCGTTCGCTTGTAACTGCGCCGACGTTTGAGCTAATGGCTGGTTTGCCAATAAAAATTGCCATTGCGGTTCGGCAAAACGTATCGACAGATTGTTCTGTTCAATACTGTTATTGCTTGCCAATGCCGAACCAGCGCTAAGCAATAACAGCAGGCCAAAAGCGTTGAATAATGTCGGAGATTTCATCATTGTCTCAACTCACGATTTAATTTCTATGGGCCAGATAAAGCGGGCTCTGACCGGCGCACCATCTTTTTGTGGCGGACTAAAACGGCTATTGCGAACCATTTTATTGATTTCGCTATTCAGTTCCGGATAGGGATTTTCGACGATATCCAGTAGTTTTATCTGTCCATCGATATCGATCACCACATCCAGCTTGATCAAAACTTTATTGACTCCGCGACGCGACAAACTGACCGGCAGCTTGACTCTGAGCGGGGTTAACAAGTTCGGAAAACTATCCAAATCATTCAATTCAAAGGCTTGCCAGTCAATGGTCAAAGACTGCCATTGAGGCTGACTCGATGTTATTTGCGGATCATCGGGCAGTTCAACTTTAATGTCAGGCTGCGGAATATCAATGACCTGCATTTGCGCCCCCTGCCCTTGTACCTGAACGGTAAGATTCTGGTTGGTCTGAGTCTGTTGAACTTGCGGAGGTGGTGGTGGAGGCGGCGGCGTCGAGATGGCAATTTCACGGATCGTCAGGGATTCTTGCGGTTTAACCGTAAAGCCACGACCTAACCACATTACGCACAGTGCCAAACTCAGTAACCCGATACTCAGCAACATCGAAAGACTACGTTGAGATATTGAACCCATCATTAATTTTTGGTCGCCAGATTAACGTTTTTTGCTCCGGCCAGTTTGGCCTCGTCGATCACTTCAACCAGTTGTTGCGCTGACACATTTTTATCTGCCTGAACCACCACAGGACGGTCATCGTTGCGTAATAATTGTTCCAGCGTACCGCGTACCCCGGCCACACCAATCTGGTTTCCATCGTAGAACACCTGTCCGGCATCGGTGATCGCCAGTAAAATAACGGTTTGTTCCAGCTGTTGGGCGGTAATGGACTGGGGTTTATCTACCTCTACACCGGTTTCGCGCACAAACACTGTAGTCACGATAAAGAAAATCAGCAGGATAAATACCACGTCGAGCAAGGGTGACATATCAATCCCGCTTTGCTGACTTTGTTCCAGTTGACGTTGTAAACGTTTTTGCATACTTAGCCTTTCCGTAGTTGCAGTTGCTGCTGATAATGCTGTTGTTGATAGTGCTTTTGTTGCGAACTGTGCAACCAGTGATGCAGTAACCAGGCTGGCACTGCACAAACCAGTCCCATTTGGGTGGTCAACAGGGCATCAGAAATACCGCCACTCAACAACGCACCACTGGCACCTTGGGTTGCAATCCCGGCAAAGCAGGCCAGTAAGCCGATAATAGTTCCCAGCAACCCCAACAGGGGCAAGGCTCCAATCATAATCAGCAAAAAATCCATATGATGGTGATGATAAACATCCGTTTGATTACCACCGGTTTTCAGTTGCAAGAATGACAGTAACAACTGCTGATAACAGGCCAGCGCCAATAACGCGATAGCCCAACATACCCAGTTAGTCAGTAATTCATCTATCATGCCGATGCCCTTTTGGCTTGTTCAGCTACTGGCTGATGCAGGGGTTTGACATTCTCGCCACTCAACTGGCTAATTTGCACAGCAAAACTTTCCAGTTGTTGGTAATAGGTTTTGGCCCGGCGAGATAACAGCGCATTTAATATCAACGCGGGAATTGCCACTACTAACCCCAATTCAGTGGTAATAAGGGCCTGAGCAATACCGCCAGACACCACTTCCGGATCACCGGAACCAAACAAGGTCATCATTTTAAAGGTTTCGATCATACCGCTAACCGTTCCCAGCAGACCCAGCAAGGGTGCAATGGAGGCGACCACAGCAATGGCACCTAACCAGCGTTCCAGCTTGAATTTACTATTTTGCAAACAATTAAATAACAGATCATCGCGATGATTAATGTTGGATTCACTATGAGCTATCTGCAATAAGGCTTTTTGTGTACCGCGGGTTCCCGCGGTCGCGGCGATACCGTCTTTGTGGGTCAACAGTTGCTGTAATTTAATGCTGGAGAAGGCCTGAATTTTTGGCACACGCAATAGCTGCCAGGATTTGGCAATAGCAATAATTAACGCAAATAAGGCAAAGAACAAAATAGGAATGGCCCATAAGCCGCCTTTACTGACATGCTCCAGTGCCGATTCCTGATGCTGCGCCATGGCCACCGCTTTGCTATTACTCGGATCAAAGGTCAAGTTTCCCTGTCCGGACTGGTGCAAGTCGAACAAAGCATTTCGTTGACTGCCGTCAAATTCCAGTGCAGTCCTGAATCCGTTATCTGTTGCTTCCAGTAACCCTGCCTGTTCGTCATTCACAAACCAGTTTAACGGCCCCAGGTTTAGTACCTGCGCTGGCTGAATTTGCCCGGATGATTGGATCACCGATTGTTGCTGCCATCGAGGCGAGAATTGAGCTTGCATCGCATCAGCAATTTTTAATACTTGCTGATAGCCGGTGTCACCCGCACTACTACCTTGTTGTTGCTGACGGAGAAAGCGGTTAAGCAAGTTTTGCTGATATTGGTGTTGCTGACGCCAGCCATCAAGGCGTTTTTCCAGTTGATTCAGTCCCAGGGTATTTTCATCGGCTAAACGACGGGCTACCGCAGTTTTTTCCCTTAACGAGAGTACCTTGTCCTGCATGTTTCGTAGTTGGGAAGCCAGTTTAGTGCGCTGGCTGGCAATATTTTTTTGGGTGCGCTGCAAGTTTTGCTGGGCGCTGTTGATATCAGCCAGTAACGACGCTTGCACTTTTTGCTGGGAAAAGACGGATGTCGAACAGAACAGACTGATGCTAATAATAATCAGTGAGGTTATTTTCATTGCGCCGCTCCTGCAGCGGTTAATTGCACTGGCAGTTGCACAAACTCGGCCTGCTGTTGTTTTTGGTAAATCGCGATGGCCTTGCTAATTTCGGCGCTATCCAGATCATCCCTGAAATCCCATTGCCAGGCACCATCGGTAACCTTACCTATACCGGCATAGCTTTGATCCGCACTAACAAACCAGGCCATCGACACGCCAAGATACAATTGCTTGACTAAAATCGGCGAGCCATCAGGACTCTGGATAGCCGTTTCATTGAGCGTGATGCGCTGAGTGAATTCGGCCAACTTGGCAAGCTTTGCCAGCGCAATCTGCAGCTTTGTGGAGGTATCGGCATTGTTTTGCAACTCGGCTTGTTCCTGCTGCCAGGTATTTAATAACACTGGAGGAAGTTGTGTCTGAAATGCCTCCAGTTTGCTATCAAGACGTTGCAAAAAATCGACAGTATTCTGTTGTTCCATTTCCAGCTCAGTCTGCTCTGCCAATAATTTACTACGCTGCTGATCCACTTCTGAATTGTTACCCTGGCTATTATCCAGCACATTCTGCAACTGGGCACTTTCTGCCTCCAGCAGCTCCAGCCGTTGCTTCAGCATCGGCTGCTGATTTTGCCACTCTTGCTGCAGCGCTGCAGTTTGACGCTCGATATCCAGCCACTGTCCAACCAACTTTTCTGTCTGATTAACAGTTTGAGCTTGACTACTACAGATCAACAGACCCACTAACAACCCGCAGCTTCGCGGAGTGAAACACTTGTGCAATAACACCATCAGGGATTTTCCTGTGAAAATGCAATTAACACCTGTTTATTGTTCATCGTCGGCAGAGAATAAAATTGAACGATAAACAGGCTGCAAATAAGCCATCAAAATCTGGACATAAATATCGCACAGAACAATCAAGATTACAAATGAGAATTGTTTGCATTAGTGATTTTTTTATAATAACCTCCCAAGCACTCAACAACAGGCTAACTCCCTGTACACATCTACTGCCGAGACTGAATTTGACAAAGTCTAGGTAACATTCAAATTACTGGAACTGGAGAACACAATGAGTCATATTGGGCAATCAAGCCGTTTAATTCGCTTTAACAAGACGGCCTTAGCTTTGGCAGTCGCGACATCGCTTCCCGCATTCGCAACTGTTGCTCAAGAAATCAAGGAACTACCTGTTGCTCAGGCACAAGCCCAAACCGAACAGGATTACAAAGTAGATCAGTCCACCTCGCATAAAAACCCTCTGCCTTTAGTCGATACCGCCAAAACCATTAATATTGTGCCGCAATCGGTGATGAAAGATCGCAATGTAGATAATTTGCGCGATGCGCTACGTAACGTGCCCGGCATTTCCATGGCTGCCGGTGAAGGTGGTGCCCCTCCGGGTGACAGCATGACCATTCGTGGTTTCGATGCCAGTAATGATATTTTTATCGATGGTATTCGTGACTTGGCCGGTTATAGCCGCGATACGTTTAACACTGAAGCCATTGAAGTGAGTAAAGGACCCGCTTCAACAGCAACAGGGCGTGCCAGCGCGGGCGGCAGTATTAACCTGCAAACCAAAACCGCCAAGCTGGAAGAATTTGCCGATGTCACTGGCCGCATAGGGTCTGAAGGTGATTATCGGGCCACACTGGATTTTAATACCCAAGTTTCCAACAGTTCCGCCTTGCGGATTAATTTGTTAACCGATGATGGCGATGTTGCCGGTCGGGATAATGTCGAAAACGGTACCGATGGACTGGCTGCCTCATTTATGAGCCAGTTAAGTGACAAGTCCACCCTGATTGTTAACGGTGATATTCTAAAACAGGACAATATCCCGGATTACGGTATTCCCTGGGTCAGCGCCGGATTAACTGAAGGCCCGCTGGCAGATTATGCCGGCACTGCACCGCCGGTGGATTTTGACAACTTTTACGGGAACTTATATCGGGATTTTGAAGAAATTGATGCCAAATCCCTGACCGTTAAATTTGAACATCAGCTCAATGCCTCGACCAAGCTTAGTGCTCAGGCTAGAACGGCCTCGGTCGATCGTTTAAATGTGGTTACCGCACCACGTTTTATTAACGTATCCGAGTCAACCGACATTCGTATGAGTGACGAAAAAACCCGCGATACCAGCAACAGTATCAATATTGTGCAACTGGATTTGGATGGAAAATATCAGGTTGGTTCAACGATTCACAATGTGGTAGCCGGAATCGAGTTTTCCAAGGAAAAATTCGAACGCTGGGGTTATGTGGCTCTGGTTGCCGACAACCTTAACGATGAGCCAGGTTTAAACGACCTGTACAATCCGGACCCTTACCTGGAATTTACCGGTGAATATGGGCGTGACGGTTCTCGTACCTATGCCGACGGTGATACCAAAGCCATATATGTACTGGATAACATCGAACTGAATAGCCAATGGCTGGTGGGAATTGGTCTGCGCTGGGATGACTTCGAAACCAAATACCACAACGATGACGAAGATTTGTCATCTTATGTGAGTACCTCCAGCAGCGATTTAAGCTGGAACGCCAGTATCAGCTATAAACCAGCCGAAAATGGCAGTATTTACCTTGCATACGGTACGTCCTTTACACCGGCATCAACCAACTTGACCGGTGGCAGTGGCGGCAATCAAAGTGAACTGGATCCGGAAAAAAACAGCAGCATTGAACTGGGTAGCAAATGGGAACTGCTCAACAATATGTTGCTGGTCAATGCCGCTATTTTTAAGACCGTTAAAACCGATGGACAATACCGCGACACCGATGATCGCAATCTTTACCATTTTGACGGAGAAGAACAAGTTAACGGACTGGAACTGGGGATCACAGGTCGTCTGACGGAGGCCTTGTCGCTGACTGCAGGCTATACCTATCAGGATAGCGAAATTACCGAGGGCGCGGATAATACTATCGGTTTCTCATTCGCCAGGGCGCCCAAGCATTCTGCCAGTTTGTGGGGTAAGTATGATTTTAGTAGCCAGCTCTCTGCCGGTTTAGGCCTGGAATATGTGGGAGAACGTTATAACGGTAATACCGATACGCGCCGTTATGCGGAATCCTATACCCTGTTTGATATGATGGTTGCCTATCAGGCCACTGAAAAACTGTCGATTCGCCTTAACGGTAGCAACCTGACCGACGAAGACTATATTGATCAGTTAGGCGGCGGACACTTTATCCCCGGCGTGGGGCGCCATTTATCAGTGAGCGCTACCTACAGCTTTTAAACTGTCCCGGCTTTAACAGAGTCTAAATATTGCCTCACACTCCGGTGTGGGGCATATTGTTTTTCATCATCGGATTAAATCAAAAATTAATTATGCTGTTAAAAATCCCGGAAATACTGACCAAGGAACAGGTAAAACAGGCGAAGGAGATGCTGCTGCAGGCAGACTGGACCGACGGCAACATTACCGCCGGTTATCAGTCGTCGCAGACTAAAAACAATCTGCAATTGCCGGATAGTAGCGAAACGGCACGCATACTCGGCGATATGATCCTCCAGGCGTTAGCCAAGTCCAATATGTTCATGTCTGCCGCCCTGCCGCTTAAAATATTTCCGCCATTATTTAATTGTTATCAGGGCGGTCAGTCCTTTGGCACGCATATCGACAACGCCATCCGTCAGGTGCCAGGCACCCCGGTCAAAGTGCGCACCGATATCTCCATGACGCTGTTTATTTCCGAGCCAGAAGAATATGAAGGCGGCGAATTAATCATGGAAGATACCTACGGCTCGCATAAAGTGAAACTGCCGGCAGGCGATTTGGTAATCTACCCTTCCACCAGCTTGCATCGCGTTACACCCGTCAGCAAAGGCCGCCGTATAGCGTCGTTTTTCTGGTTACAAAGCATGGTGGCCAGTGACGAAAAACGGGCGATATTGTTTGATATGGATATGGCGATACAGGCACTGCGGCTAAAAGTACAGGACAGCGCTGAAATAGTACAACTCACCGGTGTATATCATAATCTGCTGCGGCAATGGGCTAACACCTGAAAACCGCGAGCGACAAGCTGAAAATAAACGCTTTTGTGGCAAAACCGCTGGGACACAAAGAGATAAATCACACTTTGTAGCAAACTTGCTTGTTGTGTGACTTGTTCAAAGACCCAAGCTGTGGTTCGATATCTTCTGAACGGACACTAGCGGATCATACTTATGCCTTTAAACAACCAGATACTGCCCTTTAACAAACAGGTTAAAACCGTGTTGATCATTTTGGCTGTGGTCACCCTGGTTGAAGTACTGAATCTGTTCAGCCAGCGCTGGTTTAACCAGTTTGGATTGCTGCCCAGGGATATCAACCATCTGATTGGCATATTCACCAGTCCTTTTCTGCATGGCAGCTTTAGCCATTATCTGTCCAATATCCTGCCGCTGGCAGTCTTTAGCTTATTAATGCTGCAATACGGCACCAAACGTTTTGCACTGGTCAGTTTATGGATTATTGTTGCATCGGGTTTACTGGTATGGCTCTTTGGTCGCACGGCTTACCATGTGGGCGCCAGCGGCTTGATCTACGGCTACTTCGGTTTTTTGATTTTAGCCGGATTTATGGCTAAAAAACTCAAACTGATCCTGATTTCGCTGTTAGTGGGATTTGTTTACGGTGGGCTGGTTTATGGTGTGTTACCCAGTGATCGATTCTTTGTGTCCTGGGAGTATCATTTATTCGGTTTTATTACCGGATTAATCGCCGCACGATATTGGGTAAGAAAAAGAACAACCGCAAGCCACTAATACCAATTCAGCTCTCCAGTATCTGTCGCATTCGCTGTTGTACAACATCAATCAGCAGATCCGGTTGAAATTTGGAAATAAAGCGGTCACACCCCACCTTCTCGACCATGGCTTCATTAAAGCTACCGCTTAATGAGGTATTCAGCGCGATAAACAACTTATTCATGCGCGGATCATTACGTACTTCGGCCGTTAGACTATAGCCGTCCATTTCCGGCATTTCTGCATCGGTAAACATCATCAGTATTTCATCTGTCACAGTCTTGCCCTGGTCAGCCCAACTGCGTAACAGTTTTAATGCTTTTAGCCCGTCATTCTGCTCAAGGACTTCGATACCAAACTGTTCCAGCGTATCGCGGATCTGGTTACGGGCAGTCACCGAATCATCCACAATCAACACTTTCTTGCCTTTTAGGTGCTGAATAACGTCTTCGTCCAGAATATCCGGCGACACCTGAATATTGTAATCAACGATCTCGGCCAGCACTTTTTCCACATCGATAATTTCTACCAGCCGTTTTTGACCTTCTACTTCAACCTGAGTAATGGCGGTCAGGTAAGCAGATTTACCCACCGAACTGGGTGGAGGCTGAATTTCGCTCCAGGAGGTATTGGTAATAGTCAGAATTTGACCAATCAAAAAACCCTGCACCGTCCTGTTGTACTCGGTTATCACCACATTGGCATTCTCACTCGGAGCACGTTCCGGCATTTTTATCGCGCGACGTAAATCAATAATAGGAATGGATGATCCACGATAATTCGTCACACCACATAAATTACCGTGTGAACCGGGCATTGTATTGAGCTTGGGCAGGGTTATCACTTCTTTGACTTTAAACACATTGACGGCAAATATCTGGCTCGAATTCAAGCGAAACATTAACAACTCCAGACGGTTTTCACCGACTAAGTTGGTTCTCTGATCGACCGAAGCGAGTATTCCCGACATATTTCCATACCTAAAGCTTATCTATAATTGGCTTATATTATACCAAACAGTATCAAGATGTGACGCTTGAAATAAATAATCCAGTGTTGACGTTAAATTTAATAAGAAAGGTCGGACAATACCGGCTTAGAAATAGGTAATAAAGTCAATTTATTGAGCAAATTGTTGCTCTTCAGTAGACCCCTTTAGTGCAGTCATCGATGAAGTCCCGCCTTGAATAACCATAGTCATATCATCAAAATAACCGGTGCCAACTTCCTGTTGATGTGCCACAAAAGTATAACCTTTTTTTGCCGCTTTAAATTCCGGTTCCTGTACCATTTCCACATAGTGTTTCATACCCTCTCCACCCACATAAGCATGCGCCAATTCAAACATGTTGTACCACATGTTATGGATCCCCGCTAAGGTAATGGTCTGGTACTTGTAGCCCATTGCGCTAAGTTCTTTTTGAAAACGGGCAATAGTGGCATCGTCCAAATTTTTCTTCCAGTTAAATGACGGTGAGCAATTATAGGCCAGCAATTTACCCGGGTATTTAGCATGTATAGCATCGGCAAATATTTGCGCTTGTTCCAGACACGGCTTTGCGGTTTCACACCACAACATATCTGCATAAGGCGCATAGGCTAAACCTCGTGATATGGCCTGATCTATACCGGCATTAACTTTATAAAATCCTTCTGCGGTGCGCTCTCCCATCACAAATTCACGATCATATTCATCGCAGTCAGAGGTAAGCAGCTCAGCGGCATTGGCCTCGGTACGGGCCAACACAATAGTCGGAACGTCGGCAACATCAGCCGCCAAACGGGCTGCAACCAGTTTTTGTATGGCTTCCCGGGTTGGAACAAGTACTTTGCCGCCCATATGCCCACACTTTTTCACCGACGCCAGTTGATCTTCAAAATGTACTCCTGCAACTCCGGCTTTAATCATCGAGTTCATTAATTCATAGGCGTTTAATATCCCACCAAAACCGGCTTCCGCGTCCGCCACTATCGGTGCAAAATAATCGATATAGCCTTTATCACCCTGACGTATACCTTTTTTCCATTGCACCTGATCTGAGCGCATAAAGGCGTTGTTGATCCGTTCCACCAGCATGGGGACTGAGTTAACTGGATATAATGACTGGTCAGGGTACATCGACATACCGCTATTGTTATCTGCCGCCACTTGCCAACCAGACAAATAAATGGATTCAATCCCGGCTTTAACTTGCTGTACTGCCTGACCGCCAGTTAACGCACCAAGACAATTAACATATCCGTTGCTCGCACCACCGTTAACTAGCTGCCATAATTTTTTGGCACCTAGGGCAGCAATAGTATTCTCTTGTTTTATCGAACCTCGCAAACGCACTACATCGGCGGCGGAATAGGGTCGTTTGATTCCTGCCCAGCGAGGATTCTCGGCCCAGTCTTTTTCAATACGTGAGATTTCTAGTTGTTCATCATAATGACCAATAGACATGTAGGGTGCCTCATTATCTGATTCAGCTCATTGCCGAATTTTATGTTAATACTGATTGGTATCACTACCACGAACCTTGACCCGCGCTAGCTTAAAGTTTTCACTTGCAAGTCTAACGAGCCACGATACAATTCAACAAATTTATAAATTACATAATTACTATTTACTTTATGAATATAGCTAAAATCGATTTAAATCTGCTGGTTTACTTTGATGTGCTAATCCGCGAACGTTCGGTAACCAAGGCAGCACATCAACTGAGTATTACCCAACCAGCCATGAGCAACGGTTTAAAACGTTTACGGGATTTATTTAACGATCCGGTCCTGGTGCGCACCAGCGAAGGCATGACCCCTACTCAACGAGCATTAGAATTGCAGCCAGTAGTCAGAGATGCATTATCGCGTCTAGAGGCCGCTATCCAGCCGGAGCTCGACTTTGATCCAGCAACCAGCGATCGAACCTTCAGGATCATGGCCAGTGATTACGCGGAATCGACCTTGCTTCTGGCAGTGATTGGGCAATTAAATATATTGGCGCCTAATATCGCACTAGACGTTATTACCCCAAGCGATGTCACCTTTCACGATGTGGAACATGGTAAGGTGGATATGGCGATTAATCGCTTTGAAGCATTACCCCTTTCTTTCCACCAGAAAGTACTGTGGTATGACTCTTTTTCCTGTGTAGTGAATAGCGATAACCCTATTGTCGGGCGCTTTACGCTGGACAATTATTTAGCCGGGCAACATATCTGGGTAAGCAAAACCGGTTTTGGTGTTGGTGTAGGCATTGATCCGAATGAGGTACAAAAACTGGGTTGGGTAGATGTAGAACTGAATAAACTCGGGCACAAACGCCATATCCGCACTTTTACCCGTCACTATCACGTGGCACTGCAATTGGCCAAAGCACAAAATCTGATTGCCACCTTGCCCAGTCGCGCGGCCAGAATTTATCAGGATGATCCCAACGTGATTGTGCTTGATCCGCCTTTTGATATTCCTCCCATTGCCCTGAAAATGGCCTGGAGTGCGCTGTTACAACATGATGCCGGGCATATCTGGCTACGCAGGATGATTATGGATATTGCCAATCAACTCTAAAATTATGCGTACCAATATCTGCCTGTAAAAACATCAATATGATGAATAGTGAATATGCATTTGCTTAACAAAATGCCTACATTTTCCGCCCATAATAGCTTGCTTTTATTGATTTTCAACGATATTAACGGGTTACATTGGTTGTTAGACACTTTATAATTGTATTATATTTGTTCTAATTTCAATTTAACTGGTAGTAATAAATTGATAAATTGGTTGTTCCACTATTTTAGTTATCCCGCCGACAGTTTATTAGTCTATGGCAGTTTTGATCCCTGGTTGGTTATCCTGTCAGTTGCTATTGCCATTTTCACTTCCTTTATGGCATTGCAGATTGCCGGTCAAGCCCGTTATGTCGAGCATCATACCCGTAAACATCTGACCCTGGCCGCGGGCAGTATCGCCTTGGGCGGCGGTGTGTGGTCGATGCACTTTATCGGCATGCTGGCATTTGATTTATGTACTGACGTGGATTACGGCATTGAACTGACCTTACTTTCTATGCTGCCCAGTATTGCGGCCTCCTGGGTCGCGCTAAGATTAATCAGTAACCAGAATATCCGGCTCGGTCAGTTGCTGTTAGGCGGACTATTAGTGGGGGCTGGTATCGGTACCATGCATTATATCGGCATGGCCGCCATGCAGATGGCACCACTACTTCGTTATGATCCCTGGTTCTTTGCATTATCTATAGTGGTAGCGGTTTCATTGGCGATTCTGGCGCTATGGGTCAAGTTTGGAATTAACCAGTTTTTACGCGCGCGCATATCCGAAACCTGGCTAAATATTATCAGCGGCAGCGTGATGGGTTTTGCTATTTCCGGCATGCACTATACCGGTATGGCCGCGGCCCGTTTTGTTCAGCCAGCCGGCATGAATTTACCCCCGGAAAAAGGCCAGGATGCCGCCCTGATGGCCATGGGTATTGCCATGACAACGGTTTTCATCACTGCGCTGGTTGTGGGGGTGAATCTGGTATTGAGATATCGCGATATTTCCAAAGTCTCCCATGAAAATGAAAAACGTCTGTTAGCCATGATGGATACCGCTGTTGATGCCATTATCACCGTTAATCATCAGGAAAAAATTATTGGTGCCAATCAAGCTGTAGCCAAAATCTACGGTTGGTCATATAAAGAATTAATCGGACAACACGTGTCGGTATTGATCCCTCCCTCAAAACTGACCCAATTTAAATTGCAATCTTTTGTTAGTGATGCTCAGGACTCGATGAGCGGCAGCGCCCTTGAAACAGAAGCGCTGCATAAAGACGGCCACGTATTTCCGGTACGCCTGACTGTCGGTCACGTCAAGCTTCCCAACGAAGAGTTGTTTGTCGCTTTTGTCGCGGATATCAGTCAGCGTCTGGCGATGGAACAATCTATCAGGGAGAGCGAAGAAAAGTTCCGCAGCTTGATCGGCAATATTCCCGGAGCCGCTTACCGTTGTCTGCACAAGACAGGCTGGCCCATGCTATTTATTAGCGAAGCTGTCGAAAAAATTACCGGCTACCCTGCCAGTGATTTTCTTATGCCTAACCCCAAACGCAATATCTCGGATTTGTTCCACCCAGACGATAAGGAGCGGATCAACATAATGGATAATGGTGAAGATCCGTTCAATCTTGAATATCGCATTATTCACAAAGACAAATCGGTTCGCTGGGTACTGGAAACCGGTGACTATATCCGCGATAAAAAGGGCAAAATTGCCTGGCTGGACGGTTTTATTATGGATATCACCAGCCGTAAAACCATGGAAGACAATCTATTGCATTCCAAGGAAAAGGCCGAACAGGCAGTGGTCGCTAAAACGGCGTTTTTAGCCAATATGAGCCATGAAATCCGTACGCCGATGAATGCCATTATCGGTTTTAGTAATGTGTTACTCGAAACCCCTATGCAACGTGAGCAGCACAAACACTTGTCCACTATTAATAGTGCAGCCAATTCATTGCTGCATTTACTCAATGACATTCTCGACAGTGCCAAGTTGGAAAAAGGTAAACTCGAACTGGAAATGCTCGATTTTTCTTTGCCAAATCAATTAGATATGGTGTTATCCACTCTGTCTATACAAGCCAATGACAGACATATTGACTTGCGTCTGGAGCTCTCTGAGCAAGTGGGAGAGTTCTATTATGGCGCACCGGATCGCATCCGGCAGGTGCTCACCAATCTGATCGGTAATGCGATTAAGTTTACCGAACAAGGCAGTGTCTCCGTAACGATCAGCCTGGATCAGCAAAGCCACGTACATTTCAGCATTCAGGATACCGGTATAGGGATTGCGCAAGAACGTCTGAACACTATTTTTGAACCTTTTACCCAGGCCGACGCATCAATGAGTCGTCGCTTTGGCGGAACGGGTCTTGGCACCACCATCAGTAAGCAACTGGTGGAACAGATGGGCGGCAGAATAAACGTTAGCAGTACATTGGGCGAAGGTAGTTGTTTCGAGTTCTCCTTGCCACTGATACCAGCTAAAAAACCGGTAGAGCCGCCATGCAAAAATGTCTTGCCGATCCCGCCGTTGGCAATTCTGGTGGCCGATGATATTCAGCAAAACCGTGATCTGTTGGTGTTGTTGCTGGGTAATGCTGGCCATCAGGTAACAACCGTCACCAACGGTCAACAGGCTCTGAACTGTTTTGAGAAACAAAGCTTTGACTTAATCCTGATGGATGTACAAATGCCGCATATGGATGGTTTGCAAGCCAGCCAGGAAATTCGCAAGCTGGAGCAACAAAAAGGACTGGCTGCCACTCCGATAATTGCCCTGACTGCCAGCGTACTGGCCGAAGATAAACTGGCCGCCAGCAACGCCGGTATGGACGGATTCGCCAGTAAGCCAGTCAATTTCCAGATGTTGTGCGTGGAGATTGCCCGGGTTCTCAAGCTCAATATTGATCAAAATAAACTCCCGCCAGCAGTAACCACACAACCTCATTCATTACTCGACACCCAGCAAGGATTGTCCTTGTGGGGGGACCTAGACATTCTTAACAAAGAGTTGCAGTTGTTTGTTGATAAATATCAGGACATGGCCGGTTTGCTGCAAGGATTGTCCGCACAGCAAAACTTAGCCCAAATTGCCCAGCAGGCGCATGCCATTAAAGGCCAGTGTGGCAATTTAGGTTTAACCCAGACTGCCGATTTACTGCAGCGACTGGAAAGTGCTGCAAACCAGCAACAACAGGATATCTGTGATGACATTATTGACGAACTGACCCAGCATATGCCATCGGTTATCAATGAGATCGAGCAGTTTATTCAACCGGCCAGTGCACAGCACACTCATGAGGCGCCTTCGGTTGACAGACAGGAACTGACGGCAGTTATCGACCGTCTCGTTCAGGCGGCCAAACGCAATGAAATGGACGAAAATGCCATGCAGCAACTTATACAATGCTTGCAAAACAACCATAATAAAATGCTGGAAAAAATTGAGAATGCCTTTGATGATTTTGAATTCGAGCAAGCCATCAATTTGTTGAATGAATTACGCGATAACAATTTGGAGCCTTAGTCCTCATGCAAGATAACCAAGACAGCCAGACAAAAATTCTGCTGGTCGATGACGAGCCGGCTAATTTACGGGTGCTGAAGCAAATACTGCATGACAGCTATCGCCTTATTTTCGCCAAATCCGGTGAAGAAGCAATAAAGTTGGCCCAACGCGACAAGCCAGACCTGATCCTGTTAGATGTGATGATGCCGGGGATGACCGGCTTTGAGACCTGTCAGAAATTAAAATCAGCACCGGATACAGCAATGATACCGGTCATTTTTGTTACCGCGTTAAAAGATACCGATGATGAAGCCAAAGGGTTTGAATATGGCGCGGTAGATTATATTACCAAGCCTGTCTCCCCTCCCATCGTCAAAGCCAGAGTCAGAACCCATTTGTCGCTGGTTCAGGCCGATGAACTGAAAAAAACCCGTCTGCAAGTGATCCAGCGACTGGGCCGCGCGTCGGAATACAAGGATAACGAAACAGGCCTGCATGTTATTCGAATGAGTCATTACGCCAAAGTGATCGCGCTGGCCTACGGTTTTTCAGAGCAACGCGCCGATAATCTGTTCCATGCAGCTCCCATGCACGATATTGGTAAAATCGGCATACCTGACAATATTATGCTTAAACCGGATAAACTAACTGACGAAGAATTTGCCGAAATGAAAAAGCATCCGCTCATTGGCGCCGAAATTATTGGTGAATGTGACTCGGAATTGCTGGCATTAGCCAAGTCGGTAGCCTTGCACCATCATGAAAAATGGGACGGCAGCGGTTATCCTTATGGTCTCAAGGGCGAAGATATTCCGGTTGAAGGGCGTATTGTCGCACTCGCCGATGTGTTTGATGCATTAACCACCAAACGTCCTTACAAAGATGCCTGGCCGGTGGATGAAACCATGCAATATATCAAGCAGCAAAAAGGACGGCATTTTGAGCCCCTGCTAGTCGATCTGCTCGAACAGGAACTGGACAAAATCCTGCGTATAAAGGCCAACTGGCCGGAGTAAATAACTTGATGTTATTCTTCTACCTAACTCGGCTGCTAAGCGTTTTCGAACAGCATATTTTCTAGCGTAGCACCGGCAATTAGCTGGCGATAAGACCACCCTCGTTGATAACACAAACTCAATACCTGAATATGCATATCAGCACTGATTTGCGGATCAAATAGCAATACAAATTCGTTACGGGTGCGGGTTTGTACGTTCAGCATCCCCGGCAACGCCTCTAGAGCAGGGATAAATTCATCGGTGATAGCCTGCATACGTAAAGTCAGGGTATTGGTCACGCTCTCATGACTCACCACATTCTGCTGGCGTAATTGCCCCTGCTCCAAAAACAGCACAGAGCCGCACAAACGCTCCAGTTCATTCAGATCGTGAGAGCTAAGAATAAATGTTATCTCGCCAGCCAGATCAGCAACAAGTTCACGGATCTGACGGGCATTTTTGGGGTCCAGCCCTGCCGTTGCCTCATCCAGCATCACGATTTCAGGCTGGCCTATCAGCGCCTGGGCAATTGACACCCGTTTGCGCATGCCATGCGATAATTCTGCTGGCAGTTGATCAATGCTGTCAGACAGGGACACCAGCTCCAGGCATCGTTCAGTTTCGCGTTGCTGTTCTGCAGAACTCAAGCCTTGTAAACGGGCATAAAACTTTAACTGGTGACCTATGCTAAAGCGCGGATCGAGCAACGCGTCTTGCGGTAATGCCGATAATTGATTGATTAGCGCCGGACTACCCGGTTTATGCCCCAATATCGCAATGCTGCCAGTAGAGGGCGACAGATATCCGCACAACAAACTAAATAAGGTGGTTTTGCCGGCCCCGTTAGGCCCGACCAGCGCCACTGGCGCTCCCCGGTTTACCTCAAAACTGACATTATCCAGAGCTACTTTACTGCCAAAACGGCGGCTGACATTGCGGCATTCAATCAATAAACTCATAGTGCACTCCGCTGATTAATCATCCAGGCCAACAACAAGAGTCCGATTGTCTGTAATCCCGGTTGCAAGTAACTCTGTAAACTTTGACCGGGCAAGCTGAGTAAGTCGGTCAAATCGTTGCCGGGTAACACATATTCCAAAATCGACAATGACGGATACCAGTAACTTAGCAATGACAACAATATACTGAGTCCCCCCAATGCTAGTGAAGCCACCAAGACACTCTGACGGGCGGAGCGCAAAAAACCGTTGAACAATGTCATCAAGGCAATAAAAGGTAATAATGCCAGCAACAAATGCCCCCACAATCCCAGCGCAATCACGCCGGTAACAACAATAACCGCAGCGTTTTGCATACTTCCCATGACCAATGCGGCAAGCAAACTGATACCGCTCAGCAAGGCCATAATGAGTACTTGGCCAATAAATCGTCCTAGCAATATTTCGCTACGAGTGCTGCGTAACACCAGAAAGCGTAGGGTACCGCGATCACGATCCGAAGCCGTTTGGTCCGCGCTCATCATCACCGTCATGGCCGGGTACAGATAAATCGCGATCAGCCAGTAAATAGCCAGTTCGGCCATGGGCCATTGATAAATTTCGGATAAGCCCAATTGACCAAAGGTTTGTTTGGCCATATCGGCAAAGGCGGGAGAATTGAGGATTTCTGCCCCGCGGGAAATCAGGTAATAAAAGATCACAAACCAGAACAGTGCAAATGCCGCCAACGCAATAAGTCCACGTCTGGTCATAAAAAGGCGGTTCAGCTCGAATGCCGCGATCATCCAACAACGTCGAATATCCATCCACCTCGCTCCTTTTGTGAATTAATCTTGATAGCAAGAATAACAATAAAAACAATCAATTGGCCGTTTGTATTTGCCATCAAATTGTAAGCAAATCCGAATGATAAACAGCCTCTAGGCGATTTGTCTCAACTGCAATAGCTCGAACTCATCCAGTAATTGATCGATTTTCTGTTGCAACACTTTATCCACTCGCGCAGCACGCGGATAACGGGGCATCTTGCGATCGTTGATCCAGCCCTCATTCCAGCCTGCTGTATTTTTGACAAAAGCACGGGCAAAATCTTCGCCGCCGTTCTCAAGGCAGCCGGCCAAACAGGTATCTACATAACTTTGCATAACCGGAAATTGTTTATTGGCAGGATGAATTCCCAAACTTTGGCAAATCCATATTTTACGATGTTGCAGTTGCTGCTTCAGGGCATTAATTTGCGGCCTATCGACTTGCAGCGTCAACCGGCACAAAGGCACCGGCGCGAACAGGTAATCTTTTTCTCGCTGGCGTAATCGATCAGTAATGCGCTCGGTTGGTACCAGGACGCCATTCAAGCTGGCATTCTGTTTGGGTAATGCTCCCACATGGGATTGCTGCTCTTCAATATTGCGAGTGATCCAGCTACGTTGCCAACCTTGCACACTGACAGGAATAACGGCAGTGTTAATCGCAGAAAACCGCCAACGACTATCATGGCTGAGCAAACTACCGTAGCCGAGAATAAACTCGTCTGTATCGGAAAACAGCACGTCCTAAAGGTGAATTAATTCAGCACAACGTGAGCATTGATGCCCTGATACAAACAGAGCGCGCCACAAACGAGCAGCAGCAAAAAAGTAATGGCGGCTCCCCACATACGACCAAATTTGAAATGTTCAGTGAAGGCCAGTGAATATCCATGCAACACACGCCCAACCACCAGCGCTATGCCAATAATGTGCAGGATATAGCCCGGAAAGCGCCCCAATTCGAGTATCCCCATCATCAGCAGAATAAAAGGGACATACTCGGCAAAATTGCCATGGGCACGAATACGGCGCAGGAGAATTTTATCCCCCCCGTCACCCAAGCTGATGCCTTTGCCACGCATCAGGATGACCCTGACACTCAAGACTAAAAATAGTAACGCCAATATGCCTGCATAAAGTGGGGTAATAATCATGGTTAATCCTCTGTAATTATAATGCCTTCCAAATCTACATTTTACGCAATACCAAACTACCTATAGAGTATCCCGCGCCAAAAGAGCATAGCACACCCACATCACCAGTTTGCATATCCTGCTGATGCAAATTGAACGCAATCAATGAGCCTGCTGATGCGGTATTGGCATATTCATCCAGCACTATCGGCGCTTCTTGCTGAGTGGCATCCCGGCCCAGAATTTTTTTCACGATCAGCAGATTCATATTAATATTAGCCTGATGCAGCCACCAGCGTTTAACATCCGTGGTATCCAGCTGATGCTGTTGAATATGCTGTAAAATATGTTCTGCCGCCATTGGACACACTTCTTTAAAGACTTTACGACCATACTGATAAAACAGCTTGTCCGGCGAGGTCGGATCGGAATCATTGGCATGATTCACATAACCTATATTGGCACGAATATTACTGGAGTATTGGGTTACTGCCTTGGTACTTAAAATCTCAAAAACATTATCACTTTGGCAGCTCTGTGTGCTTTCTACCACCATGGCTGTAGAGACATCACCAAAAATAAAATGGCTGTCGCGATCAGTATAATTGACCAAAGGAGAAGTGAGTTCAGGATTAATCACCAATACGGCTTTCGCCGTACCCGCTTTTACCATTTCATAGGCACGATGCACACCAAATGTCGCGGCCGAACAGGCTACCAACATATCAAAACCAAAACCTTTGATACCCAGTTGCTGTTGCACTTCAATCGCAATTGCCGGGAATGAACGCTGGGTAATAGCACAGGAAACAATCACTGCATCAATATCTGCCGGGGACTTATTCGCCGCCTTTAACGCTAACCGGGCTGAATGCAACGCAATCTCGGCCTGATCAGAAAGCTGCTCATCCGTGCGCAACGGAATGCGCGGACGCATGCGGTTAATATCCAGAATGCCATCTTTGATATAGGCATAACGGTTTTTTATTCCTGAGGCTTTTTCTACAAATTCTGCACTGGAATGCGGTTTAGCTTCCAATTCACCGGCCTGAATCGCCTGCGCATTCTTACTGTTATATTGATCTGCCCAGGCATTATAACTGGCTACCAGTTCTTGATTGCTGATGCGATGTTCAGGTGTCCACAGGCCCGAACCACTGATGACGACACGACTACTCATATTTACTTCCCGATGAAAAATCCTGACAAGTTTAACCTGAACTCATTCTTTTTACAGGTAGTTTAACCTCAGAAAAACAAATGACATTTCACTCCAGATCGAGTAAATCACCCGGTTTGCATTGTAATGCATTGCAAATCGCAATAAGCGTCGAAAACCGAATTGCCTTGGCTCTACCACATTTGAGTTTGGACAAATTCGCCAGCGTTATATCCACTTCTTGCGCCAGTTCAGACAACGTCATCTTTCGCTGCACTAGCAGCAAGTCCAAATTGACCTTGAGCTGTGTCGACATTATTACCCCTCAGTATTTATTTGTTTCAACCGAGCCGGTTCTACCTCGATAGACCAACTTACCCAGACCAATACACATCGATAATAGACAATAATTTATCGATAAACAATAAATAATTGTTGAATATGGATAAATCGAGGACTATATTAAGTCGACAATACAAATAATTCACTGAACAAATCGGAAATAAATACAGGAGAAAACGATGTTTGCACTTTTATTGGTAGTCGTGTTTTTGCTATTTGCCGGCACCATCAGCTGGTGTAGTTACAAGTTAGGTCAGACCAAAACGGAGAATCCCCGAATGGCGGCAACTATCGGATTCGGCCTATCTTTTTTGCCGCCGTTGGCACTGATTTATTTGGTCGTACTGTTACTCAAGGAAGATGCCGCCATCGTATAGCAGGATTATCTAGGCTGGTAGTTTCTCAACACTCGCAATCTGCTCCAGCCTGTCATCCCAATCCGCTTTACTGGCAGTAAAAAGATGTAATGTGGGCCGAAGGGCGAGATCACCGTCAATACAGCCTGCAGGTACCCGGACTAGTTTTCCGTCCGCCAGACTGATGGGTAAGGCAGAACTGCAAATGGAACAAAAATTCTTGGTATGGCGAGTGCCGGGCAGGACAAAATACTTGATAGACGATTCACCAGAAATCCATTGTAATGTGGCACCAGTGGAAAACAGGTTAGCCGCATGCGCCGAACCGGTATCTTTGCGGCAATATTCACAGTGGCAAAGATAAAATCGGTCAAACTCTCCTTCAACGACAAAACTAACCTCACCACAAAGACAAGATCCGTTAAATTGACTAGTCATTCATTAATTCCTCAAACTGTTTTATATAATCGACAACCCTTACGCGATACTTATGCGTAATACTTAAAATAAAATAGCGGAAGTGGCAGAGCGCTTATAAATAAGGTGAGCAAAATGCCCATTTTACCAGCCACAATCAGATAACTTTTTTGCGGTTTAGCAGGATGGTAAAAGACTTTGACCTTTCCCCCTGGGTATTGCTGAATAGCGGCAAACTGCTTGCGCAAGATAAATCTGGCGTTATGGCTGACCACAAAAGTTCATGGCGAAATACGCGTCCCTTGATACTCGGCACCTGATACGCTGTAAGTAAACAACGCCTCACCAGTATATTGCTGTCCAGAACCCAATCCCCTGAATATTTCCGTCACTTAATCCGCCTTGCTGATATTGGCTGGTCATTCACTGATTTTATGCCATACCTCATACTCAATACGAACCCCGTCCTTCCAGCGAGAGTTGTACCAGATATCGCCAACTATTAGTGTGGTAAAGCTAAACGATGCGCCTGGTTTTTCTGCAAAGGAATTAAACAATAATGTCTCGACATATTTATCGTCTTTAATTTCAAAGGTGCCGGATCCGGCGGCCCAGAATTGACTATTTTTCATCGAGGTAAAACTGAAATGGTTCCCGGATAAAACTTTAAGTGATTGCATGCCGGTTTTTTCATAACTAACCAGCTTGCCCTGTTCATCCAGATACTCACCGGAAACCAGTTGCCATGCGCCATCTAATATTCCAGCCAGAGCAGAGGGGCTCGATAAAAGGATACAAAGCGTGAGTAAAGGTAAAATCCTGATTTTCATTTTATTATCCATTTTCTGTTAACGATACGGCCGCCACAACCTTAAAAAGACTGGCGCTGTTTTACAAACTCAATACCTCTGCTTATCAACATACTCAGTAAGGCAATCAGCGTAAACTGGCCACCAAGTAACAACAAAAATTTAGGCCAAAAATTAATTTCTTCACTAAATATTGCTAGAACAAGATTTCCCGGAAAAAGAAAAATACCATATCCGGGCATACCTCCGCCCCAGACATACCAGTTTAGTACAAATGCAACACCACCAATCAATACTGACAGCAAACCGGCATAGAATGCGATAACGCGACCCGATAAATTGCTCATCTACCGTCAACAGTTAAGTGTTTTTTCGCCATTCAAATTCCATTTGTCTGGCAGTGTTTTCGGCCAATTGCACGCTGGTAAGTCTGGCGACCAGATGCAAGCTCATATCGATACCCGCTGAAATCCCTCCAGATGTCACAACCTTGCCTTGATCTACCCAACGTTGTGATTTAACTACGGTTAAATCAGGATAACAGCGTTGTAGGTCGTCACAATCTTCCCAATGGGTAGTCACTTTGAGGCCAGTCAATAACCTTGCTTCTGCCAGTAAAAACGCGCCGGTACAAACTGACGCAGTCAGTTGCGCGCCAGCAGAAACCTGCGCCACCCATTTAATCACCTTGGTTTTTGTCAATTCACCGTTGTGCACTCCGCCCACGACGATCAGCACGTCAATCTCGGGATGATTGCTAAAACTGTAATGCGGCTGAATATTGTAATTGCCTCTGGCCTTGACCACAGACAGCTCCTCTGCAACCAAAAAAACATTAAAACTGTCGGTTGGGTCCAAAAATCGGTTAGCGGTGGAAAACACTTCATAAGGACCAGAGAAGTCCAGTACCTCCGCATCATCGTAAATATAAATGCCAATATTCAAGCTGGATTCCTTACATTGCAACAGGTACAGATTCGAGAATATCCAGGGTATGGCTCAACATTTCGGCCGTTCCTGCCGCGCCATGTCCCGGGATCACTACCTTGGCGGCCGGAAACTTGTCCATTACATTTTTTACTGTAGCAGCCCAGTCTGACATCGACGCATCGGCGGTATTGCCCATATTGTCAGCTTCCATACTGCGAACAAGGCAACCACCAAACAGCAGATTATTGTCCGTTATCCACACCACAAGATTATCCTGGGTATGGCCTTTGCCTGGGTAGTAGAGGTAAATTTTATCCGCCAGTAACCAAAATTCGTTGCCGTTAAAGCTGTGCTTTGCCCGCTCGCGGTTCTGTTCTGCGAGTAATTGGTTAGTTAATGCCGAAGCATAGGTTTTAATCCCGAGTTGATTTAATAAACCGATACCCGAGCTACGATCATCATGAAAATGGGTGGCTATACTGGCTTTTAATCTATATCCGGATTGTTCAATCCAGTGAATGAGCTTTTCAGTGTCTTTGTCCTGCCAGGGCGTATCAATAAGATAAGCGTCGTCATTGTCAATCACGACCAAACCATTAGATGCCACCCGACCATAGTCGGCCAATGTCTTGAATGAGGTATGCAAATAGAGGTTACCTGCTATTTTCTGAATGTGCAGATCGTCCCCCAGTGATTCCGCCATCAGCAAATGAGGAAATAAAAGCATCAACAGGATAAACAACGGTCGCATAGACTGGCTCAACAGGTAGCTTGAAAGGAGTCTATTTTGACGACAAGTTAACGGCTTTGGCAAGAAAAAAGGGCAACTTGCGTTGCCCTGGTAGATAATCTAGAAAACGTAGGTTTGGGCGTTGGCCAACAATTTGTTAGTGTCGATTTTTTCCGCAACGCAAGATTTAATATCCTTGTTTTTAAATACGTAGATTTTGTCCTGGCGGCTACGGCTGGTTCCTTCCCCAAAACCGTTTAATACAAAACTGACATGCTCATCATCCGGCATCGACTTCACACCCGCACCGTATTTACACAGTACATCGGCGACATTCTCCTCAAAGCGGGCCAAAAACGCTTTGTAATATTTTTCCTGCGCTTCTTTAGTTGCCTTAACCTGTTTCTGCTGTTCTTTTTCGATCTCGGTTGCGTATTTATCAATTTCCTGACGCTTGGTTTCCAGCTGTTTCTGTTCTTTATCCAGTTCCTTGATTTCTTGCTCAAGTTCTTTGCGATCCTCTTCATCAGCATGACTTTTTTCAAACTCGATATCCCGGCGGCGACGCTCATACTCCCGCTGTTCCCAGCTCAATTCACGTTCGCGGTTACGTAATTCGCGCAGTTGATCGCGGGCTTCACGCATCGCATCCTGTGCATGTTCTACCGCCATCTCAACTTCACGCTTGTAATCATCTTCATCGATATTGATTACAAAACGTTTCTCAAAAGACGAATCGACTACAGGTGCCGGCGGAGCAACCGGCAAGACATTCATAATATCGCCGAAATCGAAACTGAAATTCCATCCTCCGGACGTGGTGTTGACTTCAAACACGACCCCCTGGTCGGCCAGATAACTCACATCAAGGTCACGAAAACGGATACCTTTATCATCATTGCCTTGTTGTAAAGCCGTTTTCAGAATGCTGGACATAATGGCCAGATCCTTGCTCAGCTCTGTCATATTGGTGGCACTATGTGCGGCCCCCATAGTTAACGCTCCAACTGTTAGTGCGATTAGTGCTTTTTTCATCTTCGATTACCTCTTAAAAAATATTGTTACAGCCAAACCTGTTAGTCAGTTAGGGTCGTTTAACAGGATTGGCATAAATATCGTCCTGTAATTTATTGATCTGCTTGGCGAAAAATAATTGATCATCGCTACGCTGTTCATTCACAAATTTGATCAGCTCCACAAAATCTTCACGGCGCTCCTCCCGATTGGAGGTCAGTAAATAATTCGTCAGTTGGGCATTATTTAGCTTTTGCTGATCCTGCATAGTTTGTGAAAAATCCGCTAATGCCAGTTGCTGGTTTTGCTGAAATTGGTCAAGTTTGTCATTCACCAGTTTTTCCACCTGTTGTTGCTGCTGTTTACCGGCAAAACTCAGTGTCATGGCACCATCCGTTACCTGTATCTCCACTTTAAACAGCACCATACAAATGGCCAGAATAGACAGGCCAAACGATAATGATCCTTGCCACTGGAACCAGCCTCTAGGCTCGCTGGACGTCGCAAAAGTCGCTGCGGCATCCCAGCGCGGTACCTCACGGGTTTGATAAGCCTGTACTTGTTGTCTGGCTATTTTTGCCGTTGCCAGCCGCTCTGCCATCACCGGATCAGTTTGGCATTGTTGTTCAAACTCCTGCCGTTCGGCGGCGTTTAACTTGCCTTCCAACCACAGTTCAAATTGTTGTTCGAGATCAGACATATTCAATCTCCATCACCTGCTTTAATTTATCTAAACCGCTGTATAACCGGGATTTAACCGTATTGGCCGATATCCCTAGCTGATCGGCAATTTCATCAAAAGTGAACTCACCAAAAAATTTCAGTTCTACCACCGCTTTTTGCGCCAGTGGCAAGCTTTGCATTGCATTCACCAGTTGTTCGCCCTGACGTTGTGACAACATCTGCTGTTCAGCATTTAATTCCTGTTCATCAGGCGCTTCAGGCTGGTCATCAATGCTTTGCATCGGTTTTTTGCGCCGATAAAACTCAATGACCCGATAATTGGCTATCCTGAATATCCAGCTTTTAAAGCTGCCTTCGCCCCGATAACTGGACAGGTTGCGAAACACCGAGATAAAAATCTCCTGCATCACATCCATGCCGTCATCAGCGTTACCAACCATTCGCAACGCATAGTTGTACATAGGTTTTTCATATCGCTTTATCAGTTTAAGCCAGGCATTTTTATTGCCGTTTAACGCTTTACTGATCAGCTTCTCGTCTGTTTGTTCAAACACTCAACTGCATTCCTTTGGTGTCTTTTTTATTTTCTTTGCTCATTAAGTCGACCCCTGCTGAAAAATAGTTTGAAGAAAAATAAAAAAAATTAAATCTCAATCGTAGAAAATAAACAATTAAACGTCTTTGCATTCATTTAGCCACTTCGGCAGGTATAATGCGTTTCTTTTTTTGCCAAGAGTCTGCCAAATGCCCGAAAGCAAAGTTACTATCGGCCTGGTTAACCCCAAAAGTCCGAGCAACGTGGGTAGCATATTGCGCGCCGCTGGGTGTTACGGTGCCAACACCATACTCTATTCCGGTCAACGTTATGAGCGCGCCAAAGCGTTTTATACCGACACCAAAAATGTACACCAGCACATTGATACCCGTGCGGTGGATGATCTTCAGCAACATGTGCCTGAAGGCGCCACCGTTGTTGCAATCGAACTGATTGAAGGTGCCAAGCCGCTGATTCATTTCAATCACCCCGCCAATGCCTTTTATTTATTTGGCCCGGAAGACGGTTCCCTGACCCAACAACAACTAAGTTGGTGTGATGAAGTGGTTTATATTCCCACCAAAGGCTGTATGAATCTGGCTGCCACAGTCAACGTGGTACTTTATGATCGAATGGCAAAAAGTGATTCGGTCGAAATGGGCGACGAGCTGATCCGCCGCAGTCGTGATACCAACAATCGCGCCACCGTTTCCCACAACAAAAATAAACAATAGTTACCTCTGGAGTTTCAGCACACCATGTTAGTTAAATTGATCAAAGATCCTTTATTTCATTTTATTTGTTTAGGCTCGTTGTTGTTTGTAATCAACGCCTGGGTTGGCAACAACAGTGAAGAGCAGCAAGTCATTACTATCGATCAAGCTATAGTCGATGAAATTGTCACCGACTGGAATCAAATCCATTCTTCTGCGCCGGATCAAGCTGAACTGGAGCATTTGATTGAACAACGTATCAGACAAGAGGTTCTCTTTCGTGAAGCGGAACGTCTGCAACTGGATAAAAATGATCCGCTCATTCGTCAACGGTTGGCACAAAAAGCGCTGGTGATGAATCAGGGATTTGCCCAGTTTCCTCCCGCAGACAAAGATACACTGCGCAATTTTTATCAGGCTAATACTGCATTGTTTAAACCTGAACCTCAAGTCAGCTTTCAGCAAATTTTTATCGATCCGTTACAACACCAGAACAGTCAGTTACAGGCAAAACAATGGATAAACGAGTTAAATACTGATGACACAACGGTGAGTGGTGATGCCAGCTCCCTGCAAAGGGAATATCAGGATATGACCCAATCCGGATTAGAGCGTTTGTTTGGTGAAGTATTTACCCGCCAATTGCTGAGCCAACCAAGCGGCACATGGGTCGGACCAATCCAGTCACAATACGGCTTGCACCTGGTCAATATTTCGCATTTACTGCGCCAACCTGCACCGCCCTTTGAAACAATCGAGGACGATGTGGCGTTAGCCTATCAACGCCACCAGCGCCAACAAGCCGATGAACAATATTACCAGTCATTGCGGACGCAATATCAGATCCAGGTAACTGAGTCTGTAACAGGGGCTGAATAATGCGCCGGCTTATCAAAGGATGGCTGCTTGGCGTGCTAATAACGGGTTTATTCGCCAATATTGTTATGGCTGACGAAATTCGTCCGGCTTTTTTGTCGCTTCTAGAACAAACCAATCATCAATATCAGGTCAATTTCAAGGTGCCATTGCATAACGGCACTCGTTTATCGTTGCAGGCGCAATTTCCCGCTCACTGCGCGGCAATATCGGCACCTTCAGTTCAGCAAGACGAACTGATTTCCAACCAGCGTTGGCAAATTCAATGTCAGCACTCACTTGCGGGACAGTCGCTGCAAATAAAAAGCTTAAACAATACTCGCACCGATGTGTTGCTAAGAGTCGAGTTTGCCGATGGTAGCCTGGATATGCAACGTTTTACCCCGGCCCAAACGCAACTACAGATCGCCAAACCGGACAGCCGTTTAAGTATCGCCGCCAGTTATACCCACATGGGGATCGAACATATATTGATTGGCTGGGATCACTTGCTATTTGTGCTTTGTCTGGTGTTTATTGCCGGTTCCCTCAAGCGTATTATCCTGACCATTACAGGCTTTACCCTAGCCCACTCGGTTACTTTGCTAGCCACGTCATTAAACTGGGTACAGGTGCCTATTGCTCCGGTAGAAGCGGTGATTGCCTTAAGTATTTTATTTTTGGCTTGTGAGTTATTAAGAGCCGATAAAACCAGTCTGACCTGGCGATACCCTGCCCTGGTTTCCAGTACGTTCGGACTTATTCACGGTTTCGGCTTTGCCGCGGTTTTGACTGAAATCGGACTGCCACAGAACGGTTTTGCCACTGCGCTACTGTTTTTTAATCTGGGGGTGGAACTGGGGCAACTTATCTTTATCGGCTCACTATTGCTGCTAGCCTGGATTGTCCGTCAATTCTGCACAATTAAACGACAGGATTTGCTGCACACCACTGCCTATACAGTTGGCACTGTGAGTGCTTTTTGGCTGGTAGAACGCACTGTCAGTTTTTTTTAACCGGCATAAAAAAGCCCTGAATATTCAGGGCTTGGTCAACTCGTCAACAGGACTAGAATTTATGATCCAGTCCTACCGCCAACCAGTTTTTGTCTTTGGCATCGTCCAGTGACTGCACCGTGTACCAGGCAAATATTTTGGTGCTGGCACCTAGCTTATAATCGGCACCAATACTGCTGGCGGTATCGTCTTCCAGCGTTTGAAACTGGCCTTTATAAGTGATTTTACCCATTTTGTAGGCAGCGCTAACCATTGCACCTTCTTTACTGTCGCCGGAATTAACTGCTTCCTGTTTTTGCAACATCGCGCCCAAGGTCAATGCATCAAACTGGCTCTGGATTGCCGCACGTACAATATCGTAACCGGCCACATCAAAGTCAGCGGCAACCGAGGCATAGATAGCACTTTTCTTCAGATTTTTATCGCCATAGTTAAGTGACACCGAGGTACCATCTTCACCGTCTTCTTCATCTTCTGCGACATAGGTTAGACCTACAGTAAAATCACCAAATTTAGGCGAGATATAAGTGATAGTATCACTCAGGCGGTTCTCACCTTTCCAGATACCTTTTAAATCGGCTTCGTAGTCATTGAACTGATCCAGCTTGCCCTGTGTTTGCTTGAGCATGGTATCGTTGCGACCAATCATCACCGCGCCAAAATCGCCTTTTAACCCCACATACTGGTTACGCGATTTAATATTATCGCTGCCGGATAAATCCGCTAAATCGACACCGAACTCGATCAAATAAAAAGCGGTAAGACCGCCATCGAGTTTAGTTTCGCCTTTGACTCCAATACGGGAGTTATTGCTTTGGGTTTCAGTAAAACGGTCGCCGCCTTCATCAGAGCTTTGTACCGTGACGTTAGCCTTGCCATACAGCGTGATGGGATCGGCAAACGAATAACTGGATAAACAGACTAGAACAGGGAGTAACAGATGTTTGGATAGTTGCATCAAATAATTCCTCTATAAGCTACATAGATAACAATATATTACGCGCACTATGCATGCCTTTCATGACAGATTTATTACATGATGACATTTTTTTTAAATTTTAATTAATGTTTTATGTCATTTACATGACAAAAATAAAACTTAAAAAGGGATCGCCGCTTATGCTAACGATCCCACTTCTGTCTTCTCAGGCTTCAAAGATAGCTTTAATAATATAGAAGAAGACAATAGATAAACCAGCTCCTACGGGTAAAGTAATCACCCAGGAGATCACGATATTACGTACCACACCCAAATTAAGTGCCGCTATACCGCGCGCCATACCAACACCCAGCACTCCGCCAACCAAGGTTTGCGTAGTAGAAATAGGCAAGCCGGTACCCGAGGCAATTACCACCGTACTGGCCGCTGCCAGTTCCGCAGCAAAACCACGACTGGGTGTTAAATGGGTGATGCCTTTACCAATGGTCTGGATAACGCGATGTCCAAATAAAGCCAGTCCCGCCACAATACCCAACCCGCCGAGCGGCAGTATCCACCATACTAACGCGGCCTGTTTACCGATTTCACCGCCGCTGTTAACCACACTAACAACCGCTGCCAGCGGTCCTATCGCGTTAGCCACATCATTTGAGCCATGGGCAAACGCCATACAACAGGCGGTTACCACCATCAGGGTGGCAAACACTTTTTCGACGCTGACAAATTGCAAACGATGATCATCGCTAGGATCAAACTTAATCCGGTTGATAAACAAACGCCCGACAAGTCCTACCGCAATCGCAATGGCAATCGCAATATAGAATCCGTCGGCTTGCGGAATATTAAGACCGATATGCTTCAAACCTTTTTTGATGGTCACTAAGGACAGCACAAAACCCGCTAGACCCATATAAAACGGCACATAACGTTTGGCATTTTTAAAGGGCTCGTCGGTGTCAAAAATCAGCTTTTGCGCACTCATAAAGATGATGTAGGCAATAAACCCGGATATGGCCGGAGTGATAATCCAGCTACCGACAATGCCACCGACTTTACTCCACATGACCGCATCAGAACTGACACCCACAGCGGCAAAACCGATAATGGCACCGATAATGGAGTGAGTGGTTGATACCGGCCAGCCCAAATACGACGCCAGCGCCAACCATACACCCGCAGCAAAAAGGGCTGAAATCATGCCGTACACCAGCAATTCCGGCTGCTCAATAAAAAAGGCACTATCAATAATGCCTTTTCGTATTGTTGAGGTCACTTCTCCACCGGCCAGATAAGCTCCGGCAAACTCAAACACCATCGCAATAAAGATAGCCTGCTTAATCGTCAGGGCTTTAGAACCTACCGAGGTTCCCATCGCATTGGCTACGTCATTAGCACCAATACCCCAAGCCATTAAAAAGCCTACCAGCGCGGCGACTACAATCAGCATAACGCCGTAAGTTGATAATATATCCATCAGAAATATGCCTGTTTAATTGGCTAACATAAGTTCGAGTCGAGAACCGACTCGCTCAGAGATATCGGCTAAATCACCGACCCATTCAATGATGTTATAGAGGAACATCACATCGACAGGATTAATGCCGGATTCCAGCTCGCGGAGCTGTTTACGCATTTTTACCTGCATGACATCCGTATCATCTTCAATTTTATCCAGTTCCTTGATCATGCCCTCGACCAGACGAACTTCACGACCTTTAAAACCGGCTTCCAGCAACTCGTCCAGTTCGTTTATCACTATCTTGGCCTGTTGCGTCGCATCCAGACAACGATCCAGATAGACCTTGAACTGTTCCTGCATCGGCTCTGGAATTTCCAGTTCACGACCCAAGATCCGTCCGGAAATATCTTTAGCTTTATTGGCGATTTTGTCCTGCTGGGTCAACAAGTCGAGAATATCCTGGCGATTAATCGGCATAAAAATGCCACCGGGTAAACTCATGCGCAACTCACGCTTGAGTGAGTCAGCCTGTTTTTCCATATTTGAAATGCTTTTTTGCTGTTTTTGGGCTTCTTTCCAGTCCTGGCTAAAAACAGCATCGAAGAAAGGTACCAAGCCTTGCGAGCACTCATGCACCATGTTGATATGTTCTTCTAACGGTTTAAGTGGGGATTTAGCAAAAACCCCTAAAAAAGAGTTTGCGGGCATATTAACCTCGTTTTTTACTCATATTTGTCGGCGCGCATGATACACGATCCGGCCAGTCATAAAATAATAAAAATGACAAATTGCTGTGCTAGTCCAGAGTAGCTTATGTAAAACATCTTCTCTACACTAATTAAACTTCTGCTTAACCGATTGATCCGACTAGCTTTACCAACTCTATTAAGCAGCGACGTCGACGCCTTTACCACAGTAGCAAGATATCGATGGACTTTCTGTTTATCTTTGCTAAACATAGAGCATCAGCTTGATATCGAGATAAACAAACCAAGAGATAAACGATATGAAACAAATTGTGGTCACCCTGGTAGGCACCGATAAACCCGGCATTGTCGAACGTATTTCCAAAACCATCTACCAGCATAAGGGCAACTGGCTGGCATCCAGCCTAAGCAAAATGGCCGGACAATTTGCCGGTATTATCCAGGTGATGCTGCCCGAAGAACAAATTGAATCATTCCATGCTGCGGTTAACCAGATTAGTGATTTACGCTGCGTGGTGCATGAAGATATTAATGAATTTCAGCCCAGCGAAACCCGCACTGCCACGGTTGATATTATGGGCAACGACAAACCCGGTATAGTGCAGGAAATCACCGCCGCCCTGCACCACGCAGGTGCCAATGTACTCAAAATGCAATCCCACTGTGAAAGCGCCCCCAACTGGGGAGGCGAGCTATTTAAAGCCGAGATCCTGATCGGGGTACCGGCGGAATTATCCCTGGATGAAATACAGGAGCGTTTAGAAGATATTGCTAACGATCTGGTGGTGGAGTTGCAGTTAAAGCGGGATTAGTGTCTTGATATAGCACAACATTCAAGTTGTGCTAAGCACCTTTGAATTTAACTATAAAAGGCCTCTACTGTTCCTTTTAACTTAAGTAACAGTGGTTGCCCGCGGCGATCCAGCGCTTTATGCGAAGAAATTTTCACCCATCCCTCACTGATACAATATTCCTCTACATCGTTACGCTCTTTGCCATTCAGCCGAATACCAATGTTATGCTCGAAAATTTCTTCAACATAATATCGACTACGGGGGTTACATGAAAGATGATCGGGTAAAGGAGGACGTGATTGACTATCGCTCATATTATTAACCTGCATTAAATGGAAAAGTGCGCCATTCTAGACAATATAAATCAACCGCTCAAGCCGCATAGCTCGCCCAATGACGGACAATGATTAAAAGAGGCAAACAGCTCGCTATCCAGTGACTTCATCCTGTTTTCTAAAGAAATATCCGCCGCCAATGCTGGAAGTAATAATAGCTGAATATCGCCCCGTCAGTGAGCCCTGCCCGTTTTAAAGCATATTGTTATGAGACTCAACTTCTTCGAACTCAAATTCAATCCCACCAACACGCGGAGTGACTTTGTTGTAAATCCACATCCCAAATCTCACCATGATGTAGCCAAAAACACCTTGAAAAAACGGCATTAAAATAAACATGGAAATAGACACACCAAACTGGCCGGAATCACCACCGGTAAACATGGAAAGAAGCATAAATGGAATCATAAACAGTAAAGACGTCACTGCCATTAATACCGCAAAGACTTTCGCGGTTTGGTGAGTCGAAAAATGTTTAACCTGAACTTTCATCAACATTATCCTTAAGTTATAAAATCTGATTGAGCAATAGGCACCAGCGCCCGATGGGAACCATTCCGGCAAAGGTAGGCAAGCCTGTCTGGGAGTTATTTTTCTTCGGTTTTTGAGTTGAACGATGAACCAATAGCGATACCAAGACCACATCCCACCGCTATTCCAAAAGACAGGCTAAAGGGTAAAATATCAAACACAACGCCACTGACAACCCCCAGCGCAGACCCGATCCCCGTGCCCACAGCGATATAAACACCCATTTTCTGTTGCGAGAGCTGATCTTCCGACTTCGACATGCCAATATTCCTTATTGATGCGTTTGATTGGTTGCTTAGCGCCCTGTTAATGGGCAAAATTTGGTTGGCTATAATCTTGAGCGGAGCGAAATCAGCCAACTGAATTTTGTCCGCTATTCAACAGCTTGTTAGCTGTCGTCATCACCTGTGTAAAATGTGTATCCTTTACCAGGGTAGTTTCTGACGTAATTAAACCAGTTAACTTTTGCAATTTCTTCAAGAAAAATCATGGGAGTATATCTTTCTGTTTTTACAGAAACATCATGCAGGTTTTGATCGCTTTTGAGCAAACTAACAGCTTTCAATTCAGCTTCGTTTTCTGAGTTAGCTTTGACCCAGCGCGTAGTATAAAAACCACCTTTTTCTTCAATACCATCGAAATTGAAAACGAAATCAGCGCCGTGTAGTAAAACTTGAAAATAAGCCATGAATTTCCTTTGGCAGCTAACGCCCCAAACAGGCGTAGTAACACCTAGGCTAAATTACGGAACGAAGTGACGGGAGCCTAGGTGTTAGTGTCCCGCTGACTTGATTTGTTATATTTTCAGTTAAATATTACCGGCACGCTGACTGAGATTCCGCATCCTTCGCCGTAGGAAAACTCTAGGGTTTGATTACGAACCATCTCACCAGCAACCGTATACCAAGTAACTTTTTTACCGTCTTCATCGTAAGTTTGTAAAGGCACAAATAAAGATGGAGACTCGGAGTTACCGAAAACTAAAACAACATTTTCAAACGCACGCTCATCTAAACTGCTAGGCGCGTTTACTTCAACTACGTAATCCCCATCAGACATTCTAGATTTAACATCGATAAGAGATTGATACTTTTGATTCCAAAGAAAAAAGTCTTCATCTGTTGCAATACAAGTTGTAGCTTCGGCTGTACCGCACAGAAACAAGGCAGGTAGAATCCATTTCATTGGCATAGTTCCTCCAAAAATATAACGCTTTGCCAATGGGCAAATGCGAACGCTGTTGGGCGAAGCCCAGTGAGTATTTGTCCCAGCCGCGTGGTTTGCGGCGATTTTCAGCAACTTGTTATATGTGATTTTCAAAATGCAACAAGCCTCCGCTAATTGTGACTTCACCGAATTCTCCGCAAAGATTGAACCCACTTTCAGATTTTATTAATGAATCAATATTGCCATAGTCGGTTGAGCCATCGGGATCAGTAGAATAGCGAGCCGAATCCATTGAGGCTAGGCCAACCAAACTTTCAATCCCGGTAAACGACAGAGTACCTTTTCGGTAGCACGTATGTTCGTTTGGGTGTGGCTTAGTATAAAATACTGACTCAGGCCAAATACTTACGATAAGTTCAAATGTTAGCTTTTCAGTCGATTGTTCCCAACTCAGAATAAATGAGTCATTCAAATCAATACCTTTAAAATCTTCTAGATTACGCCAATCCATTACTTTCACATATAACGCCGCAAACGCCGGTGGTAAAACCAGAGCGAAGCGGCGGTTTTGACATCCGCGTGATTTGCCTTGTTAGCTGATGTCAATTTTAATCGGCGGCCCTCGCATAAGCTGCCCTGGGCCAGCCCCAAACCTTCTAGGAACGGTTTCAGATTCAAGGCAGTTTTTCCAAATCTCTTTAGCTTCATCGACTGTTATTTGATCAGTAATTATTGAAAACTCTACAAACCTTTTTATTAGCATTCCTAATACTGCGTAGGAAAATGAAATAACCTGTGGTAGAGCGTAGCCAGTGTCATATAATCTAAAACCATCATATGCAAGATTATCATCTTTACCCAGCATATAGCTCATGAGTAATGCCCGGTATGTCCTGTGCGTATATTTACTAAAATCACTGTATACGGAGCGGAGACGTTCCAATTTATCTTCGCCTTGGTGCATTTTTATAAATTCTCGAAATACACGATGGGGTATCACCTCGTTTTTATACCATTTCTCTAATTTACTTTGAGCTTGAGTCCCTGCTTGAGAAAAATACAAAGAAGCATCTAAGGTTTCTATTACATCGCGAAATAAGCGGGAAACTAGACGATGCCTTTTTTCACCAATAAGCACTAATCCTTCAGATAAAGCACTAAGAGAGTCTACTTGTAATAGCCAGACAGCTTTTTCAATTGATTGATCTTCTCTTGAAAAAGTATGATTCAACTTTGAGTAATGTGTTTTTAATTCTTCGAGTACTGCCTGAGCCTCTCTAGCGAACTGGTCTTGCCCCCCATATTCGTATGGCTCAGCATATGCCTCACTCGGTTCTCTTTCCCATACGAAGCTCGTCATTTCCTTACCTTATCAGCTAACGCTTTGAACAGCGGAAAACGCGAGCGCAGCGAGTGGTTTTCCGATGATTTAACTTGTTGTACGCCAATTTACCACCAAATCCTTGCATGTATAGCTAGTGAAAAAAGAACATAACCAGGTAACGAAAACAACCATATGGCTTTTGGTGATTTTAAGAACTTGATACTGACCACAGCTGCAACGGAAAGCAGTAAAATGCCAATGGTTAATGAAGGGATAGGAAATGTGTCGTAACCATGCCCTTCTTCTGCTGATGGAATAGGAGGAATCGATATAGCAAGAGCCATAAAAATTAAGATGCTAATTAGGAACTGCAGACTAACCGATTTCACCTACTCTCCTTGGCGTACAACAACTTAATAGAAGGATTTAACCCCGTATTCGTGACGGGTGAAATTCCTTCTTTCCTGATTTTATTTTCCGACCATACTCTGAATATTTAAGTAAATCAATTTGTTAGCTGTGAGTTATTTATGAGTCAAAAAACAAAGAGGGCTTTTCACCCGCAAGTTTGTGGATACCCGCCTTCGCGGGTATGGCAGGGTTTAATGATGAAAAATTCATCCTTCGACAGCTTAAAATCCGTTCATCCTTCGACTACTCGTTCCTCGAGCCTGTCATGAGCTTGTCGAATGGCTCAGGACGAACGGTTTTGGTTTTAACCTCCCTTTGCAGTAAACAAAAAACGGGTTCAGATTAGCATGCCGGTATTCGAGACAAGGATGTCGAGAAAGCGTTAACTGAAGGGATGTGGATTTAGCGCGTTATCGGTATGCCTGAACCCGTTTTTTGTGTCGTTACTGCAAGGGTGACGGGGGATTTCAAAGGGGAATCGTCATTTATTCCCCTTTGGCTGCTGTCGCCAGCGCGACGCCCAAATTTAACTTTTATGACTCTGCCGATTTGCGCGGCAAAAGATTCATTGTTCTGGATTTTATGCTGACTTTAAAGCCTTGAATTCCCGCTAACAACATGCAGGAATGACGCGATTTAATGATGAAAAATTTATCCTTCAAATCCGTTCATCCTTCGACTACTCGTTCCTCGAGCCTGTCATGAGCTTGTCGAATGACTCAGGACGAACGGTATGTTGCTACTTTGGTTTTAACTAGCGACTCTAATTTTCCCGGCTGCAATGAGGGCTTGCCGGATGGCCGGACATGGACGTCCGGCAAGGCCAATGCTTTACATGGGCGAAATCGGAATAGCAAAGCACTGCTTTGCAGATTGAGCCGGAAATCAGGGATGATTTCAGTGGTCCTTGCTTTGGTGCAGGACCCGAGAAAAGCAAAGTTACCTTTGGCCGTTCCGGCATTAAAGCCGTCATTTCAGTCGGATTAGAAAGTTAGTGGAGCAAAGAATTCTTTCACCTCTTTCTTATCCTTAAGAAAGGGGTTCGCGCCGCAGGGATGCGGCGTGAAAAAATGGCATGGATGCCGTTGGCGAAGCCAGTACTTTTGTCGCCAGTGCGACGCCCAAATTCAACGTTTATGAATACGCTGATTTGCACAGCAATACACCCAATTAGCGGTCAGCTACTATTTAATCGAGAATCGATATCCCGCACCGCGTACGGTTTGTACCAGGTCATCGTGACCATAGAGTGAAATGGCTTTTCGTAAACGGCGAATATGCACATCCACCGTGCGGTCTTCCACGTAAACATTGGTTCCCCAGACAAAGTCCAGCAACTGCTCACGACTATAAACCCGTTCAGGGTGGGTCATAAAAAAGTGCAGCAATCTGAATTCCGTTGGCCCCATATCCAATGCATCGCCATTGGCAGTGACGCGGTGAGAAACCGGATCCAGTTTCAACCCTTTGAATTCTACCTCGTCATCCAGGCTGGTAGGTGACACACGGCGCAATACCGCCTTGACCCGGGCAATTAATTCTTTGGGGGAAAAAGGTTTGGTGATGTAATCGTCGGCGCCTACATCCAGCCCTTTGATTTTATCTTCTTCTTCACCGCGGGCGGTCAACATAATCACCGGGATATTGCGGGTAAAATCATTGGCTTTTAATTGCTTGGCGAACTGGATGCCATTACCGCCCGGCATCATCCAGTCGAGTAAAATCAGGTCGGGTAACGGTTCAACCACTTTTTCCAAACCGGTATCAAAATCTTCTGCTTCTATTGACTGAAAGCCATGTTGTTCGACGATAAAACCCAGCATCTCGCGGATTGGGGCTTCATCTTCAACGATTAAAATACGTGTCGTCATGCTTCATCTCAAGTAAATAAACTGGTTCGATTATCCCGACCTTGTATGACAATAATATGACATAATGACAGATTTCTTACACACTAATTCTGCCATTTTTAGTGCAATTAGCCGACGTTGGCTGCAATCTGCCTAAGACTCTATTTTTTACTCGCTAACTTGTGTTGAACAGATATAAAAACGGAGCCAGAAGGCCCCGTTACAATATTTTGCTTATACCTAAAGGCAGCTAATATTAAGCTCCTACAGATTCAAGTCGGCTGGCATTAGTTTGTTCTGCCAGTACATATTGCTTCCACTGTTTGGCCATATGTTTGCTGTTATCGTATTTCTCGGCCAGCCCCAGGTTATGCATCGAGGCGACATAATCTTCCTGATTATACAGCGCCATGCCCAACACCAGGTAAGCAGTGCCGGGGTTGGATAAACCGCCTTTTTCCAATGCTTTTTCGGTTTCAGCAATCGCTTCTGACCATTTTTCCATATTCAGATACAACTGACCTAACTGGGCATAAAGTTCACCGTCATCCGACATTTCCGCCGCGGCCATTAATACCGGAATGGCTTTATCCTGTTCCTGGGCGAGTGTCCAGGACTGGGCCAAAAACTTCATATTACGCAAATTCTTTTCAACTACGCCGTTATCCATGGCTTTTTCGAGCAACTCGGCTCCTTTAAAGGGCGCACCGTGGTAATAGTAAAGCTGGGCCAAATTATTAATATCACCCGCAGATTTGACATAACCTTGCTGGTAGGCGCTTTCCAAAATCGCTAGTTGCTGTTTTTCCTGTCCCAGTTCACCGTACATGCCACTAAGTTGTGTCCAGTATTCCGGTTTATTGAAATATTTAACCATTTTGACCAGCACATCTTTGACTTTTTCAGGCTGCTTCAATTCATAATATGCGGCCCGTTGCAGAACATACCAGTTTTCTTCGGCTACCTTGTCTTCCTTCTCAATTACCGCGATAGCCTGATTGATATAATCCGACGCCTTATCAAAGCTTTTCTGCTGGTACATAGCCTGTGCTTTAAGGTAATAATTGCTGGCAGGCACTTCGTTTTTATTCAGTGTCTCCCAACGATCCAGATAAGTGATGGTTTGATCGTAATGCCCTTGCATCATTTCCAGCTGCGCCAGACTAAACAAGGTACTCATCTCGAACGGCTCCGGAATGGGCGACTCGGCAATCACTTTTTCAAAATGCGTTACCGCTTGAGGGTATTGTTCCTGCTGATAGTAAATAAACGCATAAAAATTCCATAACATGGCGCGCTCATAACTGTTCATCGAACTCAATTTACCCTGCACATTATCCAGCGCTTCTATCGCCTCGACAGTTTTACCTTCATCAGCAAAAGCCTGAGCGCGCGCCAGTTGGTCATAAACCTTGGCACGAATAGCCGGTACCTGGCGGGTTTTCACGTTTTCAAATTTCTGCTCAGCCTTGGCTGAGGCAATAAAAGGACCTACAACAGTCAAAATAGAGACCAACAACAAAGACAAAAACAATTTGCCGGTCAAGTTTTTGGTATTCATGTTTGTACTCCTGTTAACCGTTAATTTTGAAGGTAATGCGGTTTTGTACACCACCTACTTCAGTTTCTTCGCCGTTGACGACCCGCGGCTTGTATTTAAATTTCAACGCAGCATCCATTGCAGCCTGCTCAAAAAGTCCTTCTGGCTGGGCTTCCAGTACCACAGGATCTTTTACTGTACCGAGTTTGGTGACGGTAAATTCGACAATCACATAGCCTTCAATGCCACGTTGTAATGCACGTCTGGGATACACCGGAGCGACTTTAACGATGGGCAGATATTCACCGTCGGAAGATTCCAGCGATATACCGCCTTGTAAGGCCACATCGGAGCCCACATCGGCCGCAAAATTCAGGCCGCTGCCGCTGTTATCCGGTGAAGGCGAATCCATCTGCGGCTGATCCATCGGTGGGGGTGGATCAGCAGGCTTGGGTGGCTTCTTGGGTTTACGATCTTTCTTGGTAACAGCGTCTTCTTTTTTAAGACGAATAAATTCCAGCACATTACCTGCCGGTGGCTCGGCTGACTCGCCACCGCCACTTTGAATCAAGGCCTGCATCAAATAAAACAGTCCCAGCGTGATGCCAACGGCCAGCACAAGTGCAATTAGTACACGACTCATCGGTTAAGGCTCTTGGGCGGCAATGGAAACGTCAAATACACCGGCCGCTCTGGCTGAGTCCATCACTTTAATCAAGGTATCAGTGGTGGCTTTCTTGTCTGCCTGAATCACCACGGTACCTTGCGGATTTTCAGCGTGTAAACGTTCAATGTTGGCTTGCACCGCGCGTACATCAATACGGCGTTTATTGATCCAGATTTCACCTTTATCACTGATGGCGACCAGAATATTAGCCCGATCTTTTTTCACTGCCGTAGCTGCTTCAGGACGATTCACATCGATGCCGGATTCTTTGACAAATGACGCCGTTACAATGAAGAAAATCAACATGATAAAGACCACATCCAACATTGGGGTCAGATCTATTACCGCTTCTTCTTCATCTACCAGGTTTTGAAAATGCTGTTTCATTAATTTCTCACTAACTCGAAAATAGGTGCCGGATCACTTAGTGATCCAGACTCAGGGCGTCTTCAATATGGGTTTTCTCAACTTTGGCTTTACGTGCCAACCATGCCGATGCAAACACACCGGACAAAGCTCCCACCATGCCAGCCATAGTCGGGATAGTGGCTTTGGAAACGCCGGATGCCATCGCTCTGGCATTGCCGGAGCCCAACATCGCCATACCGTCAAACACTTCAATCATGCCGGTTACCGTGCCCATCAAACCTAATAGTGGACATAACGCCACCAAGGCCTGGATCACCGGAATGCTGGTGTTAAAGCGGATAGTGACGCGGGAAATCACCATTTGACGAATTTGCTCGGCATACCAGGATGACTTGTCCGTTCTGGCGTTCCATTTGGCAACACATTCCTTTTTAAGCTGGCGATGACCAACAAACACATATAACACCCGCTCGATAATCAGCAGCCACATCACGAATATCAGCGTCCCGATGATCAGCAGTACCTGACCACCGGTTTCGGTAAAATCGCGAATCGCTTCGAGGAACTCAAACATGCCTTAAGCCTGCTCTGCTTTTTCAGCGCGTTCAGCGATAATGCCCGACGCCTGTTCCTGCAAAATAAATACGATATTCTTACTGCGGGTATTCAGCATGGCGTATAACAATGTGGTAGGAATCGCCACCACCAGACCCAATACCGTGGTAACCAGAGCGGTTGAAATACCACCGGCCATAATTTTCGGGTCGCCAGTACCGTACAGGGTAATGTCCTGGAACACTTTAATCATACCGGTGACCGTACCCAACAAGCCCATCAGCGGTGCGACTACCGAAATAATCTTGATAATGGTCAGATTGCGTCCCAGTTTTGGTACTTCGCCTAAAATGGCTTCGGTCAGTTTAAGTTCCAGCGTTTCGGTATCGGCTTGCGGGAATTCGTCTTTGACCTTAATGACCCGTCCTAACGGATTATCATTATTGGCTTGCGTGGCTTTAAGCTGACGATTCACCTTGCTGCGGGTCATGGTCAAAGACACCAGACGTTCCAGCGCCAGTATCATGCCGATTGCACCCACAATCAGGATAATGTAGCCAACTGTGCCGCCTTGCTCGATACGCTCCTGATAAGAAGGTTCTTGCACTTTCAGACGTAAAATACTGCCACCGGTAGGGTCCAGACCAAATTCAACCAGCTCACCGTTGGAGTTTTCCAACGCTTCAACAGTATCCAGATAACGTTGAGCAGGTTGACGAACCAGTTCAGCCACATTCGCGCTATCAATCAGATACTCCAGATATTTGCCATCCGCAACCAACGCAAAAGAACCTACACGCGTCACTTCTTTGTTTACCTTGTTACCGTCGGCTTCTACCACATCGGTGGCAAACTTGGTGACTTTGCCTGATTCGGTCATTTCACGTTGCATTTCAAACCAGACACGCTCAATTTCTTCAATGGAAGCCAGTTTGGAACTGGAGCCCATTTTTTGCGCCAGCCCATCTAAAAACTCCGCACGACCAGGGATCTGGGCAGAAATAACCGAGTTCTGGAATTTACCCTTGGTATCGCCTGCTACTTGCTGCAGTACACCGAACAATTCTTTTAATGAACCCAAGCGACGGTTCATCGCTTCGTTCAAATCAGCCAGTTTGAATTCGTTTTCTTCAAACTGGGTTTCCAGCTTTTCACTGTCTGACAGTTGGCCATCGCGACGATCAACAGCTTCAGCTAACATTCGGTCCTGTTCGTTGACCTTTTGCGCAAATTCTTTTTCACGCTGCTGATTTTCACGACTTTGCTCCACTTGACCTTGTTCCAGTTGCTTTAACAACTGATCCAGATTAAGGGCGTTTGATTCTTGCGCCATTGACTGGCCTTGTACCGCGGTCACTAACAACGCAACCGAACATAATGTAGTTAGTATTTTCATAGTCGAATAAGCCCGATTAATCCGTTAGCGCAACAGGAAGTGATAGTAAGTTAGGTGCCAGTTGTTTCTTGGCAATGCGCAACCCTTTAGTGACCTGCGTGCGATAGCTGTTATCCAGCTCTTCCCACTGGGCGGATTTTTTATTCCAGATCCCCTGCGATACTGCATCACGAGTTTGATAAATTAGCGCGACGCGGCCAATGCGCAGGAAGTCTACGTCCCGCTCTTGCCCGCCAATGTTGTGGATACCGCTATAGGATTCAATGGTGCGGCCATAATCCATTTCGACTTGATAGGCTTCCATTACCCGGCGAAATTTTTCTGAAGGAGCCACATCGGCCCGATCCATCAAATCACGCAAGCTATCGATACGTTGCTGACGCTCCTGGGGCAAAAATGGCACATCCAGTTTAACGAACTGTTCCAGACCATCGACCATACGTAACATTAATGGCGTAATCTGACGCTCAATCACGCTGACTTCATCGATTGACGAATTTAAATCCGCCATTTCGTTAAGTTGATTCTGAATTTGCTTACGTAGCTGATTGTTATATACAACCAGTCCGTCGGTTTCTTTATTAACGGTTTTAAATTGCTGTAATTTGGAATCTATTTGACCAGTGATTTTATTGATTTTTTGCTGTGATTGAATTGCAGACTGGTTAATCTTGTCTGCCGATTTCACCACAGGTTTCAGATAGTCATCTTCCTGTGCATTGACAGCAGTAGTCAGTGTTAATGTTGCTGTAACACAGGCAACGGAAAATGCTTGAAAAAGCCTCATACATAAACCCTAAATTGACAGCCCGACACAACGCCAAGCTTTAAAGCGGATTTATAATAAGGCAGTTTTATGACAGTTTTATTAAACTTGGCCAGATTAACTAAATGATAAAATGCGGCGCAAAAATTAGCTCAATCAAGTAGCTTCTGTATAACTAACTGCGCTAGAGTATGCGCCAACCTGGTCTTATTAATTCATCATAATGATTGATAATTATTCGTGGCGAACGCCGATCAAAAATCTTGTTCTGTACCTTATCCCCTGGGTCATAGTTGGCTACATTATTGATGAAATTTTATTGATGCTGGTGCTGGCGTTAGGCTGGCTGGTTGGCTGGCATTATTACCATCAATGGCAGTTATTTGTCTGGTTGTGGCGCACACGCAGTTTAACCCCACCGGTTGCTAATGGTGCCTGGAGTACAATATTTGACGGTATCTACAAACAACAAAAAGATAACCGTAAACGGCGGCGTCAGCTGGGTGAATTAATCAAACGCTTTCGCGAAGGTGCGCAGGCACTTCCCGATGCAACTGTGGTATTCGATACTGAAAATACCATTATCTGGTCAAATAAACTGGCGCAACATCTGTTGGGAATAAAGTCTTCGGATGTAGGGCAACGCCTGAACAACCTGATCCGCAGCCCCAGCTTTGAGCAGTACCAGAAAAAGCGCGACTTTAAAGAACCGATCATTATCCCCTCTCCCTTGCATACCCAGTCATTATTGGAAATCAGGATTATCCCCTATGCAGAGCAGATGTTATTTATTGCCCGGGATGTGACCAAACTCAAGCAACTGGAAAGTATGCGTCAGGACTTTGTCGCCAATGTGTCGCACGAGCTCAGAACTCCCTTAACCGTGATGCTGGGCTATCTGGAAATGATGGAAAACCTGCAAAGTGCTCCACCCGCGATGCTAACCAAGGCGGTGGATGAAATGAGTCTGCAAACCGTGCGGATGCGTGATCTGGTAGAACAGTTGCTGGTGTTGTCCAAAATTGAATCTGGCGGTGACGATGTATTTAAAAATACCGTAGATATAGACGCCATGCTTAAGGTGGTACAAACCGAGGCCGAGTCACTCAACCGGGTAAAAAAACACAACATCAAGTTTGATGTGGATCCTGCTTTAATTGTCTACGGCAGCGAAACAGAATTACGCAGCGCCATGTCTAACCTGATTTTTAACGCCATCAACTACACTCAGGATGGCGGCGAGATCAAGGTCAAGTGGCAACGGATCAGCGAGGGAGCGTTATTTTCAGTCACCGATAACGGCGAAGGTATTTCTCAGAAACACCTGAACCGGATTACCGAACGCTTTTATCGGGTAGATAAAGCCCGTTCGCGCAAAACCGGCGGCAGCGGATTGGGACTCTCTATTGTTAAACATGTATTGGCACGGCATTACTCGGATCTGCGCGTTACCAGTCAGGTATTGCAGGGCAGCACTTTTAGTTTTGTGTTACCCAATAATATGATCCCGGATAAACTGCCAGATTCAGTCAATCAAATCTAAACCAGCTATTATTAATCGCCTAGTTCTGAACGGCGTTGACTGAATTTAATCGGGTTACAGCAGCTTAAAGGCCCCGTGAAATAAAATCGTCATAAAAAGTTCACAATCGTCATAAAAGTGTCATTTTTGCTCTGTAGTATTAGCCATAACAACACGGCATTTTGCCGGATTATATGGAGAAACCCATGAAATTTAAGCACTTATTTACTGCATTAAGTTTAACACTCAGTACCACTTTTTCTGCGGCCTCGCTGGCGGTAGACGAAAGCATCCCTGAATATCAAAAAGTATCCGGCATTTCGGGCAGCCTGTCTTCGGTAGGTTCCGATACGTTGGCCAACATGATGACATTCTGGGCCGAAGAGTTTAAACGTACTTACCCTAATGTAAACTTCCAGATTCAGGCTGCAGGTTCTTCTACCGCACCTCCTGCACTCACCGAAGGCACCTCCAATTTTGGCCCGATGAGCCGCCAGATGAAGTCCAAGGAAATTGAAGCCTTTGAAAAACACTTTGGTTATAAGCCGACCGAAATACGGGTTGCCATCGACGCATTAGCCGTGTTCGCCCATAAAGATAACCCTATTGAAGGCCTTAACCTTCAGCAGGTGGATGCAATTTTCTCGTCTACTTTGAAGTGTGGCGCCGAAAAAGCCGCCGAACGCTGGAGCGATTTAGGTTTAACCGGTGACTGGGCGGATAAAGATATCCAGTTATTTGGACGTAATTCTGTGTCCGGTACCTATGGTTATTTTAAATCCCACGCCTTATGTAAAGGTGATTTTAAAAATAGCGTCAACGAGCAGCCCGGTTCGGCTTCAGTAGTACAATCGGTATCGGCGTCGTTAAACGGTATCGGCTATTCAGGTATCGGCTATAAAACCTCTGGCGTAAAAGCCGTTCCCCTGGCCAAAAAAGGCAACGACTACATCGAAGCCACTATGGAAAACGCGGTCACCGGTAAATATCCGCTGTCGCGCTTCTTGTATGTTTATGTCAACAAGCATCCGAATAAGGCATTAACGCCTAAAGATGCTGAATTCATGAAAATGGTGTTGTCTAAAACTGGCCAGCAGATTGTCGAAAAAGACGGCTACATCCCACTTCCCGCTCGTGTGGTCGCGGCTGAACTGAAAAAACTGGGCCTGTAAAATAGTTATTCGATTAATACTCTCGGAAGCGGGCTAGATAGCCCGCTTTTTTTTGTGCCCTGAAAGCCTGCTCAATTGGCAATATACTGTTTAATCAATTATTTTCAGATAAGACAAAACTACCCACGGCCTTTTAGGAGTATACAGATGGAGCTGGATTTTGGAGTGATGTGGTATCATTTCTATCACATTCTGATTGCCTTTACTCTAACCTTGCCTATTGCACTTAACCGGGAATACCGCGCCACCGGTGCCGGCTTACGCACCTTCCCGCTAGTCGCGATTGCAACCTGCGCCTTTATGCTAGTCGGCATGAATATCTACAATTCCGAAGAGGCAGAAGCGAGGGTACTGTATGGCATCATTACCGGTATGGGATTTATTGGTGGCGGTGCTATTTTTAAACAAACCGGTACGGTAAGCGGTACTGCCAGTGCTGCTGGCCTATGGGTAACGGGTGCGATAGGGATAGCCGTGGCATACAGACGATATGAAATAGCCCTGATCCTGTCTTTTATCAGTTTTGTGATATTCCAGTTTGCCGAACCGGTAAAAAAGAAAACAGACTCTTCCTAAAGTAGCGCGTGTTGATCTTTGCTGTGTGAATTTTGTTAATAAAAATGCCCTGACTAAGGTTTTAACCGACCTAAATATCCAAATAAGAACATTAACGCATGTTCTCCCCCGGCTTTACTGCTTCAACAGGTCAGATCCCATATAATGCGATTTTGCAAAACTGGGAGTTAACCGATGAAAATTGCATTAATGAACGAATTTAGCCAAGCGTCGAAAAATGCGGCGGTGTTACAAGAATTGCAAGCGGTTGGAGCCGAGCAGGATCACCGTATTTTCAATGTTGGCATGAGCGATGACGAAGATCATCGACTGACCTATATCCATTTAGGCATCATGGCCGCCATCCTGCTTAATACCAAAGCGGTAGATTTTGTGATCAGTGGCTGCGGTACCGGTCAAGGTGCGCTTATGTCACTCAACGCTCACCCTGGCGTAACTTGTGGCTATTGTATTGATCCTGCCGATGCCTTCCTGTTTGCGCAAATTAACAATGGCAACGCGTTGGCTTTACCTTTTGCCAAAGGCTATGGCTGGGGAGCCGAATTGAATATCCGGTATATATTTGAAAAAGCCTTTAGCGGTACAAAAGGCCAAGGCTATCCGCCTGAACGTAAGGCTTCACAAGTAGAAAATGCCGGTATTCTTAATCAGGTCAAACAGGCCATGGGTAAAGATTTTCTGCAAGGTTTAAAAGCACTGGACCCACAACTGGTCAAAACCGCCGTCGGTGGTGAGCGCTTTCAAGCCTGTTTGTTAGAACACGGCCAACAAGGTGAGATAAAAGACTATATAGCCAGTATTATTGCCGCCTAGACTGATCCACGCGGGCGCCAGCCCGCTTTTTTATTGGGTTTAACCTCCTCCATCAACAATGTCATATAGCCGTCATAATGACTATCTACCCTGATATTGTGACCACCTATAGTGCCTGTTGAACTTAGTCTTAATTTGGCGTTTGTCATAGAATTGTCATAAATAGTTCATATACTATGCCAAGCATTAAAGCGTGTTTATCTAAAGGGGTTATGAATGTCATCTGACTTCACGTTAACCAGCAATGCATCACGAAAAATTAAGGATCGGGTGGCCAAATATGGTGTCACTTTAGGTGGCTTAATGGTTTTGGTGGCACTGCTATTGATTTTTTTCTATCTGTTATATGTAGTGGAACCGATTTTCCGCTCAGCTGACGTAAAACCAGCTACCGATTTCCAACTTGATATGCCAAACACCACACTCGCTATCGGTATGGAAGAGCAGACAGAAATTGGCTATCGGTTTGATGACAAGCTCAATGCAGCTTTCTTCTATTTACGCGACAACCCCGAAAAATCGCAGCAAATCGGTAAAGTCATCTCTGCACAACCCTTGTTAGCCGACAATAAAACCGTTAGCAGTTTTGCTACATCTGCACCATCGCGTAGCCTATTTGCTTACGGCTTTGACGATGGCCAGGCACTGGTGGTCAAACCGGTATTCTCGGTCAGCTTTCCGAATAACGTTCGTCACCTTGAAGCCAACGTAGAATATATCGCAGGTGAGCAGCCGCTTGAAGTCGATCCCAAAGGACAGGCGTTGCAAAAGCTGGCGGTCGAAAGAAATGACGATGGCATGTTGTTAGCCGCCGCAACAGCAGATGGCCGTTTGATTGTTAATTATTTCACTGCTGAAGAAAACTTCATGACTGGCGAAACAGAATGGAGCAGCGCGGCGGCCAATATTGAAACCGCACCGAAAAAAATCGATCAGATCAGCATTTCAACTAACCTGGCTCACTTATATGTGCGCTCGGTCAATAAACTGTTTATTTATGATATCCGCAATATTGATGATATCACTCTGGAACAAAGCATGGCGGTGAATGCCAACGGCGCCAATGTTACCGCCATGTCATTATTATCCGGTGCCAGTTCTATCATGATAGGTAACAGCAACGGCACAATCAGCCAGTGGTTTGAAATACTGGATGATAACGGCCGTCACTATGTCAACGCCCGTCAATTTCATGCGCCTAATCCTATCAAACAGATAGTGCCAGAATATTTTCGTAAGAGCTTTTTCACTGTAGGTAAGCAAGGCCATCTGGGGATCTTTTTTACCACCAGTGAAGCAGAACTGTTTAACCAGCAAATACAGCCGGAAAGCATTGACAATATAGCCATCTCTCCACGTTCCAATGCAGTATTATTACAATCTGCCAGCCAGTTCCGTTTATTCAAGGTGAACAATGAGCATCCTGAAGTAACCTGGAAAGCCTTATGGCAAAAAGTCTGGTACGAAGGCTATCCCGAACCTACTTATACCTGGCAATCCACCTCTGCCGATGATGAATTTGAGTCAAAATTCAGCCTGATCCCGATTTCGTTCGGTACGATTAAAGCCGCTTTTTATGCCATGTTAGTGGCAGTACCGATTTCTTTGGCGGCCGCTATCTACACTGCCTATTTTATGTCCGGAGGCATGCGCAAAACGGTCAAACCGACTATCGAAATTATGGAAGCTCTGCCCACCGTTATTTTGGGCTTTCTGGCCGGGTTATGGCTGGCACCGGTAATTGAAAGCCACCTGCCGGGAATAGTATTGTTTTTACTGTTGACCCCCTTCATGATTTTGCTTAGCGCCTATGGTTGGAGCCGTCTTCCAGAGCGTATTCGGCAAACCCTGCGTGAAGGCTGGGACGCTATGTTATTGATCCCGGTTGTCCTGATCAGCGGCTATATTGCGTTTGCGCTAAGTCCGGAAGTAGAACTGTGGCTTTTTGATGGCAATACCCGAGGTTTTATTACCAATGAGCTGGGGATCAGTTTTGACCAGCGTAACTCATTAGTGGTAGGTATCGCGATGGGCTTCGCGGTGATCCCGACTATTTTCTCTATCGCTGAAGATGCCATTTTCAGTGTGCCTAAGCAGTTGTCCAATGGTTCTTTAGCCCTAGGCGCCACACCTTGGCAAACACTGACCAAAGTCGTGTTGCTTACCGCCAGTCCCGGTATATTTTCAGCCGTTATGATGGGGTTGGGCCGCGCCGTCGGTGAAACCATGATTGTGTTGATGGCGACCGGTAATACGCCGATTATGGACTGGAACATTTTTGAAGGTATGCGCACCTTGTCGGCCAATATCGCCGTTGAAATGCCTGAGTCAGAGGTGGGCAGCTCCCATTATCGTATCCTGTTCCTGGCCGCGTTTGTCCTGTTTATTTTTACTTTCATGTTTAATACGGTGGCGGAATTTGTGCGCCAGCGGCTACGTGAAAAATACAGCTCATTGTAGGATAACAACTATATGAATAATTGGTTTAAATCCGGTTCCCCCTGGATATGGATGACGGCAGGTGCGGTCAGTATGAGCTTGATTGCCGTACTCGGACTATTGTTGATGATTGCCTGGAAGGGTTTGGTGTATTTTTGGCCATCAAGCATTTATCAATATGAAGTGATGCAACAAGACGGGGCGAATACCACACTGATTGGCGAAATCTACGACAGTGAATCCATTCCGTCCAAACGATTGACCGATCAGGGCATTGACTTGCGCGGCCATAACAAAGAATTTGTCACACGTTACCTGATTAAAACCGGTAACCGCGAATATGTTGATCTGGATTTCCGTTGGGTACTGGAAACCGATATCGTCAAACGTGAAAAACCTGCCGGCCTGGCGCTGTTTGAACGCACCAAAAACGGTAACTTTTATGGTTATGTGGAAAATGTTGTTGAAGACGGTAATCCGCTAAAAGGCGATCTTGCCGAACATCTGGACCGTCTGATTGAACGCACCAGTGACCTGAATGACAAGGCAATGGAACTGCAGAATGATGAAATCGGCAGCATCAACTATCAATTCGAAAATTTACGCCTGGAAAGACGTGCGCTTGAATTAAAAGGCAAGCTGGATGCCGCGGCTATTGAACGCATAGAACAGCATAAAGCCGAGCTGCAAACCGAATATCATGTACTGGAAAAACAGCTATTTGATATTCGCACCCAGGCCAAGCGCGATAAAGTAATTGTGCGGGACATGCGTGGAGAACTGGTTGAATTACCGCTCAATCAGGTGCTCGACTTTGTGCAGCCCAATGACATGAATTTTGTTAACAAGGTTTTCCACTTTCTGCATCAGATTGGCAAGTTCGTCACCGACGATCCGCGTGAAGCCAACACCGAGGGTGGCGTTTTTCCGGCCATTTTCGGCACCGTATTTATGGTCATGCTGATGGCCGTGATTGTGACGCCTTTCGGTGTGATTGCAGCAATTTATTTACACGAATACGCCCGTAAAGGCCCGATTACCAAAATACTGCGTATTGCGGTAATTAATCTGGCGGGTGTGCCGTCGATCGTTTATGGCGTATTCGGGCTGGGATTCTTCGTATATATTCTAGGTGGCTCCATTGATGAATTGTTTTATCCCGAAGCACTGCCCGGCCCCACTTTCGGTACGCCTGGCGTACTCTGGTCAGCGCTGACTCTGGCGATTTTAACCTTGCCGGTGGTCATTGTGTCCACCGAGGAGGGGCTATCTCGCATTCCTTCATCGGTGCGTCAAGGCAGTTTGGCGCTGGGTGCGACCAAAGCTGAAACACTGTGGCGCATTGTCATTCCCATGGCCAGCCCGGCGATTATGACCGGACTGATTTTGGCCGTCGCCCGTGCTGCTGGCGAAGTGGCCCCCTTGATGCTGGTAGGTGTGGTCAAATCGGCCCCGATGCTACCTTTAGATGGCAATTTTCCATTTTTCCATCTGGACAGAAAATTTATGCATCTGGGTTTTCATATTTATGATGTCGGGTTTCAAAGCCCCAACGTCGAAGCGGCCAGACCGCTGGTATTTGCTACCGCCTTTTTGCTGGTAACAGTGATTATTGGCCTGAATATCACGGCCATTGGAATTCGTAATCATTTGCGCGAAAAATTCCGTTCACTAGAGCACTAATTTAACTGACCTGAATTCAGGTTAACTATTGAGTAGAACTATGATTTCAATTGAAACCCAACTTAGAGATGTCAAAAAGGTCGATCTGGAAAATCTTCCGGAACAAGATACCGAACTGACCATCAACAATCTCAGCCTGTTTTACGGACAAAAGCAGGCCTTGTATGACGTCACTATGCGTATTCCAAAAAATCAGGTGACAGCCTTTATCGGCCCCAGTGGTTGTGGTAAATCCACCTTGCTGCGCTGTATCAACCGGATGAATGATCTGGTGGATGATTGCCGTATAGACGGCGAAATCCTGCTACAACAACAGAATATTTATGCAAAGTCGGTTGATGTGGCGGCCTTGCGCCGTAATATCGGTATGGTGTTCCAGCGTCCTAATCCTTTTCCGAAATCCATTTACGAGAACGTGGTTTACGGTTTGCGCCTGCAAGGGATTAAAGATAAACGCCGACTGGATGAAGCTGCCGAAAAAGCGCTCAAAGGCGCAGCGTTGTGGAAAGAAGTGAAAGATCGTTTGAATGACAGTGCATTCGGTCTATCCGGCGGGCAGCAACAGCGGCTGGTAATTGCGCGCGCCATTGCGATTGAACCGGAAGTGCTGTTACTGGATGAACCGACGTCAGCACTGGATCCGATTTCAACTCTGACAGTAGAAGAACTGATCACCTCACTCAAAGAGCAGTATACTGTAGTGATAGTAACGCATAACATGCAACAGGCTGCCCGAGTGTCGGATCAAACTGCTTTTATGTATATGGGTGAACTCATTGAGTATTCCGATACCAATTCACTGTTTACCACTCCAAGCAAAAAGCAGACTGAAGACTATATTACCGGCCGCTATGGCTAATCAGCATAATATCTGACAAAAACAAATTGCTGGGCCACCACAACATATAAGGGTTTAGAAATGGAAAACATGAATCTTAATAAACATATTTCCGGGCAATTCAATGAAGAGCTGGAAAATCTGCGCAACCACGTAATGAAAATGGGTGGCATGGTCGAGCAGCAACTGACAAACGCGCTTAACGCGGTAGAAAATACCGATGAGGATTTGGCTCAGGAAGTTCTCACCAGCGATTTTAAAATCAATCTGCTGGAAGTCTCTATCGACGAAGAATGCACTAAAATCATCGCTAAACGTCAGCCTGCCGCCAGTGATTTGCGCCTTATCCTGGCGATTGCCAAGGCAGTAACGGATTTGGAACGTATTGGTGACGAAGCCGGACGCATTGCCAAAGTGGCATTAAAAAGCTTTAGTGGTGCCCAGCAGGAGTTTTTAATCAGTCTGGATAATATGGGACGCCAGGTACTTAAAATGCTGCACGACACACTGGATGCCTTTGCCCGTATGGACGTGGATGCGGCCTTTGATATTCATAAGGAAGATCAGAAAGTCGACCGGGAATATGAAGCCCTGACCCGTCAACTAATGACCTATATGATGGAAGATCCCCGCTCAATTCCAAAAATCATGGATGTGTTGTGGTCAGCACGTTCACTGGAGCGTATCGGCGATCGTTGTCAAAATATCTGCGAATACGTGATTTACTTTGTCAAAGGTAAAGATGTTCGCCACATTACCCGCGAACAAATTCAGAAAGACATTTTAGGTAGCGGCCAATAGGCCGCTATTTCCATTAGCGGTAAAAAGACTGAACCGTCTGCCAGGCTACTTTTTGCAAGTTCGCGGCCACTTTATCGCTTAATCCGGCTGTATAGGCCAGTCCCTGTGGCGATTGATGATAGAGCGCAGCGTAAAAGACGCAGGCCGCCAAATAGGTTCCCGCCATACTGGGGTGTTTCTCGACTTGGCGGTATTGGGTTTGACCTTGCGAATCAAAACCCTGTACATCTTTGCTATACAGATCCAACTCGGGTAGTTGAGCAACCACATTCTGGAACGCCAACCCCACCGGCACCACCAGCATATTCAACGCATTGCCCTGCTCAACATAGGCCTGAGCAAGTTCCTGGGTCATGCCCTCATCCCCTTTGTATGCCCAGGTCATAAAAAACACCGGCGTCGCCCCATATTGGCGGATCATTTTAGCCAGACTGGTACTGGCCTGTTTAAATGAATCCCGATGGGTTTTGGATATCGGGCCATTGCTGTACTCCTGCAATATGACGACATCCCACTGACTCTTTGCTGACTGGCTTAATAACGAATCCACCCCGGCAATATGCTCGGCCAACTTGCCACCAGAAATAGTTTTAAGCCGGGAGCGGGTTTGACCGTTTTTCCAATGACCCGCAGCGCGTACCAGATTGCTAAAATGATTGGCAATACCATTATTGAAATAACTGAAACTGTTACCCACAAACAGTACTTTTTGCGGTACCTCAATATTCTTGACCTTGGGCGCAGGCAGATTATCTTGCGCTGCAGCCTGCAATGCGTTGGTTATCAGCAACAAAGTCAGTAATATTTTGATGATATTAAATTTTTTCATTAATTTATTTCCCGATAAATCACGCCTGAAGGATCAGGCGAAAACGTAAGGTGCCCACCAAATTGCGACGATGGCCAATAAAAACATCCCTACGATATTGAGCAGCAAACCACCACGGATCATTTGCGGAATACTGATCGCGCCGGAGGCAAAAACAATCGCATTGGGCGGTGTTGCTACCGGCAACATAAAGGCACAACTGGCGGCCAGGGTAATAGGTACGCTGAGCATAAGCGGATCGATGCCGGTTTGGATCGCGATGGCCCCCATCACCGGCAAGAACGTAGCGGCCGTTGCCAGATTACTGGTTAACTCGGTCAGAAAAATGACCAGACCGGTAGCCGCAATCACCAACGCAATAACGCCCATACTGCCCAGTGGAGCCAGACTTTCGCCCAGCCACAAGGCCAAACCACTATCTGACACGGCAGCCGCCAGACTCAACCCGCCACCAAATAACACCAGCACACCCCAGGGCACCCGGTTGGCATCATGCCAGGTGAGTAATTGTTCCTGTTCTTTTGACCCGCTAGGTAATAAAAACAGTAACAATGCCGCTACCATCACTATCCCGGTATCAGATACACCTTCAATTCCGAATAGGGCCGTCAGCGGGCGCCGTAATATCCAGGCCAGAATGACCAGAAAAAAGACGATAGCCACCCGCTTTTCTGCTGCCCCCATTGAACCCAGTTCACCTTTTATCTTTTTCAGATGAGTTTGGACCGCCGGATTTTCCTGAATATTGATCTTGAATGCCAAACGGGTCAGAACTATCCAGGTCAAAGGCAGCATCAACAGCATCACCGGTACCCCAACGGCCATCCAGGTAGCGAAGCCAATTTCTACGCCATAGCTTTCTTTCATAAAGGCCGCTAATAATGCATTGGGCGGCGTACCAACCAGCGTGGCCAAGCCGCCAATCGTAGCGCCATAAGCCAAGCCGAGTAACATGCTGACCTGAAAATCCGCTTTTTGCTTGTCATTCAAATCCATCGAATGGTCGGTTATCACCTTCACTACCGATAAACAGATGGGCATCAACATCATGGTGGTAGAGGTATTGGTCATCCACATCGACAAAAATGCTGCCACCATCATAAATCCGGCCACCAGGCGACGACCGTCGGTACCGGTGCGGGTCAGGATCATCAGAGCCATGCGTTTATGCAAATTCCATCTTTCGACGGCAATGGCCAATAAAAAGGCACCAAGATATAAGTAAATAATTGGATTGGAATAAGGCTCCGCCGCCTCTTTGAGACTACTGATCCCCAGCACATCAAAAGCTACTAACGGAATAAATGCGGTCACCGGAACCGGGATCGCTTCCGTCGCCCACCATATTGCCATCCACATTCCCACGGCTGCGGTGCGCCAGGCTTCAATTGGCATGGTTTGCTGCGCGCTATCAAATAGCATCATTAACGCAAACACTGCGGGGCCGGCAATTAAACCGATATTCTGATAGTTCGCTCTCGCATACACCGAGTGTTGCTCTGCAATATTATTATTCATTTTTACCACTTAATTTTTACCATCCGGACTCGTCCAAGTTGGTGTAAACAAAAACAGTCAATTGCAAAAAGAAGAGGAGTAAACTCCCCTTCTTTGCCGACCTGATAACAAACTACAGGTACGCCTTCATCTCCAGATAATAATTGCGCCCCAAGTCACGATGTGCGTCGGACATATAACCAAAATAACCGTCTGCCAGAGGCGCCCGCTCGTCGGTCAGGTTTTTAAGTCCCAATCTGACCCGTACATCTGAGCTGCCAACCTCAAAGCGATAATCCAGGGTTGCATCAAAGGTGGTCATCGATGGAATGACATAACGGGTCCCGTCTTCCAGGGTCAATGAACTTTGATAGAACTCACCTATTTTATAGCCGCTAACCGAGGCGCCCCAAGGTCCTTTGCGCCAGGATAATTTCATCGAATGACGTTCATCCTGGTTACCGTCCATACCGATTAAATCGGCAAAGCCGTTAACCGGATAATTAGAAGGTAATACACCCGAGGCCTGCGCATCAACCAGAGTCGCAATTTCGCCGCCCGCTTGCTGCTCAAATTTATCAAGGAAGGCACCGTTATAACGGAAGTTAAACTTGCCGAAGCCGGTATCCAGTTTGTAATACACGCCGATGTCATGACCCGACACAGTTCTGGTGTCCAGATTAGCGTAATTGTCGTCGATATACTTGATATTACCGGCAGGACATAAACCGGCAGCCTCATAAATCGCGGCTTCACCTTCACCGGCTTCATCTCTGACTACGGCTACGTTGCTATTCACCGCATCGCAATTAGTATTGCCACTTTGCAGGCGATAAACCAGGTCGAGCAGTGTCTGGTTTTCTTCACCTAGCAAGCCAATGGTGTTCTCTTTCTCAATGGTCCAGTAGTCCAGGGTGATGGATAAATCTCTTGTCGGGGTCAGCACCAGACCTATTGAAGTATTGGTTGATTCTTCCGGCACCAGATCTTCACTGCCCTGAGCAATACGCTGAATTGAATTATCGCAATCCAGTACATTCTGATCCGGATCGCCACCATTCTCGGCCGCATAGGTACAAGCCCAGTCGGTACGGGAATTATTTCTGGCCACAATTTCTTCATTGATAGTCACCAGATTAGGCGCTCTGAATGCTTCAGACCAGGAACCACGCACTAACACCTGCTCCAGAGGACGCCAGCCAAAAGCCAGCTTACCCACTGTGGTACTTTCCACATCAGAGAAATCTTCATAACGCACGGCAACCTGTACATCGAGCGAGTCAATTACCGGCAACTGCAGCTCAGTAAACAACGAAGTCACCCGGCGCGAACCACTGTTGTCAGGTGTGGGGCTGGAGTTGACCACATCAGACACAAACGGATAGGTATCACCTTCCCCATCAACAAATTGAATAGTTCCATCCAGACGATCATCGCGATCATCATTAAAAGATTCCTTGCGGTATTCAAAGCCGACTAACAAACCTGCGGTTCCACCGGGCAGCGAGAAAATATCAGTGTTGGATATTTTCCCGTCAAAAGTAGTGAGTTTGGTTTCACTAATACGCGACACATCAATTAACGCACGTTCGATATTGCTATTCACCCCACCACTAAAAGGATTGTACGCCGCCTCGGTAGTGTCATTTAATGCTTCCTGCATCAGCGAGTTGGATACCCGGTTGTGGGTAATATCGGTTTTTTTGGCTTTTGACCAGGACACTGCACTTTCCCAGTCCCAGTCCCCTGCTGTGCCCCGGAATCCTTGCAAGAAACGATAAGCGCGGCCATCGTTATCAATCACTCGCGGAATTTCGGTAAAACGATAGTTATCCATCAATAACGCCATCCCCTCACAGGGTACACTGTCGCCAATCACGCTATCCGGTAGTCGATTAGGTGAACCGCAAGGTCCCAACGGGTTCCAGTAGTTATCTGCCGCAACAGTCAGCTTGGAGGTTGAAAAAGGTGCGGTAGTATGGCGAATTAAATTGGTGCTCGAATCATAGAACGACATTTCGGTAAAACTCTGTATGCCGCTATCAAACTCATGGTTGATAAACATAAACAGGTTGGTGCGCTGCAAATCCGACATCAGATCGCGATTTTCATTCAGGTTATGTCGATAGGTTCCCTGTCCGTCTATCGCGCCACAGGTGCCATAACCCAAATCGTACTGACAACGCTCATCACCAGCCGGGTAGGTTTCAAATTCACCGGCAGAATCGGTCAGTACACCGTTAAGACCTGAACTATTAGCACTTTTAACTAAATCATATTGACCATAAATAGAGTTGGCGCTGTCATTGCGAAAAGCAGTATCACCAGCCCAGGGTGAATCGGCGGGCAGACGATCTCTGAAATCGGAATTAGACCAGCGCGGATCTTCCGACGAATTAACCCTGTCGCGATCGTAATAATTAAAAAATGTACTGACGTTAGTGCGCCCTTGGTTAAAGTCTTTCCCCCATTCGATGGTCAGGGTTTGATCTTTACGTGATACATGCTCAAATCCGGCCAGTTTGGCGCGAACATTCAAACCGACAAAATCACTTTTGATCACATGATTAACCACGCCAGCTACTGCATCGGCACCGTAAATGGCCGAAGCACCGTCACGTAAAACCTCGACGCGTTCCAGTCCCGCCACCGGAATAGTATTGGAGTTAACCGTATTAACCGGCACAAAGCTGCCTCCAACCTCTTCGGTTTGATAGGCCGCCGAATTGACCATTCTGCGACCATTAAGCAGCACTAGCGTGTTGCCAGTACCCAGGTTACGTAAGTTAAACGCGCCCACATCACCACGCGCCGAGTTAACCCCACCACTGATATTTTCAGCTTCATTAAAAAAGTTCTGACCATTTTCCGGGATAAGATCCAGCAGCTCGTCGCCGGAATCCACACCCAATTCAGCGATATCTTCGGCGGATATCACAGACACAGCGAGGGCCTCACTAATTTGTCCGCCGCGGATCTGGGTGCCCACAACCTGGATTTTTTCGACAGCCTTTTCCTTGTCCGCCTGTGATTCAGTCTCTTGTCCGACGGCCTGAAACTGCACCAGCGACGCGACCAGACCGACTAACAGAGGTTGAGTGAGTTTGTTGTTCCGATAATGAGAACGGATGGCTTTTGTTATTGTATTCATTATTGTCGTCTCTTTTTAACATTTAACTTACATATCGCTTGAGGTCTCGAAACCCCCTAAACAATTTGTGAAAAATTAGTTAAAAAATAATGACTGACAGGAACCCGAACAGGATTAGGCCAATGCTGACAAAGGCTGCGAGCTGATTGGTAGTTTTAACATCAATTTGCTCAGAAACTGATTCAGACCGATCCATTTCTGGAAAGGGGATGACTTGCGGTAATTCAATTTGATGTTGTTGATCGTTCAATGTAGAAATTTTCGCCCAAACTTCGGCCAGTTCTTCAAAGGCCCAACGATGCATAGGATCATCATCCAGCCAATGATTAAAGCGAAGCTGTTCTTCCGGTGTCATATTGCCACCATCAAGTTTAGCTAACCACTGGGTGGCTTCCTGCACCGCAGACTCGGGAATACCATAGCCTACCCACTCATCCAGAAACACTAGGCTGCTCCGGACAGTTTCTTGGCCAGTGCAATATTATTATTGGTTCGTTTGATGATGTATTGACGGCATAACTTCATACCGGTGGCAAGATGGTTTTCTACTGTTTTCAACGAGATATGCATCATTTGTGCTATCTCAGCATGGGTCTTGCCGTGCAATTTGCGCATCACAAACACTTGGCGGCAGATATAGGGCAACGAGTTTACTGCCTCAAGCAACAAGGCTTTTTCTTCAACATCTGTTTGCAGTGCCTGCGGCGATTTTTCGGCGCCGGTATAAAATTCCGATACCTGAGTGGCAGAGCGCTCCACCACTTTTTTATGCCGCAAGCGGCTTATCGCAATGTTTCTGGCCACCCTGAACAGAAAAGGTTTAGGTTCAATCTCCTTACCTGCCTTTAGGCCAAGATAAACCTCGACATAGGCTTCTTGCATCACTTCTTCAGCTTCCGACGACTCGAGTAATTTTCGTAACGCCGCCAACAGGACATTGGATGTCTGTTTAAAAAAGTCAGCCATCCACAGATCCAGCTCTGCGGTTGTGGACGACATTTCAGGAGCATTGAATTGATTCACTTAAATAACCATACTTCTTTCACTGCATTCACGCAGTGACTATTCACTATTGCTTTTTACTGTAGCAAAATTTTTCTGCCTGATAACAGACTTTTGCTCCATGTTGGCACCTTGCACAACGCAGTTTGTCTGGTTAGGTCAGTAAAAACGGGGCTATTAACATCCGAAAAAATTCCTTCAGCCATGCAATCTGCGTTGAAATAATTCTACCGCCATTGCATAATTTTTTAACGCCAGTGCCGGGTCATAACGCTCCCCTTCATCGCGCATAAAGGCGTGCTGGGCGTTGACTTCGTGCCAGCTGAAATTCAATTTATGCTGTTCCAGTGTGTTGTAAATCAGTTTTCTACCTTCGGAAGACACATGCGGGTCCTGTTTACCAAAAATCATCACCAGTTCGCCCTGGATATCATCACAACGGGTCAGCGAATCATTACCCGGTTGACAAGGCAACGTACTGGAATGAATATCGGTTGCATACAAACAGAAGGTCGCTTTTATAGCCGGGTTCAGTGCCGCCCGAAAGGCCAGATGACCACCGATACAAACTCCCATACTGCCTACATTACCGTTGCAATAGGCTTGTGCCTGAACAAAATCAATCATGGCATCGGTATCGCTATCATGCTGCTCTAGTGGTTTAGCAAATTTGTCGGCATTGCCTTTATCTTTGCCTTCATCATCATAAGCCAGCACTGTACCGATCGGGTTTAGTTCATGAAACACCTCAGGGACCAGCACTACAAAACCGTGGCCGGCCATAATTTGCGCGCTACGGGTAATAGGTGCAGTTTGCTGAAAGATTTCCGAATAAAAAATAATCGCAGGATAGCGACCTTCGGCAACCGGACGAAACACGCTGGTGCGCATTGTACCGCTTGGGGTAGCAATATCACTGACAGAAGACTGAATAATCATGGTAATACCTGTTTATAGTTAGCGTTGGCCCAGTATACCCCATGTTTGAATTTGATTAGCTGAACAAACTGGATAATAGCAATACAGAGCGCAAGATAGTGGGTTGTTCTATAATTTATATCTGGCATTACCGGACTTGGTAAAAACTAAATAGCAGAGGCTTGATGTTTGCCTCAAAAATTAAGCTATGAGTGCGAAAAATCGATTGGGGTGAAATTAACGATTTGGGCACTCGACAATAAATCCGAGGATGTATCGGTGTCGGTTAATAAAACCATTGAAGAATATACCAATCAATTGCTGCAACTGCAGACCACTCTGGATCATGTCGGTGCCTATGTGTTTACCAAAGATCTGCAGGGGCGTTATACCTACGCCAATCAAATGGTCTGCGACTTATTCGGTTTAACGCTGGACGATATCATTGGTCGCACGGATGATGAATTTTTCAATCTCGAATCATACAACGAGATAAGTGTTAATGACCGACAAGTACTCGAGCAAGGTCAACAAATCGAGCGCGAAGAAACCAGCCGTGTAGCTAAAACCGGAGAAGTAAGAACTTACTGGACGGTTAAATCACCACTACGCAACGCCGACGGGGACATCACCGGTATGTGCGGTATTTCCACCGATATTACCGAACGGCTTAAAATGGAAGAAGCCCTGCGCGAACAGAAAGTGTTACTGGATACTGTATTAAATAACGCAGATTCATATATTTATATGAAAGATCAGCAGTGTCGGTTTTTATATGCCAACAGCAATGTCGCCAAATTATTCAATCTGTCCCAACAGGATATTATCGGCAAACACGGTAGCGAAATTTTACCTGCTGAAGTGGCTAAAAATTTCGATATATTGGACAGGCAAGTTATCGAGTCGGGCGAAAAAATGTATGGGGAAGAGAACTTTTTCGAAGACGATGGCAGCATACGTCACTACTGGTCAGTCAAAATTCCACTGAAAAAAAAGGATCAAGAAAAGGTTTACGCTTTTGTCGGTATTTCCACTGATATCACCGAAATTGTGCGTCTTAAAGAAGACTTTAAAACCCTGGCCAATACCGATTCTCTCACCGGTATTTATAGTCGACGTTGTCTGATGGAATGTGCCAAACGTGAATTGCAACGGGTTCAGCGTCATACCTCAGCGCTAACAGTGGTTATCTTCGATATCGATAATTTTAAAACCATAAATGATAATTTTGGCCATGCAACGGGTGACAATACCATTGTGCTGATTGTCAACGCCTGCAAAAAAATATTGCGTGAGATAGATATTTTTGGCCGTTTGGGTGGCGATGAGTTTGTAGTTATTACACCAGATACCAGTCTAACCGACGCATTGGCGATTACAGAACGGTTGCGCCTTGCGGTGCACAACATTATCCCTGATCCTGACAATCCAGTAAAAATCAGTTGCAGCTTTGGTGTGGCGACGTGGAAAGGTGAGCAGTTTTTTGATGAACTGCTGTTTCGTGCAGATGCAGCCCTGTACAATGCCAAGCAAAGTGGTCGGGATTGTGTCAAGTATCGGGAGTAGATATCGATGGACAGTTCATCATTATTGATATGGAGTACCCTGTTCGGCGGAATCGGGATTGGATTTTTTATTTACGGCAAAAAACAGAAAAAACCGGTTCCACTGCTGGTCGGTATCAGTTTGTTTGTTTTCCCATATTTTATGCCTAATCTGACCCTGTTAATTCTTGTTGGCATCGGCTTAATTTCGCTGCCCTATTTTGTAAAAATCTAATCATCATAAAAAGGAATAAAAATGAAAATTATCAGTTTAGCACTCATTGTATTAGGCATAGGTTTGGCTTATTGGGGTTGGGACATCGCCGATTCAGTGCAATCGGAAATCAGTCAAACCATTACCGGCTCGCATTCCGACAAGGTTATGAAGCTGTATATCGGGGCTGCAATTAGTCTGGTAGTTGGCCTGTACCTTTACTTTAAAAAGTAACTATTCGGCACGTTCTGCTGTTGTATATTGTTAAAGTACAAAAGGTCATCAAAATACTGTGTTTAAATACAGTTATTATGTTAGTCTGAACTCTGCTTACATCAAAGAGGAATCCTATATGGCAATCATAACGAAATACGTAGTGGAGCATAAAGGCGTGGAAAAGCTGATAACAACAGATAAAAAAGAAGCCGACAAATATGACAAGATGCTGGATATTGCCGACAACCTGGCGGAATACATTCAGGCCAAAGGGATCGTGCTTGAGTCCAATGTTCTGGAAGAATTAACCGTATTAATGTCACGCAATAAGGAGACAGTGTCCAAACTGTTAAAAGGTTCGGACGCCCAGTCGTTACTGGTCAATGATGCAGCCGAGGTAGTGGCCCTGGAAAAACGCAAAGCCTGAGCAATAAACTCGATTTCACTACAAAAAAAGAGCCACAAAAGTGGCTCTTTTCAGTTTTACAATACCCTTTATTCGGCTGATTCAGCCAGATTAAAACTCATATTTATAGGCCAAGCTAATCGTTTGACCCATCTCTCTTGAGCGAACGACAACGCCTGACTGAGTCACTTCCTGTTTCTCATCCAGCAAGTTCTTCAGCTTTAATGTGATCTTGCTATTAAAGTTTGGATAGTAGCTATAGATCAAATCCAGAGAATTGAATGGCTGTTCATAAGCGTCATCACGTCCATTGATACCCGACGCCAGAATACGCTCTCCAAATACGTTATAAACCAGTGTCCCGCCATGTTCACCATTAGCTGAATCATAACCCAACTGGAAGTTAGCCACGTACTTGGAATGACCATTCATACGCTTTGTCGTATTGGTCAAGCTTCCAGCATCAGCCGCATCGATAGTTACCTCAGAATCACTCAAGGTAATGTTACCCGAAGTGAAGAAACCGTCAGCAGCCCAACTCAGGTCATACAACCATTCAGCTTCAACCCCATAAACCTCAGCTTCTGAGCCGTTAGTGAATGTTGCAGTGTAAGCTGAGTCACCCACGCGCAAAACAGTTTCAATCGGGTTAGTAATATCTTTGTAGAATAAAGATAAAGCTAAGTTATCACCGTTGTCGCTGTATAACTCATAACGCATGTCGTAGTTTTTCAGCGTACTTGAAACCAGCGTTGTACTACCGGTAGTGCGGATATCCGTTAGCGGATCATAGTAACCAACCGGCACGACTTCACGCAGATCCGGACGTACCACGGTTTCACCGTAACCGAAACGAAGCTGATAATCGTCACCGCTCAAATACGTCAAGCTTAACGCAAGATAGGTATCATCATCGTTGATAGTCCGTTTCTGGATATTATCTTCATTAAAGAAGACGTCCTGATCTTCAGCACTGAATATCAAGCTGGACGATTCCAACGCGACCTGCTTGAACGCTTCATATCGTACACCACCACTGATACGCCAAGTATTATCGTAGAAAATATCAAACGCACCGTAACCCGCATCCGTTTTCTGAGCGGCCAAATAATCGTCAGCTTCAGGCGCTTCGGGTTCATTAAATGCTACTAACACGTTATTTTCAGCAATAAAGCCATTTGTTATATATGAAGGCAAATTCAACAGGTCACTTTCATTATCAGTGATACCTATTGGCGCCCCGCTGTTATTGACGAAAAAGCTTGAAGTGGTGTAGTAACGAGCACGATCAATGAAGTCCCAGCCACCTTTTAATTCGATTTCAAAACGGCCGACTGTAAAGGGCAAATTGACATTTCCGCCCCAGTTTTTCATATGATCGTCCATTTCAACAAAGCCAAACTCAGCTTGGCCATTACCACCGTTGACTTTAGTACTTACGTAATTACCGTTGTCATCATAGTTGTTGCTAAAATTGAAAGTCGCTTCCAATGGAATATCAGTTGTTGCTTCAGATTGAGTATAGTGCCAGTCAAGGCCCGCTCCCCAAAGATCCAGGAAGGTGTGCTGGCCTCTAAACTGATCAACTTCCAGTTTACGTTCTTCGTAAGTAAAGGCTTGTGAATAATCGGCCACACCATCGGCAGCAATAGTAATATTCTGCGAAGGGTTTTGCGCTATAGAGATCTCGGATTCATCTTCGTTATCTTCCAGATAAATCTTGTTGTAACTCACGCTGTGAGTTTTCCAACGATAGCCAACGCTAAACAAGCCATTTAAACGCTCATTTTGGGTTGTGACTTCCTGTTCAACAAGACTATCGTAACAGCTGTTGTTCACATCTTCCGAGGTGGCAAGATCTTGAGCGCAACCTTCTTCAAAGTCAGCACTGACCACTGAGTTACGACGTTCGGTGAAAAGCCATTTGTTGTCGTAAGCCACAGAAGCCAAAAATCCAATCGTACCGCCAAACCAGTCTTCCTCGAAGCTGTTGCCAATGTAAGCTTGACCAGAATAGTTTGGATCCAGAGATTCATCTTTAAGTTGCATATCCCGTGGCAAGGATTGTAACAGGCCATTATTGATAGCCCTTGCCTGTTGCGCAGCGGTTTGCGTCTCTGTTGCCGACAAGGCATCACGTTCAATGATATTCCTTAAAGAAAAATCCCCCCGGTAATGCAAGATGCCTGTTTTCAGACTATCAGGTATTCCGCTGTCATCGCGATCATAGGTATAACCATCCGAATTACTGGAATTACCTTCAATACCCACCTGAAAACCTGCAACAAATTCTGATGGCAGAGACTTGGTACGAATATCGACGTTACCACCGCCAAAAGCGGCTGGCATATTAGGTGAGTAGGCTTTTTGCACCGAAAGGCTTTCAATAACATTAGATGGAAAGATATCTAAAGGGATGACATTACGGGTCAAATCCGGGCTAGGAATACTGGCACCATTTAAACGAGCGCTGGAGTAACGTTCACCTAAGCCACGAACATAAATAAATTTGCCATCAACCAGCGTCAATCCCGTTACCCTGCGCAAAGCCGCAGCAGCATCACTGTCACCAGTCCGAGAAATTTGGTCAGCACCAAGTATGTCTGCAACAAATGCTTGATTCTTACGTTCTTCGATAACGGCAGCGGCTGTACCTTGTAAACGACTGGCAGTGGCAACAACTTCTTCCATGGCTGCATCATTCTGTTGCTCTTGGGCTAATACTGCCCCCGTAAGCAAACAAGCACCAACGGCCAGAGAAATTTTATTTGCTCTAAATCGAGTCTTCATAATTCATTCCCACACTTACTAATGAACAAATAGGCGCAATAAGGCGCCTATTCATTACGATTATTCAAATTGGTTATTCGTCGTTAGCACTTTCGAATGCTGCGCTCGCCCATTTGTACCAATCTGAAGTAGTGTCGGCAGGGTCAACTGCACCGATGAATGACGTGGCTTCGAAGAAGTCAGCGTCGATAGTCGTCATATCTGTTGGTGTAATGCTGACTTCTGGTGAAGTAGAGAAGCCATTTTCAGCCAAAACAGTTTCTGAACCATTAACAACCTCGCTTACCCCATCTTGAGTGAACCAAGTTGTAACTGTCGTTGTACCACTATCGGTAGTAACAGTTTCGCTATCAGCGTTAGAAATAGCGGCACAGGCAGCAATTGAAGTTTTGATAGAAACGGTATTAGTTACGACGTTATCAGCAGCATCACCTGTGTAGTTAATACACCAAGTTTGCGTAGCGGATTCTTTCTTCAATATCGTGTTGTACCAAGTTGCGCCGATGAAATCGTCCAGCTTGATAGCAATAGAAGGATCTTCGTCACGGGCAGAGATATTATCTGTTGTGATAACAGTCACGTTAGCAATGTGCGGCGCAGAAGCAGGTGCTTCAGCTGTGGTATCACCTTTCTTACCGTCAGCTTCGAAACCACCATTGCCCATATTCAGAATGTCACCGTTAGCGCTTACTACTGAGCCATGTTTAATCAGTACATACTGCGCATTACCTTGCCAGCCTGCGTCGATATCCAGGCTATCATCCTGAGTGTCAGTAATAACCAAATGCTTAAGGTTTACCGCACCACCAAACAGTTCGATACCGTCGTCATAACCAGCGTAGATAGAAATGTAGTCGATTGAAGTACCAGAACCTACAGCATTCAAGAACAGCGAGTTCAGATCGTTACCGACTTCAGCACCGGCAGGTAAACCACCCGCATAATCAATTTTAACAAACTTCAAAGTACCGCTGTTATCGGTATTATCGTTACCGCCATAGTAGGAAACAGCACCTTCACTTTCGGCGTTACAAGTTGCTGCAGCACGCTCTGCATCTGAACATTGGTCAGTGATACCAAATCCATCAATCATAATACCACCCCAATCCTGAGGAGACGGGCCGCCACCCACTGAATCAAGCTCTTCGATAGCGTTAGCCGATGTAAAAGTAATTGGGTGATCCAAGGTACCAACCGCTTCGATATTAGCGCCACGGTTAATTTGGACGCGAGAAGCAGCATTATCGAATACAACAGTTGCGCCGGCTTCAACCGTCAGGGTTGGGCCGTCAGCATTAATAGTACAACCTTCACTTGTATTACAGTCTTCTCCAACAAAAAGAGAGCTTTTGAAATAGTGAATTGCCTCACCATCCAATGTGATATCAGCAACCAGAGGGTTAGCAGCACTTACAAAGCTGGTATTGTAGGTACAAATATTGGTATTGCTATCGTAAGTACCCTGAACGGTATCATCACCGGATTCATAAGATGCACATATATTAGTATCAGAACCACCGTTATCAGAACCACCGTTATCTGAACCGTTGTTATTGGTGTTATTGGAGTTGTTAGTACTGTTATCATTAACAGTAGGAGTGATATTAATATCGCCACCACAACCTGCCAATATCAGCGCAATTGCTACTGCAGACACTTTGAAACTTTTTGCTAAGACCATTTGATTCTCCCAGTTGATGTTATTATCAAAATAAAACAGCGAGGAGAGTATCTAAGAGGAATGACACTTTTGTTACAGTTTACCACTGTCATAAAAGTTTAATATTGACAGAATCGAATTATCTGCCTCCATCACCAAACCACTTGATGTTAAAGACCATTTTATATGCAATAAAACGTGTTACTGCAGCCTGAAGTCATCAATGTTAAATGACAGCGTCCAGCCATAACTATCTTGCTAAAATATGGCTATTTATCTTCATAAAACAACAAGTTTGCCAAGCCCCTTGTTTAGCATGCGATTTGAAATTATCCTATAGTCCATTGCAGCAGTTAAATAACATGGATAAAGGATGACGAAGGTCAAAACTGCATTATCGAAAAAGCTTTTGACCCGCGTATTGTCGGTCTATTTCCTGCTTACTTTTATAGTCACAGTTGGTCAGGTATTTACCGAATATTTAAACGCTAAAAGCCACATTCAGGACGAATTGCAAACCCTCAAAAATACCTTTGGTAGCTCACTGACCCGCGCCATATGGGAACTCAACTATCCGCAAGCTGTTGCTTCCGCCCAGGGATTAATGGAACTGCCTATTGTTGAGGGAGTACAAATTCGCGATGAAAGCGGTAAGGTCATTGCTGATTTGGGGTTGACTACCGTGCAGCAAGAAAAGCTCGCCACCAACGGCCAGTTTTTTGATCATGACAATGGCACGTTCAGTTACAGCTTCCCGCTAATCTTCGAGTTTTCCGGGCGCACGTCCAGAGTTGGCGATGTATCGCTATATTCCAGTTTCGATATTATTGTCAGCCGAATTGAAGTGGGCCTGTTTTTTCTGGTCGGCAATTCAATTGTTAAAACCGCCTTCTTAATTTTCCTGTTTCTGCATGCATTCAGGAAAATGCTCACCGACCCATTGCAGGAACTCACTGAACAAATCAGCCAGTTTGATCTCAATCATCTGGAAAGTTCCAAGATTAATATTTATTCAAAAGAAGATAACGAGTTGATGCTATTGCAGCGCTCGTTTAACAACCTGATTGACGATCTTATTCATTCTCAGGACAAACTCAATGAAGCGCAAGGCGAGTTGCGTGAAGCCAACAAACGGCTGGATGAACAAAACCTGACGCTGGAACAGGAAGTCGCCAAGAAAACCGCTTCGTTAAGCCAGATTATGCTCGACCTCGAACGTCAGAAAGACGAACTACTGAATAACCAGCGGGAACTGCGCCAGGAAATTACCGAAAAAAGTAAAATTGCCGCAGAACTGCGTAAGTCCAACGACGAACTGGCTACCTCGGTGGAAAACCTGAATGTTGCCAAAGACCAGTTGGTGGAATCGGAGCGCATGGCCTCGTTAGGCGGGCTGGTTGCCGGTATCGCCCATGATGTAAACACACCTCTGGGAATAGGAGTGACGGCCGCCAGCTTCTTGCAGGAGCGCCTGAAGAACCTGCAGGCAGCTTATGAATCCAAATCGCTCAGCACCAAGGCGATGAATTCCTTTATCGTCGAATCACAACAAACTACCACGCTACTGATGAGCAACCTGAACCGGGCGTCCTCACTCATTGCCAGCTTTAAACAGGTTGCCGTCGATCAAACCAGTGAAGTTGAGCGGATTATTAACGTCAAACAGTATCTGGGAGAAATTATCCAGTCGCTGGCACCTAATTTGAAAAAAACCCAACATGTTATCAATGTTGAGTGCCCCGATGATTTGGAAGTATTTTGTGCGCCGGGTATCGTGGCGCAGATTTTTACCAATATGATTATGAACTCGGTTATCCACGGTTTCGACAATATCGAAGCAGGTCAAATCGATATCAACGTCAGTAAATCAGCCAAGAAGCTGGTAATTGATTATCGTGACAACGGTAAAGGAATGACCCCGGAAGTACTCAATCAGCACTTTGATGCCTTTTTTACCACCACCCGTGGTAAAGGAGGAAGCGGACTAGGCACCCATATCATGTATAATCTGGTGACCCAGGCACTCAAAGGCAATATCAAGGCAAATAGTGCTCCGGGCAAGGGACTCAGCTATAAAATTACTTTCCCGCTGCGTAGCAGCGACAAATAGCCATTAATCAATATTATCTATCTATTTGATTGACCCAAACGGTTATCCATAATCGTCTGGGTCTAATCAATCCAAAAACGGGACAACGCATAATGTGGTTTAAAAACCTGAAGTTTTATCAATTAACCCAACCTATTGAACTGGATGACCAACTTCTGCAGGACAAACTGCAAGAGTTCGTCTTTCGCCCTTGCGGCAGTCAGGAATTAGCCACTCAAGGCTGGAGTGAACCCTTACGCCAGGGAGATGCGCTAAGTCACACTGCTGGCGGTAATATCTGGTTAAGTCTGAAAAAACAGGAACGCTTGTTACCCGCCTCGGTTATCAACGCCCAACTGGCAGACAAAGTGGCAAGTATTGAGGCGGAAACCGGCGCGCCGGTCGGCAAGAAAGCCCAGCAGGATTTGAAGCAGGAGATTATTCACCGCCTACTCCCGCAAGCTTTTACCAAAGACAGTTATACTCACGGTTTTATCTCTATCAAAGATAGTTTGGTAGTCATCGATGCCGCCAGCGACGGCAAAGCGGAATTTTTTCTGGCCCACCTGCGTAAAGCCATAGGTTCCCTGCCGGTGGTGCCCCTTGCCCGTCGCAGTTTATCCGCAGAGCTGACACGTTGGCTTAACGAACCTTTACCGGCCGGAATAGTGTTACTGGAAGAAGCCGAACTACGTCAGCCCGAAGACGAAGGCGGTATTGTTCGTTGCAAAAATCAAGATCTGGGCTCGGAAGAAATACAATCTCACCTGGAGGCTGGCAAACTGGTCATGAAAGTGGCTATCGAATGGGATGAAACACTGACGGCGATTATTCAGGAAGATCTCACCATCAAACGAGTTAAATTCAGTGATGTCATGCGTGAACAAAATGATGATATTCCTAAAGATCAACAACTGGCCAGAATAGATGCTGATTTTAGCTTGATGGCCGGAGAAACCGTGCGTTTCGCCAATGCGTTAAGAACGATATTTGCGTTGGATGACGAGCAGTAAAACCTGCTTTCTGCATCATTTTTATTCTTTATCTGATGCAATAAAAAGCCCGTTTGATGATAATCAAGCGGGCTTTTTAGCGACAGGATAAAATTAAACCCTATTTGAATATGGCCTTGGCATCGTCCCGAATGTCTTTAAACTCGTCTGAATCCAGTAGTTTCAGATCTTCAACAATACCTTTGCTCTGACACAGGTTCATCACTGCGTCTTTATGGCTGGATATGGCCCCGGACAACACTGCGCCAACGCGGATAAAGTCAATATAGGCAATTTTCTCAGTTTGGAATTTAAGGCTGCGCCAATTTTCTGTGATCTGGACCATTTCTTCACTGAATCCCCACTCACGCATTATGGTTGCGCCCAAACGACCTGCCAATTTCTGTATTGCTACATTTAAGAAAGTGGGATTGGCAAACACATCCTGATGACGCTCGGCTTCACTTAAAATGGGTAACACGCCAATGTTATGCACCAGTGCCGCCAGCGTCAGGGAGTCAACATTCAGATTTTTAACATTTTTACCGTATCTGATATATATCTGGTACACCGCCATAGCGTTAGCGGTAACATCTACGGTGCGATCCCATAATTTAGCCAGATATTCACCCACAATCTGGTTTTTGGATACAAACAGCTGCTCCATAGCCAATGCTGTGGCGATATTTTTAATCTGGCGCAAACCGATACGCGTCACAGCTTGATGCAAGTTTTCAACTTTAACTGTGCGACCAAGGTACGCGCTGTTGGCTATCTTCATCATACGGGCACTTAGGGCCGGATCCTGGCCAATCACGTCACCCATTTTATTCAAATTGACGGCGGGATCATCAGCCGCTTTTCTTACTTTTAATGCAATCGCCGGTAACGTCGGCAACACCAAAGTATCGTTATTGATTTTCTCGACAAGAATCGTTAATAACGCGTTTTCAGTAGACATCTTGTTCAAATCCCCTTCCTTTAATCCCAAAGCCAACGTGGTCTATTAATTAGTTTAATGTTCTTATGGCTGCTTTTGATGTGATAATGCGCAAACTTCGGCTTTAGTACATGTTTATGTTTTATTTTAATCAGCAAAGACGAATATAAAAGATAAACATGACGTATCCGAGAAGCTTGTTATAAATGTGCGTCTGATGCAATCTAATTTTTACACAAATGGACGCATCCACAAGCTTGGGTCGCCATTTTAAATTAGTTACACTATAGCTGTTATACAGACTCGTATTGATAACCCTTAAACTATAACAATAAATAATTGAATGGACATTTTTATGACTTCTCGCAAACTCGCTGTTGGTGTGGTTATGCTTATTTTAGCAGGCTGCAGTCAACCGCAAAATTCGTCTACAAAAACGGCTTCTGAAAAAGCCGACCAAGATTATAGCTTGCTCGACAACATGCAATCACGACTGGATATTTACTATCCGGTCAAACTCGAAGCAGATCTTTCACCTTATTCAAGCAACCAGAAAGCGATGTTGGCCCTGTTAATCGACGCCGCAAAAATCATGGACGACTTATTCTGGAAACAGGCTTTTGACCAGAACAAAAACACCTTTTTAGCGCGTATAGCTAACCCGGAAGTACGAACATTTGCCGAGATCAATTATGGCCCCTGGGATCGCCTGGCTGGCGATGCGCCTTTCCTGAACGGTTTTAAGGAAAAACCCCTTGGTGCAGCACTTTACCCAGCGGACATGACAAAAGCGCAATTTGAGCAAGCTGACATTGGCGACAAACGCGGTTTATATTCAGTGATCAAACGCAATGAACAGGGTAAGTTAGTCAGTATTCCCTATTCTCATGTATTCAAATCCGAGTTGGCTCAGGCAGCAGACTTGTTACGTCAGGCGTCGAAATTGGCTGACAATAAGAGCTTTGCCGATTATTTGAACCTGCGTGCGGATGCATTGCAGAGCGATCAGTTCCAAGCCTCAGATTTTGCCTGGATGGACATGAAATCCAATCCGATTGAACTGGTGATCGGTCCTATCGAAACATACGAAGATCAGCTGTATGGTTATCGCGCTGCTTATGAAGCCTATGTCTTGCTGAAAGATTTATCCTGGAGTGAAAAACTGGCCAAATTTGCCGCCTATCTACCAGAACTGCAACAAGGTCTACCGGTAGACCAGCAGTACAAAGCCGAAATACCGGGGACCGATGCGGACTTAAATGCCTATGATGTAATCTATTACGCCGGACATTCCAATGCCGGTAGTAAAACCATCGCGATCAACCTGCCCAATGACGAGCAGGTGCAGCTACAAAAAGGCACTCGCCGCCTACAATTGAAAAACGCCATGCGCGCCAAATTCGAAAATATTCTGGTCCCCATAGCCGAGCAACTTATCGTGCCTGAACAACGGCAACATATTACCTTCGACGCATTTTTTGCCAACACCATGTTTCACGAAGTCGCTCACGGTTTGGGGATAAAGAATACCCTAGACGGTTCTGCAACAGTTCGTCAGGCCTTAAAGGAGCATGCCTCTGCTCTGGAGGAAGGCAAAGCGGATATTCTCGGCTTGTATATGGTCACGAAGTTACTCGAAAAAGGTGCCATCAATGAAGGTGTACTGGAAGACTATTATATTACCTTTATGACAGGTATTTTCCGCTCGGTACGCTTTGGCGCCAGTAGTGCACACGGTAAAGCCAATATGATCCGGTTTAACTTTTTTGCCGAGCATGGTGCATTCAGTCGTAATCAGGAAGGACTCTACAGCGTTAATATGGACAAGATGGGTGAAGCCGTTAGTGCACTGTCCAAACTCATCCTGACCCTGCAAGGTGACGGGGATTATCAGGGCGTAGCCGAATTGGTCGCTGACAAAGGTATTATTAAATCTCAATTAGCCGATGATCTGGCCAAGCTGGCCGAAGCTAATATTCCGGTAGACGTGACCTTTATCCAGGGTAAAGAGGTATTAGGCTTATAAAAACCGGGTTAAATATAAACAAGCCGCATGAATGCGGCTTGTTTATACAACATCCGCCTTCCATTCGCTGTTTCAGCTCACCCGGGCATAGCCTCCTTCCACACCGCCTTTAGACAATACCCACTGCCAAAGCTGGATATCGCGCGCCCGAAAAGCTCCGGCACAAGACAACAGATAGTAACGCCACATGCGATAAAAACGCTCACCCAGTTGTTGCGCAAATTCAGGCCAGGCTTGTTCAAAATTATAATGCCAGGCCATCAGAGTCTTATCGTAATCAGCACCAAAGTTATGCAGATCTTCAACCACAAACAATTGGTCCACGGCATCACCGATTTGTCCCACCGAAGGCAACTCTCCATTGGGAAAGATATACTTGTCAATCCAGGGATCAGGATAACTGTTACGCTGATTCTTGCCTATGGTGTGCAGCAAAAACAACCCGTCTTCCTTTAGGCAACGGTGCGCTACATTCATATAGTGTCGATAATTTTTGCGCCCAACATGTTCAAACATGCCGATGCTGACGATACGATCAAAGCGCTCGTTAACTTCGCGATAGTCCTGTAGGCGGAACTCTAAATCAAGATCCGGGTAGCGCTGTTTGGCCCAATCAACCTGTTCCGCTGAAATCGTCACGCCCACACAACTGACACCGTAATGCTCAGCCGCATAAGCCATAAAACTGCCCCATCCACAGCCAATGTCCAAAACCCGCATGCCAGGTTGTAACTGTAATTTACGGCAAACCAGATCGAGTTTGGCTTCTTGCGCCTCATCTAACGTAGAGGCGTTTTTCCAGTATCCACAAGTATAGGTCAAGCGCTCGTCCAGCATCGCGGAGTAAAAGTCATTACCCAGATCATAATGCTGCTCACCTACCTGCCAGGCCCGTTTTTTAGTTTGACGATTAAATATCGAATTTTTCAGTAAATGCGGCCACAACTTTGCTGGCTGGATTTTGTCACCCAAACGATAACGGGCAATACGATAAAAAAATTCATCCAGCCGTTTCACGTCCCAGTCACCGTCCATGTAACTTTCTCCGAGACCCAGATTGGCGCTGGCCAACACCCTCTCCGGTACGTCGTCTCTATTGAGTACCATATCCCAGGCGCGCCGTCCCTGTGTGCCGATATCGGCGAATTGCAGAAGTTGCTGGAAATACTGATGCAGACTGGATGTATTCTTTAGTAAAGATTTATAGCCGGAAATTTGATGATATGACCCCATAAACAGCGTTTCTCCATTGATTATTCTCTACACATGGCTTCCAGCCACCAGATCCCTTAAAAACAAAACAGAGTAGAACATCATGGTCGCAATGACTTATATCTTACTAATCGCCCTAAAAACCTGTTTAAAAACAACACTGCTAATGACTGTTAATAATAAATACTAGCAGCTACCCAGCCTTTTTCCAGACAGACACCGTTGCAAAATTCAGGCTAAAAAAATCCCGACATAAAGTCGGGACGTTGGTGCGCACATTGACTTAACAGAATGGGTATTATTCCGCACGTTTGATTCGATCCTGATAAGGAGGCCAGCCAAAAGCTTTACCCGCTAGCAGATGCAAATGCAGATGGTAAACCGTTTGTCCACCATCATCGTTGCAGTTCATTACAACTCGATACCCCTCATCGGCAAACCCTTTTTGCGCCGCGATTTTTGCCGCCACCACGAATAGGTGCCCTACCAGCTCTCGATCCTCTTCGGCAATATCGTTAATGGTCGCAATCGGCTTTTTGGGAATAATCAGTAAATGCACCGGTGCTTGCGGATTAACATCGGTAAACGCCAGCGCCTTGTCATCTTCATACTGGATATCCGCCGGGATCTCGCGGTTAATAATTTTGCTGAAAATCGTTTCCTGACTCATAAAATCCTCCGGTTATACAAAAACAAAAATGAACAATACTGCGCCCAAAATCAGTCGATAGATAACAAAGGGCAGCATGCCTATACGAGAAATCCAGCTTAAAAATAGACTAATACACAAATAGGCACTGACAAAAGACAACAGCACCCCATAAATCATCGCCTGCCAGTCAACCGGTAACTGACTCTCGATCAGATCCAGCGACAATAATAATCCGGCCCCTAAAATAGTCGGGATAGACAATAAAAATGAAAAACGCGCGGCACTTTCGCGATCCAGTCCCACCATTAAGCCGGCTGTCATAGTAATACCTGAGCGGGACGTTCCAGGTATCAACGCCACCGCCTGCATCAGACCGACAAATATCGCGCTCTTCCAACTCAGTTGATAAATATTCTTGTTTTGTTTGGCCCGATAGTCGGCGTACCAAAGCAATAATCCGAAGACAATAGTGGTAGTGGCAATGACCAGCGCCGAACGACCATAGTTTTCCACCAACGCCTTGCCCAGGAATCCGGCAATTACCGCCGGAATAGTGGCGACGATCACCCACCAGGCCAGCCTGCTATCATCGGTATTTTTTCCACCCAAAGAGCCAAACCAGGCGATCAGCATTTTGACAATATCTTCGCGGAAATAAATCATTACCGCCAACAAGCTACCTAAATGCACCGCCACATCAAAGGCCAGTCCCTGATTGTGCCAGCCCAACAACACTGAAGGTAAAATCAGATGACCGGAACTGGATATGGGTAAAAATTCGGTCACCCCCTGAATCAGCGCCAGAGCAATAATTTCAATTAACGTCATGATAATTTACTCGTCCATTTAAACTCGACCGGCCACAAATTTTGCTGACTCTTGTCGTATTGCTGCCAAAGCGTGGCATAATTAACCTGTTTGATTGGGTGAATACTGTCTGCTGCGATTTCTGCCAACGGCAGCAGTACAAAGGCATTAAACAGAATTTCATTGCGTGGTAACTGTACCGGTTGCTCACAGACAAGATCGTCATACAACAACAAATCCAGATCCAGCGTTCGCGGCGAGAATTTCTTTCCACCCCGCACCCGACCATTATTATCTTCAATTTGTTTAAGCACTTGAACGACCTGTTCTGCACTCATGGATGTAGACGCAGCGGCGACCAGATTATAAAAGTGGCTGCCAGCAAAACCGACGGCTTCACTTTCGTATACGGAGGAAATTTGGATGGTTGAAAATGCCTGCTCCAGAGCATCGAGCCCGGCAGTAATATGTTGATGACGCTCAATATTGCTCCCCAGACTGATATAAATTTGCGCCATCTAGGATCGCTTCCTTGTTAAAATCACTGCTACATTGCGGGCATCAGCTAAAATGTCCGGTTTACTCAACTTTAGTTCGATTTGATGACAATTAAATTGCATAAAGATATGTTTAATCATGGCAGCAGCCAGTGCCTCCAACAGCTGAAACTGGCTGTCACTGGCAACTTGTTGGATCAACTCCGCTATTTTGGCGTAATCCAAGGTATCAGCCACCTGATCGGATTGCCCCGGACGTTCCAGTTCTACCCATATTTGCACATCTACCACTAACACTGTTTTGGCGGTTCGCTCCCAGTCGTAGACTCCAATCAATGACTCGACTTGCAAACCTTCAATAATAATTCTGTCCAATCATAACCTCGGTAATATACTGATTTTCGCTGGCCGGGATTATACCCGTTACTCTAGTTTCCAGATATGTTATATAGATTGCCAAGTGTACCTTCTTTTATTAACGGGTTGAAATGACGGCTCAATTTATATTAATGATAGCGATAGGTTATCTGGCGGGCTCTATTTCCAGCGCCGTGCTGATTTGTCAGTTATTTCGTCTACCCGATCCCAGGCAACATGGCTCCGGCAATCCGGGGGCGACCAATGTATTCCGCCTAGGCGGCAGGATACCGGCGCTATTAACCCTGATAACCGACGTGCTAAAGGGAACGATTCCGGTCTGGACCGGTTATTTTTTGAAGCTGGAACCGGTTATGCTCGGCTTTATCGGTATAGCGGCCTGTCTGGGACATATTTATCCGCTGTATTTCGGTTTTAAAGGTGGCAAAGGCGTTGCGACTGCATTAGGAGCGATGTTGCCAATTGGGCTGGATTTATCCGGACTGTTGATTGGCACCTGGTTTGTCACCGTGTTTATTACCGGTTATTCATCGTTATCCGCGATTATTACTGTATCACTGGCACCGCTTTTTACCTGGTTTATCAAACCGCAATACACCATTCCGGTGGCAATGTTGTCGGTACTGATCGTTGTCCGCCATAAAGACAATATTAAACGCTTGCTAAAAGGCGAAGAAGGTAAAATCTGGGATAAGGGCAAAACCAACGAATAGTTTGCCCTGTTTAGCTCGCTAAAGATAAAGTTAAACTGCTGGCAGACTATCCAATGACCAGCGTGGTTTGGCTTTAGCACTCAACTCAGTTTTCTGGCCTGCTTTTAGCCGCTGTAAACCGGCAAACGCAATCATTGCGCCATTATCCGTACAAAACTCCAAGCGTGGATAAAATACCTTACCGCCCATTTTAGCCGTGGCCTTTTCCAGCTTTTCCCGTAAAGACGTATTTGCACTTACGCCTCCGGCAATCACCAAACGTTTTAAACCCGTTTGTTCCAGTGCGCGGCGACATTTAATCGCCAATGTATCTACCACCGCCTCCTGAAACGCATAAGCAATATCGGCTTTGGATTGAGGACTGTCATCTTGATCACGAATAGTATTGGCGGCAAAAGTTTTTAATCCGCTAAAACTGAAATCCAGCCCAGGTCTGTCAGTCATCGGACGGGGAAATTTAAATTGTCCTGGCGTGCCCTGTTCAGCCATTTTAGCCAGCAATGGCCCACCCGGATAATCCAGCCCTAGCAGTTTGGCGGTTTTATCAAACGCCTCCCCAGCCGCATCATCCACCGATTCGCCCAATATCTGGTACTGCCCAATACCACCTACTTCAACCAGCATGGTATGACCGCCAGATACCAGCAAAGCCACAAAAGGGAATTCAGGTGCGTTATCTTCAAGCATAGGTGCCAGTAAATGCCCTTCCATATGATGTACACCGATGGCAGGAATATTCCAGGCGTAAGCCAGACTTCGTCCTACCGAAGCACCAACCAATAGAGCACCGACCAGTCCCGGGCCTTGAGTAAAAGCAACACCGTCGATTTGGGTCGCGGTGCATTGTGCGTCAGTTAATGCCTGTTTTATCAGTGGAACGATTTTGCGAACATGATCACGGGAGGCCAGTTCCGGCACCACGCCACCATAATCGGCGTGCAGTTTTACCTGGCTGTAGAGTTGATGGGCCAACAGCCCTTGCTGATCATCATAAATGGCAATCCCGGTTTCGTCACAGGATGTCTCTATTCCTAATACACGCATAGCAAAATTCAGTCATTAAACTTCAAGGTTGCGTAGTTTATACTAAAACAGTGAAGTGTTTCTCTATGGATAACCTTATTCAGGGCAAATTGGGCTGATTTGACCGCTTTCATCGGCTAATTTTTGAAATATGCGCCCAGATCAACAGTTTTTAATGCAGTTTGGCTTTACAAAGGTTGTCGATATGATTAGAATTCCGCACCATTTTTAACCATGACGTACAAAATATGGCGTCTGGAAATAAAGCATTTGACTATATTTGAGGTGAGATTTTAATGCCAATCGTTAAAGTAAGAGAAAACGAACCATTTGACGTAGCCCTGCGTCGTTTTAAGCGTTCATGTGAAAAAGCCGGTGTATTATCAGAAGTTCGTCGTCGCGAATTTTTTGAAAAACCGACTTGGGAACGTAAGCGTAAAAAAGCAGCGGCCAAAAAACGTCATATGAAGAAGTTGGCTCGCGAGAACGCACGTCGTATCAGATTGTACTAATCTCCACTATCTCACAACGGGGCCATCAGGCCCTTTTGTTTGCCAGGTTATTCCATGAGTTTGATTGAACAGCTAAAAGATGCCCAGAAAGACGCAATGCGCGCCAAAGACAAGTTGCGCTTGGGTACTATTCGTATGGCGCTGGCACAGGTCAAGCAAATTGAAGTCGACGAGCGGCGTGAAGTGACCGACAGTGACACCTTGAGCCTGTTGACCAAAATGGTCAAACAGCGCAAAGATGCTGCCAGTCAATTTGAACAAGCCGGACGTAATGACTTGAAAGATGTTGAGCTGGCTGAAATCGAGATTTTAACTTCGTTTTTGCCCCAACCACTGACTGCCGACGAAATTAATGCACTGCTTGAGCAAGCCATTGCCGAAACTCAGGCTGCAGGTATGCAGGATATGGGCAAAGTGATGGGCTGGCTTAAACCTAAAGTGGCTGGCCGTGCTGATATGGGTAAATTAAGCGGATTGATTAAGACACGCTTAACCGCCTGAATCTGTTAAGATTTATATTCAAGCCGTATCTTCATGATGGAGATACGGCTTGTTTTGTTTTACATTAGCTGAACTTGTTTTCACCTAACTGATGGTGCTTAGCTAACTTATGGCTGGACGAATTCCCCGTGACTTTATTGACGATCTAATCGCCCGCAGCGATATCGTGGAAGTGATCGACAGCCGTGTCAGACTCAAGAAAGCCGGTAAAAATCATCAGGCCTGCTGCCCTTTTCATAATGAAAAGAGCCCTTCTTTTACCGTTAGCCAAGAAAAACAGTTTTATCATTGTTTCGGTTGTGGCGCGCACGGTAATGTCATCTCGTTTTTGATGGAACATGACAGGCTGGAATTCCCCGAAGCGATTGAAGAACTGGCCCATTATCATGGTGTAGAAGTTCCGCGCGAGGAAAGTACAACTCCGGTCTTTAGTGCTGAACAAAAACAGCAAAGGCAGGATGACTACGAATTACTTGAAAAAGTCGCGCGCTTTTTTGCCCATCAGCTTAAACATCACCAGCAAGGCAGCAAGGCAGTCGACTATCTTAAAGGACGCGGGCTAAGCGGCGAAGTGGTGAAAACCTTCGGTATCGGTTACGCCCCGCCAGAATGGGATACGGCTTTAGGGGCTTTTGGCCGCACCCCACAATTGCAGCAGCAATTGGTGGATCTGGCCATTGTCAGCCAAAACGACAAAGGCCGTCGCTTTGACTTTTTCCGGGACAGGATCATGTTTCCCATTCGTGATAAGCGCGGCCGGGTTATCGGGTTTGGCGGACGGGTACTGGAGAAAAACGATGGCCCCAAATACCTCAACTCACCAGAAACCCGTGTATTCCATAAAGGCAACGAATTATACGGTTTATTTCAGTTAAAACAGGCGCACCGCAGCCCAACTCGTACGCTGATCGTTGAAGGCTATATGGATGTGGTGGCATTGGCCCAATTCGGTATTGATTACGCCGTTGCATCCCTGGGCACGGCCACAACACCTGAACATATTCAGTCGTTGTTTCGCACAGCTCCACAACTGGTTTGCTGTTACGACGGCGATAGAGCCGGACGTGATGCAGCCTGGCGCGCCCTGCAAAACGCCCTGCCCCATTTAAAAGACGGGGTGGAAATGAAGTTTTTGTTTCTGCCCGATGGCGAAGATCCGGACACGCTGGTACGTCAAATTGGCAAAGAGGCTTTCGAGCAAAAGATTGTGCAGGATGCGATGCCACTATCACAATTTTTATTTGAGCATTTGTTAAAAAACCACCATGTTGCCAGTGACGAAGGCAAAGCGGCATTGATCACCGAAGCGGAACAATTGCTGCAACAGGTGCAAGGTGACAACCAGCGCATGCTGTTACAGGAACGGTTGCGTAAACTGGTAGGACAAAACAGCTACAAGCTGGATTTGCAGCGTGATATGCAACTGGCAAATCAACGTCGCAGCAAAGACACCAAAACAGATACAACACCGGTTAAAAATCAGCTATCTCCAGTGCGGACCATGATTAAACTGCTACTGGAACAACCGGCATTAGCCAGTCAGTGTCAGGAAGTCAATCCGGCTTTACTGAATCAGGATTTGCTTGCCGGTTTACCCATGTTGACGGAGTTACATCAATATTGTGTGTCCCATCCCACTAAAAATAGTGGCCAGATCATTGAACATTTCAGAGAGCACCCCCATGGTAGAGCTTTGGCCAAGTTGTTAATCGATAACAATGCCAGCGATGATGATGATATCACCAACTTGTTTGAGCAACGCAAGACACAGGTCTTTAAGGACAGTTTTGCCAAATTGATTGATTTGCAAATTAACAGTCGAATGGAAGAGCTATTGGCCAAATCGACGCTGAGCGGGTTAGATGAAGCAGAAAAACAGGAACTTAAAGCACTTTTAAGTGAACAAAATTAGTCCTGCCTATGGATGAAAGTTACACATATCTGCTATACTGGCGAATTCGCCCCGTCCCTTTAAATCGTATTAAATTTTAACTACTGGAAGTCTTTATATGGTGTCAAACAAGCAGTCTCAGATAAAACTCCTGATCGCCAAAGGCAAGGAACAGGGATACCTGACCTTTGCAGAGGTGAATGATCACCTTCCACAGGACATCGTTGATTCAGATCAAATCGAAGATATCGTTCGTATGATCAACGATATGGGCATCAAAGTGTTTGAAAATGCCCCTGACGCTGACGAATTGTTAATGCAAGAAAGTGCTGCCGATGAAGATGCTGCAGAAGCTGCGGCACAGGCACTGGCAACAGTAGAAAGCGAAATTGGCCGTACCACCGATCCGGTGCGTATGTATATGCGTGAAATGGGCACGGTGGAACTGCTTACCCGTGAAGGCGAAATTGTTATCGCCAAACGTATTGAAGAAGGCATTAATGAGGTTCAGTGCTCTGTCGCCGAGTATCCTGAAGCTATTACCTATCTGCTTGATCAATGGGACTTGTACGAAGCGGAAGAAATCAGATTAAGTGATATCGTGATCGGTTTTATCGATCCCAATGCTGAAGACGATATTGCCCCCACAGCTACCCACGTCGGTTCCGAATTGTCCAAAGAAGAGCTGGACGATGAAGACGATGACGGTGACGACGACGATGCCGAGGAAGAAGAAGACACCGGTCTGGATCCTGAACTTGCGCGTGAAAAATTCAATGCTTTGCGTGGCCAGTACAATAAAACACGTGATGCAATCGCCAGCAAAGGCCGTAGCCATGCCAGTGCCAAGAAAGAAATTGCCGAACTAAGCGAAATATTTAAAGAATTCCGCTTGGTACCCAAACAGTTTGATCGCATGGTTAAAAACATGCGTGGCATGATGAATCGTGTGCGTGTGCAAGAGCGTCTGGTAATGAAGCATTGCGTCGTACAAGCTAAAATGCCGAAAAAAGAATTTATGAAAGCCTTTGCCGGTAATGAAACCAGCACTGACTGGATTGAGAAGATTTTTGCTTCTAACAAGCCTTATGTGGAAGCTTTGTCAGAATACCGCGAAGAGCTGGAACGTAGCGTTAGTAAACTGAACCATGTTGAAGAAGAAACCGGCTTAAGCATTGTTGATATTAAAGATATCAACCGCCGGATGTCGATTGGTGAAGCCAAGGCGCGTCGGGCCAAAAAAGAAATGGTCGAGGCCAACTTGCGTTTGGTTATCTCCATCGCCAAAAAATACACCAACCGTGGTTTGCAGTTCCTGGATCTGATTCAGGAAGGTAATATCGGCTTGATGAAAGCGGTAGACAAGTTTGAATATCGCCGTGGTTACAAGTTCTCAACCTATGCCACCTGGTGGATCCGTCAGGCCATCACCCGTTCAATTGCGGATCAGGCACGTACCATTCGTATTCCGGTACATATGATTGAAACGATTAACAAATTGAATCGTATCTCTCGCCAGATGCTGCAGGAAATGGGACGTGAACCGACTCCGGAAGAATTATCCGAGCGTATGGTGATGCCGGAAGACAAGATCCGTAAGGTACTGAAAATAGCCAAAGAGCCGATCTCGATGGAAACACCCATCGGTGATGATGAAGATTCACATCTGGGTGACTTTATTGAGGACAGCACTATTGTCCAGCCTTTGGACTCAGCCACTTCAGGTAACCTTAAAGGCGCCACTCAGGAAGTACTGGCAGGCTTGACGGCCCGTGAAGCCAAAGTACTCAGAATGCGTTTTGGTATCGATATGAACACCGACCATACGCTGGAAGAAGTAGGTAAGCAGTTTGACGTTACCCGTGAGCGTATCCGTCAAATCGAAGCCAAGGCATTACGTAAATTGCGCCACCCCAGCCGCTCGGAGCAGCTGCGCAGTTTCCTGGATGATCAATAAAATTTATCCGGCTGATATCCAATAACCAAAAAGCACCTATGTAGGTGCTTTTTGGTTTCTGCGACATGCTTTACTAGGGCGTGTTGATCTTTGGTGTATGAATTTTGTTCAAGTCCAACACCTTCTGGTCGCGACGCCGGGTTGCAGGCCCTTACGTTTAAAATAAGGGGTCTAAGTCAAAATCCGGCAACAAAGAGCAGAAGGTGTTGGGTTGAACCCCTTTCTTTAAAACCGTGGGGGCAGTGTTTGTAGCGCATTTCTACAGCGTTATCGCTCGCTTATGTAGAATAACTACACCACACTCGCTCTGCCTTGTATAAATACGCTACAAACTGCTGCAAAAACACACACCAAAGATCAACACGCCCTAGAGAAGCTTCACTCACCTCGTGGTAAGTCTATCAGCTCACTATTTATCAATACGCGTCTTTCATCCTGTTTGACCATCATCAGCGCGGCAGGCATGCCTCTAAGTGGCCTTTCGGCTTGCATTTTTAGGCTAAAGACAATGGGATAACCTGACTGGTTTTTAATGCTGTCACGCTCACCCGAAAACTGGCAGTAACCTTGTTTAAGCAATTCAATATAACGAGCTTTAGTAAGCTGCAAGGTTTTGTCACCAGACAATGGGTAACTTTTACAGGCTTGATACTTCCACCCTGTTGCATCCACACGGCTAAATGCGTCAAAAGTGGATAAATCCCCCACTTCATCAATACGCCCGGTCGCGAGGCTACGATTAAGCCTCATCCCGATATCGAGCAAATAGCTTTGAGCGCCGGTATTAACTGTTAAATTACTAACAATCACGTCCTTAAATGCATTGCTGTTATTAAATGGAATAGATAAATATGCATCGGTGGTTTGCTGCAAATAACTTTGATCAGCAATGCTGCTAATTGCCGCATGCAACATGGCGAGATTAGTTTTTCTGGCCACCTGACGATTAGGATCATTCGGGTAAGCACCAGATTCTATCAGGATTGTACTTATGCCCATCTTCGAGAAATTATCACCAAAGGCACGCGGCGCAAAGGTATCATCATAGCGCCCCATATGACCGGGAATAATTTCGTCGCCCACTTGTTTAAGCACTCCAATGAGTTGCATTGCACGGCGGCGTGAATCATTCACCTCTTTAGCCGCATTAAAAGCTGGAGCTAACAATGAAATCGTTGCGGTATTACCGCTGTTACCGGCGCCGTAATAGGCATTTTGATCATGTAAGTTGAAACCAAAATCGGGCTTTATCGATTTAGCCAGCGACATGAGAACACGCCCTTCCGGGGTTTGCAGACGTCTGGCATCACGATTGATATCGATATCCTGAATATTGTAACGTTGAGATAGTTCGGCGCCGTCAGGGTTGATCATCGGTACCAGATACAGACTGATTTCATCCTGCCAGCTAGCCAGCCATTGCGGGCGTTGATGGATCATGTTCAGTAAATCAAATACCGCGCCGGTGGCCGTGGGTTCGTCGCCATGCATTTGTGACCACATCAGTATTTTGGTTTTACCTTTACCGACCTTGAACTGATAAATTCCGCGGCCTTGCGCAGATTCACCCACCTGGCTGACTTCAACCTCCTTATACTGTTTAGTCTTGTCAATATATGGCACGATATCCGCGTGTTTGATTTGGCGTTTATCCAGGCCGGGTACCTGATATTGTTCAAAAGACACAGGCTGTGAACAGACCTGAAAACTGCAAAGGGTGAGTAAAATTAAGCTTATTCTTCTCATTTTTTATTACAAATTATTGTATGATTTGTAATAAATTAACATTCGGGTGATGTAGGCTCAAGTCACATTAACTCATTTTGTCGTCAAATCATCTTAACTTAATATAAAAATAACAGGAGCGAGAAATGGACCGCAGAACCTTTGTCAAAGCCTCTACTCTGGGTATGTTACTCAGCCAGTCTTCACTGGTGTCAGCTAAGTCTTCCCAACCATCTTCTGCTCAATCCGTTTTTCCAAAGCGCCTCAAGCAAGGCGATACCGTCGCGTTGGTCGCCCCCGCAGGCGCATTAAACCAGAAAGTGGAACTGGAAATAGCCGTTGAGTCATTTCAGGCCATCGGGCTGAAGGTTAAAGTAGGCAAGCATGTACTCGACAGGGATGGCTATTTTGCCGGTACCGATCAAGACAGAGCTGCCGATATTAACGACGCTTTTTCCGATCCGGAGGTCAAAGGCATTATCGCCGTGCGCGGTGGTTGGGGATGCAACCGCATATTACCTTTCCTCGATTTCGATATGATTGCCCAAAATCCCAAGGTATTGCTCGGTTACAGTGACATTACCACCCTGCTAAACGGCCTATATCAACATTCTGGACTGGTGTCTTTTCATGGGCCGGTAGGTATTTCTTACTGGGGGCAGGATCAAGCCGAACAGATGCGTAAAATGATTTTCGAAGGTGGCAAGTTCATCATCAAAAATCAGCCTGACAAAGATGAAAAGGCACTAACCCAGCGTAAAAATCGCATTCAGGTGATTAATTCGGGTAAAGCTACAGGCCGTTTGGTGGGGGGAAATTTGACAGTTTTGACCAGTCTGGTCGGTACACCTTACTTACCGGATATGCAGGGAAAAATCCTGTTTCTGGAAGATGTTAGCGAATCGATTTACCGTATAGACCGCTATCTATCCACTTTGCAACTGGCGGGAAAACTGCAGCAATTAGCGGGTGTGGCGTTTGGTCAATGCTCGGATTGTAATCCAGAAAAAGGTTATGGCGGTTTCACCTTGTTGCAAATTCTGGAGCACTATTTTAAACCACTAGGCATCCCCGCTTATATGGGTGGCCAGTTTGGGCATGTCAGGGACAATAATATTCTACCAATTGGGGTTAATGTCGAGCTGGATGCCGATCAGGGTAGTCTACGTTTATTAGAATCTCCGGTTAGTTAATCCAGCACTGATTAAACTGCACTAAAAAAGCCGCGAGCTAAACAGCTCGCGGCTTTTTGTTTCAGCCTAGTTAACCTGAGTCCATACATCAAACTCAGGTTAATTAATCTTCCCGATGAATATCCGGATGTTCGGCTTCCAGTTTGTCAAGCTGGCGGCTGATTTCCAGTGGCGAACCGGTATTGCGGCAAATCCAGTAATAAGCGGTTGGAATAACAAACAAGGTCATAAAGGTGGCAAATAGCACACCGGCAAAAATCACCATACCGATCACCTGACGGCTCTCGGCTCCCGGCCCCACCGCCAACACCAGTGGCAAGGCGCTAAAAACGGTGGTGAATCCGGTCATAACTATCGGTCTTAAACGTTGTGCTGCAGCCCTTTTTAATGCCTGTTCAAATCCCATTCCGGCATCACGCAACTGGTTGGCAAACTCGACAATCAATATGCCGTTTTTGGCCGCCAGGCCAATCAACATTACCAGGCCTATCTGACTGTAGATATTGATAGTCATGCCGGAAAAGTACAGCCCGGCAAAAGCGCCAACCAGTGCCATCGGCACAGTTAGCATAATCACCAGCGGATGAACAAAACTTTCGAACTGGGCCGCCAGTACCAGATAAGTCACTGCCAGTGCCAAAATAAAGATAAACACCACCGAGTTACCTGATTCCTGATACAACTGGGATTCGCCTTTGTAATCCACCGATGCATTATCGGGCAATTCGGTCTTGACAATATTATTCAGATAGTCCAGCGCCTGCCCAAGGGTATAACCCTCCGCCAAATTAGCACTAATGGTAATGCTGCGCATTCGGTTATAGCGATTCAACTGCGACGAAGTTGCCTGCTCTTTAAAACTCAGTAAATTATCCAGCGGAATAAGCTTGTTGCTGCGCTGGGAACGCACGTACAAATTGTTGATATTCTGAGGACTGCGATAGTCATCTTCGATGCCTTTCATGATGACATAATATTCTTCACCCCGATCCAGATAGGTCGAAACCCGGCGCTGCCCCAGCATGGTTTCCAACGTGCGGCCAATATCACCGATCGACACGCCCATATCCGCGGCGCGATCCCTGTCGATATTGACCATTAATTGCGGCCAGGTTTCTTTATAGTCCGAATCTATTCTTAACAGGTTAGGATTCTCGGCGGCTTTGGTCATCAGAATATCCCGCCATTCCACCAGTTCTTCATAGGTATTGCCTTGCAACACAAACTGTACCGGGCGCCCTGCACCACCGGATAAGCCGCTGCGACTAAAGGTAAACGCCTGTACATCAGGGATCACCGACAATTTTTCACTGACCTCATCCATCAGCTCGAAAGTCGACTTGTTGCGGTCTTTCCAGTCCGCGGTACCCACAATGGCGATACCGGAACTGTTACCCCAGCCGGGTGTTCTTACCAGTATTTTCTTGATATCGCCCATATCAAGGTAGGGCAACAAGATAGCCTCAACTTTACGCATATTGGCAGCATTGCTTTCAAAACTGGCACCTTCAGCACCTTTCACCTGCACATAAAAATTACCCCGGTCTTCCTTGGGAACAAATTCGCTGGGCACCTGATTGCTCAGTTGATACAACGCCAGTACACTCAAGACGACAACCAGCAACGTTACTAATGGCTGATGGATCGTCTTGCCTATGGCGGAAAAATAACTGTTTTCAAAGCGCTGAAAATTACGATCCATCCAACTGCCCAAACCACTATTGCGCTCGGTTTTACGCAACAACCGCGAACACATCATGGGGGACAAGGTTAGCGCGGTAAAACAGGAAAAGCCGACAGCGGCAGCAATCGCTAACGCAAACTCGGTAAATAAACGGCCAATGTTGCCTTGCAAGAACACTAGCGGTACAAATACCGCGATCAACACCAGGGTTGTTGCGACCACCGCAAATCCCACCTGACGCGCACCACGATAGGCAGCCAGTAACGGCGGTTCTCCTTCTTCGATACGCCGATGGATATTTTCCAGCACCACAATGGCATCATCCACAACCAGTCCAATCGCCAAAACCATCGCCAATAACGTCAGCAAGTTGATGGAAAAACCCAACGCATACATCACAATAAAAGCGCCAATCAGCGACACAGGAACAGTAACAGCCGGGATCAGCGTGGCTCGGACATTCCCCAGAAACAGGAAGATAATAATCACCACCAATGCAATAGCAATCCACAAGGTGTTGTACACCTCATCAATCGAGCCTTCGATAAACACTGACGAATCATAACTGGCGACAATAAATATATTATCCGGCAAGGTTTGTTCTATTTCTCCGATGGCTTTTTTGACTTTGCGCGCCACTTCCAGCGTGTTGGCTTTGGACTGTTTAACAATCCCCAAACCCACCATGTTGACACCTTCACCACGAAACTCGGTTTTGTCGTCTTCCGAACCCAGTTCCACCTTAGCAACTTCACCCAGCTTAATCAGATAACCGTCGTCACCTTCTTTAATGGTTAAATCGGCAAAATCTTCCGGTGACAGGAAATTACGCGCCACCCTGACTTCAAAATAACGTTCGGTGGATTCCACTTGCCCGGCAGGTAACTCGACATTCTCGGAGCGGATGACATTTTCAATGTCAGTCACAGTAATGCCACGCGCCGCCATGGCATTGCGATCCAGCCACACCTTCATGGCATACCGCCGCCCACCACCAATCTGTACCCGTGCCACTCCGTCGACTACTGACAGACGATCAGCCAGATAGCGATCGGCGTAATCGGTCAGCTCCATGACCGACATGCTGTCACTGCGCAGGTTATACCAGACCACAGCCTGTTCATCGGAGTCCGATTTAAACACTTCGGGTGGCTCTGCTTGTTCAGGCAAGTTGTTTAATGCCCTGCTGACCCGCTCACGCACGTCATTGGACGCGGCATCAATATCGCGTGATAAGTCAAACTCGATGGAAATACTGGAGCGTCCATTACGGCTGCTGGAGGTGATATTTTTAATCCCGGCAATACCACTGATACGATCTTCCAGTAATTGGGTAATACGGGTTTCAATAATATTGGCCGACGCGCCTGGATAGTTGGTATTAATCGATACAATGGGCGGATCGATATCCGGGTATTCTCGCAGGCTCAGGTAACTGATAGCCACGATACCAAATACCACCAGCAACAAATTAATAACGATGGCAAAGACTGGGCGTTTTACTGATATATCAGACAGGATCATGTGAACTGCCCCTTAGCCATTTACATTTTTAATTATCGAACCATCACTCAATCGTAGCGAACCCTCTGCCACAATCTGTTCGCCTACTTGCAGTCCGTCAAGGATCTGCACCCAACCCGGCTTACGTTGGCCAATCTGCACTTCTTTACGATGCGCCACATTGTTGGCATCAATCACAAACACATATTGCTTGTCCTGGATCGGGATCAGGCTGCCTTCAGGAACCAAAATAGTATTAAGTACCTGTTTTTGAATATTGATTTGCAACAACATGCCGGGACGTAACTGGTAGTCCGGATTATCAACTATAGCCCTTACTTTAATCGCACGGGTAATAGGATCAACGCGGGAATCAATGCTACTGACCTTGCCACCGAATAGCTTGCCTGGATAAGCAATAGAGGTGGCTGCAATCTGCTGCCCTACTTCGACGCTGGCCAAATGCATTTCGGCTATACTGAAATCCACCTTAACCTGATGCAAGTCATCCAGGGTGGTAATGGTATCACCGGGTTTCACCAGCGCACCCAAACTAACCTGGCGGATCCCCAGACGTCCGGCAAATGGCGCCCTGACTTCCAGCTCGGCTAAACGGGTATTGGCCACTTCAAGCTGTGCCTTTAAAGCTTTTACTTTGGCTTCCTGCTCATCCAGCAATTGCTCAGAGGCGGCGTTACCCCTGGCCAAATTACTAATCCTGTCCAGCTGGCGCTTGGCCTCGCGTAAGTTGATCTGCAATTCATTCACTTTGGCTTTTTCTTCACGGCTATTCAGGGTTAGCAATATCTGGCCAGCCTTAACGAGCTGACCGTCATCAAACTGGATATTGTCTACCACATCACTGGTTTGAGCCGTGATCATCACCGCTTCATTCGCAATAGCGGTGCCCAGCGCTTCTATAGTGATTTCAAGCTGGTCTTGCTTTACTTCATATAACACAACGGGTGATTCTGGCCTCTGTTGCTGCTGTTCTTCCACCTCTTTTGGCAAATACAGATAAACCACAACACCTATTAACAGTATTGCTGCAATCAAAAGAGGAGTAATCCGAACCTGCTGTGTCATTCAATCAACCTTTCTGTATATGTAAATCAATATCGGCTGTTAAACAGTGTAACTGCTTGATTTATCTTCCATCGGAAACTTCAGTATTAAATATAGATGGATAGATTAGAACGCAAACAGTGATGGAACTGAAATAGAACGCTTTTCTGTCGTACCAATTTCACACTCTGTGTTGTCGCCAATACCGGAATCGAGTCTAATAGGACAAGCGTCTAACTTACACTGGATAACATTTTGTTTAAATTCGATTTATCGCGAATATTCGTTACTTCGTATTGTTTTATCGGGATTTTTTCCTGTTCAACGGAAAACCCTGCCTCACCGGTTTGTCGGGTCGAACCGCAACAACAGCAAAATATTCAGGCCAACGCGGGCTGCCTGATCAGAATCAATGATGAAATGATAACCATTGAACATCGATTAACCGACAAACTGGATATTCCCGGTGGCACCAGCGAAGGCAATGAAAGCGCGCAGTGTACAGCTCACCGGGAAACATGGCAGGAAACCGGATTTAATGTGGAAGTGGGCAAATTACTCGGTGTTAAGGATAACGGTTTTCGCTTTTATCAATGCCAGCTCTCCGGCGATTTCACTGGTAAAATCAAGCAATTTCCGGTGCCGGACTGGTCCGCAGATGAAGTAACAGCAATCAAGTTGAAAGACCCTTTTGTCACCCGTGATACAGACTGGCGCTACCCCGATGAACTGATTGAAATCCGCGCTATGTTCAACCAGATTGAGCCTTAAAAAGTCATAAATAACGTAAGGGAGCTAATCGAAACAGTAATATGTAACCCCATAAACCCATGTTAGTTTTTTGTTAAAAAATACGTCGTCAAAAGGCAGCAAAATGAAAATTAACAAAAAACTGGGTCGCCCACTGCTACTGCTCTCTCTAAGCTGCTCAATTTCCGCTCATATTACCGCAGCGGAACTCAAGTTGAACGAAAAGGAATATTTTGCAACCGCCGGGGTCAATGTACTGGTATTCAGCAACTGGTATAACGGCCTGTTCAGCGACGCCAAAATCAGTGGCGTAGAGTTAATCCAGCATGGGATCAGAACGGCCACCAACGGCGACGTGCGGCTTAATGATACGCCTGAACAATGGGATGCTATTCCGCAGTTTATCGAACGCAAAGTCGATCAGAAAAACCAGACAGTCGAAGCTTTTATGCACTACCCCGACTACGATTTTAACTATTCGATAAAAGCGCAAAAAAATGACGATGGCGTCAAAATTACGGTTAATCTGGAAAAAGTATTGCCGACCGAACTGGTGGGTAAAGCCGGTTTTAATTTTGAATTTATTCCGTCCGCCTATTTCGAAAAATCCTTTATTATGGATAACCAGACTGGTATTTTCCCGGTCTATCCGGGTGGCGTTAAAGAACTAAATGGTCAGGTTGCACCACAAGCATTGGCCAGCGGTAACCAACTGACCCTGGCACCGGAAGATCCGGAACATCGCGTCAGGATAAAATCGTCCGTGCCGTTAAAGCTGTTCGACGGTCGTAGTAAAGCCCAAAATGGCTGGTTTGTATTACGCAGTTTAATTCCGGCCGATAAAACCGGTGCCGTAATCGAATGGCAACTGGACGCCAATGCGATTGATAACTGGCAGCGCGCACCGGTGATTGGTCACTCGCAGGTCGGCTATCACCCCAATCAGCAAAAAGTGGCGGTCATAGAGCTGGATAAACAAGCCAGACTAGACAGCACTGCCCGTTTATTGCGCATCAGCGCCGACGGAACAGCACAAACAGTTCTGAGTAGCAAACCGCAAAAATGGGGTGACTACACCCGTTATCAATACGCCAAGTTTGATTTCAGTCAAATTCAAGCCGAGGGTATTTATCAACTGGAATATGCCGGTACCACAACCGCACCATTTCGCATCGCCAAGGATGTATATGATGCTGCCTGGCATCCGACTCTGGATATGTATCTACCGGTACAAATGGATCATATGCTGATCAACGAAGCTTATCGGGTCTGGCATGGTGCCTCCCATCTGGACGACGCTCTGCAGGCGCCGGTTAATCATCAGCATTTTGATCTCTATGCCCAGGGACCCACTACCGATACAAAATTCCAGCCCGGCGAACATATTCCCGGCCTGAATATTGGCGGCTGGTACGATGCCGGCGATTACGATATTCGTACCCAAACCCAGTACGGAACAGTGATGGACCTGGTCAATGTGTGGGAAAACTTTAAACCTCAGCGGGATACCACTCTGGTGGATTACGACCGAAAATACGTGGATTTACATGTACCTGATGGCAAACCGGATCTGTTACAGCAGATAGAGCATGGCACACTGGCATTGATTGCCCAGTTTAGAGCCGTAGGACATGCCATTCACGGTATTATCGTGCCGGATATTTCCCAGTATACTCATTTGGGAGATGGCCTGACGATGACCGACAACCTGATTTATGACGCTGACAAGGGCGAGCTGGAATCTGACGGCTTTAGCAGTGGCAAATTCGATGATCGTTGGGCCTTTACCAGCAAGTCATCAGCACTCAACTATGGCTCAATTGCCGCATTAAGTGCCGCCAGCCGCGCATTAACCGGCTATAACGATGCATTAGCCAAAGAGTGTCTGCAAACTGCAATAAATGTCTGGGCGCAGGAACAAACGCATGAACCCGATCTGTACCGCCATGGTAATACCACCGGCGGACCACTGCCTGCCGAGCAGTTACGTGCTGCGACAGAACTGCTGATCAGCACCAAGGACCAGCAATACGCCCAGGCCATTAATAACCTGTTACCCGAAATAGCTACAAACTTTGGTTATCATGCTATTTTGGCAGTACGCGCCATGCCTTATATGGATGATGATTTTAAGGCCAAAATAAAGTCGCTGGCGGTCGCTCATCAAAAGACCTTAAACGCGTTAAACCAGAAGAACCCGTACGGAGTGGAAATCACCGAAGGTGGCTGGGCCGGCAATGGCACCATTATTCGCCATGCCATGACCAACTACTATTTACACAAAGCCTTTCCCTCGATCGTCGACAGCGAGCAGGTATTCAGGGGACTGAACTATCTATACGGCACTCACCCTGACTCGGATATTTCCTTTGTCTCCAATGTCGGAACCCAATCCAAACGGGTCGCTTATGGGATGAACCGTGCCGATTTCTCGTTTATCTCAGGTGGTATTGTTCCCGGAGTATTGATCCTGAAACCTGATCTGCCCGAAAACAAGGAAGATTGGCCGTTTTTCTGGGGTGAAAACGAATATGTGGTCAATCTGGGCGCCAGTTACATCTTTTTGGTTAATGCCGCCAAAGAATTGCTGGATAATCAACAAAACTGAGTCAAATAATCCAATATCGGGACAGCGAATGGCGCGTAGAATATTGTTGTATTAATTATCCCGCTATATGCGGCTAATGGAAATTGAGTTTATGTCTAAACAGCAGATTATTGAGTCTCAGGGCTTTATACACACAGTATTTTTCTGGCTTCATCAGCCAGACAAGGCTGAACATTGCCGTCAATTTGAACAGCATTTGAGTCATTTCATCAATCATTCCGACTATGTTAAATCCAAACATATTGGCAAAAAATCCGGATCGGAACGTGAAGTAGTCGACAGCAGTTATGACTACTGCCTGATTGTCACATTTAACAATAAATCCGAACAGGACAAGTATCAGAACGAACCTGCGCACCTGACATTTATTCAAAATGCAGCGCATCTATGGAAGAAAGTCAGGGTGTACGATTCCGAGAGTATTTTATAGTCGGCCAAACTTTTCCCGACTCATTCAATAAGCTCTGTTAGAATTCGCACGGATGATCGAATTATTCTCTTATACCTTAAGTTATTACACCCTTGCCCTGCTGTTTCTGGTAGCGTTTTTTATTGGCATGGCCAAAACCGGTGTACACGGCATTTCGATGTTTTCAATTCCGTTGCTGGCGGTGATTTTTGGTGGCAAGGCCTCGTCGGGATTAATGCTGCCCATGCTGATTATGGCGGATTTGTTTGCGGTTCATTATTACCATCGTCACGCTAACTGGGGTTATTTAGTCAAGCTGTTTCCTTCCGCGGCTGCTGGTGTACTGATTGGTACCTGGCTGGGTAACCTGATCGATGATCAACTGTTCCGATTGTTGATGGGCATTATCATCTTTATCAGTCTGGCGATTATGCTGTGGATGGAAAAAGCCAATAAGGAACAAGTTCCCGATTACCTGTGGTTTGCTATTTTAATGGGCACATTGGGCGGTATCACCACCATGATCGGTAATCTGGCTGGCTCCATTATGGCGTTGTACTTACTTAGTATGCGTTTGCCCAAAAATGAATATATCGGTACCGCCGCCTGGTTCTTTTTGGCGATTAACCTGTTTAAAGTCCCTTTTCATGTCTTTAGCTGGCACACCATTGACTGGCACTCCCTTGCGCTGAACCTTATCGGTTTACCCTTTATTGCCTTTGGGGCCTGGGCCGGTATTGTGTTTGTGCGCCATATACCCGACAAACAATATCGCTGGCTGGTTCTGGCCATGACCGCGGTGGCTGCAGTATTTATGGTTATCTGAAGCCCCCTGCGTCAATTGATAAAAGTTGTTGCTGTTTAAATAATATTCAGCGTAATCTTTGCGTTATAACGAAAACATCCATAGCCTTGTAAGCATTGCGGTTGGCTGCCGTTGGTTGATTTTTATCTCACAATAATCCGGATATGGAGAAGGTAAAATGACGCAATTATTCAAAGCAACCCTGGTTGCATTAGCCTTGTGGTTAAGTGCCTGTGGTAGCGGACCAGATGCTCCCGATATTGAACAACACTTTCAATCCCACCTACCAAATAACTGGCAATTAGACGATTTTGACATTGAAGCCGAACAACAGACCGGCACTGAAGTCCTGCCGCAGTTTCAATTCCGCTTCACCGCAACCTTCTCACCCAAACAGGATTTATATAAAAAAGTCGGTCAGTTGCAGGTTATCCAGATATTGCAACTGAGCATCGAGGAAGGCGATGAAGTCAATGTGGCCGGTGTTGCCACCTCAGACTATATTGGCGCAAAATGGCAAACCGATTTTGATATTAGCAGTACCCCGTTTAACTTTTCTGCAGCCGGTATGCCAGTATCATCCTATCCCGCAGATAGCCTGCTGTTAGGTAGCAGCGAGTTTGAAGACAAGCTGGATGACACCCGCGAGCAACTGGAAAAGTTGGCTGAAAAAGTTAATCGCCAACAACAACAGCTAAAACAACAGCAGCAGGATTTTGCCCAACTCAGTCAACAAATCACTCAGGACAATCAACAGGCTGCCGGCGAGTTATCCGAAAAAATAACCGAACTGAACCAACAAAAACGAGAATTACAAAAGCAGCAATCACAACAAAAAAATGAACTATATTCCGATAAAAAACAACAAGTTGACCAACAAATTGCCGAATGGAAGGCGGACAGAGATCAAAAACTGGCCGCTATCACTGCTCAAAATAAAGACATGGATAATAGCTTTAACGAGACCAAAAATCAGCTACGTAAAACCCGTTCGGTTCAACAGACCGACGCTAAAAAAGCCAGTAATACCGCATTGGCCGAAGCCAAAAAGGCCATGACCAGAGAAGACTATAAAGTGTTTGCCAACGAGCAAGGCCAGAAACTTAAAACCCAATACCAGACTATTGACCAGCAATATGACGCCGAGCTGAGCAAACTGACCACTGACTATAAAACCCGCGATGAGCAACTCAGAAACCAAGCCAACGAGATCAATAATGAATATAATCAACAAGTTGAAGCAATAAACCGGCAATTTTCACAAGACTGGAAGCAAGCTTCTTCCAGCCTGGACGAAGACCACAAAGCGGAAATGGCGCAATACAGTCAACAGCGGGATGATGCCAACCAGGAGCGCATGGAAACGGTCAAAGATAACCAGCAAAAACAACAGCAACAGCGGGTGGAACTGGTCGAATTGCAAAAGCAGCTCAGTAATAACACTAATCATTACAACCGGCTGGTAGCCGAACTGGCTGCGCTGGAAAAACTGGCTGCCGGACAATAACCACAGGATGCGCGGTGCTAACCGCGCATTTGCATACCATCATGCAATGTCATTCGGTACGCGCGGATGGCAGGAACCAACCCCAGCAACAGCGAGGCTATAAACACCAGCCCCAGCAATTTCCACTCTGCCGAAGTCACGCCGGTTATCACCAGTTTCATTCCTAATTGTTGCTGGATAACAGGTAGCAACCCCCATTGCGCGACAAAAAATAACACGACACCAAACAGACAACCCAATAGGGCCAGCAAAGCGGTTTCGCCCATCAGTAACATGAAAATATGCCGGGGAGCCGCGCCTATTGCCCGCAATATGGCCATTTCCCGCTGGCGCTGAGTTAAGTTGGTCAAAATATTAGTCAACATGCCAATTAAGCCGGTAACCACTACCAGAATAGCCAATAACATCAGCCCCTTTTCCACCATCGACATCAATTGCCATAGTTGCTGCAATGCCACCTGCGGCAGAATTGCCAATAAAGGTTCAGCTTCAAATTCATTGATGTCCCGCAACAAGGTCAACAAGGTAAATTTAGATTTAGCCCCCAGATAAAACGCGCTGATCCCGCCATGTTGGTGCTCGTCTTCATTCATGTGGTGCGGTGATGACTCATGCATATGGTCGATAGCCGCCAGATTGACAAATAAACGCTGATCAATCGGCGTACCGGTACGTTGCAAAATACCGCTAACCACAAAGGGATGGCCCTGATGGTGGGAAAAACTGATTTTCGCCACACCATGACTCAACACCAGTTCATCACCTAACTGATAAGCCAGCTTTTGCGCCACCTCTGCACCCAGCACCAGTTGGTTTTCATCTGCAAAGGCTTGCCCTTCAACAAATTCCAGTGGGGTCTTGTTGGCATAGCGACGATGTTCAAAATAACCTGGCTCTGTACCGACTACCCGATAACCCTGATGGGAATCGCCCAATGAAATCGGCACTGTCCAGGCGACATCTTTTAACTCGGCAATCTGCTGATAACTCTGCCAACTAATATTATTGGTCGGATCGCCCATACCAAATACCGAATACAACAACAGATTCAGCTGCCCGGTGCGGGCACCCACAATCAAGTCGGTACCGGAGATGGTCTGGGTAAAACTGGTTTTGATTTGTTGCTGTAAACGTTCCACGCCCAATAACATCATTAAACTGATGGCAATAGACAATAAAGTCAGGCTCAGGGTAAAACGCCTATTCAGCAAACTTTTTCTGGCAAGAGTGAGCATATTCATTGTTGCTCTCCAGCCTGTCCAAGGTATAACACCTGCTCAAACTCAGCTTGCAACGCCGGATCATGGCTAACAAATATCAGCGTTGAGCCAATCTCTGTTACCAGAGACAGCAGCATCTGCATAAAACCGGCACAGTTTTGCTTGTCCAGTGCCGAAGTGGGTTCATCGGCAATAATAATCTCCGGTTTATTATACAGGGCCCGCGCTATCGCCACCCGCTGTTGCTGACCGACACTCAACTGGCTGACCGGCCGGGCAAATAAACTGACCGGAATATTGAGTTGCTGCAAATACTCTTTAGCGCTTGCGAGTCCGGAATCTGTCTGTTTATGTCCGGCAAACAGACCGGCCAACTGCACATTTTCCACTACGCTCAAATAAGGCAGTAAATTGAACTGCTGGAATACATAACCTATATGCCGGGCACGAAAATGATCGCGTTTGGTTGAAGACAGTTGCGACATTGGTTGACCCAATAAGGTAATTTCACCCTGCTGGGGAATATTAATTCCCGCCAGCAAAGACAACAGTGTCGACTTACCGCTACCACTGGCACCCTGTACAAATAAGCGCCCTCCCTGTTCCAAAGTTAAATGCTCTATATTGATTAACGGCTGATTCTGTGCGGATTTGCCTGTTGGCCATGAAAACTCAAGCTGCTCAATTTGCAGCGCATACTGAAGGGACAAAATGGATTATTCCTTAAAACAGCGGGTAAAAATATTTGACCTATTTATATCAGTTAACAACTTTAGACGATAGTCACCTTGGTACTCTTATAAAATAATGATATTTATCATTGACTTAATTTGTTTCATTATACGACGACGGTAGTTTTTTAGCTAAAACGATAAAGCCGTTGAATATGCCGTACACGAATTGGCATTGCATAGCGTATAGATTACACAAAACTAAAAATCCAATTCAATACTGTCAGGTTGTTTTACACTTTTATTGTTTGGAACGCTTAGTGAGCAACATCTTAAAAATTAATATTTTGTATTTATGGGAGTTTTTAACATTGGCCTGTTGTTTGCTCATTACTGTACTGATAGCACTATAAAAACACCGAAAAAATCTCTACTACAAAAAAGCTGGTGATTTAAATCGTTGCTAGAATGATATAAGAGGTGATGTAGCTGTATTTATCCTTCATAGAATATCAGATACTTTATTTAGGAGAGCTTAATCATGTTAAAAAGAATGTGCCTGGCATTTGCCTTTATTCTGTCCATCAACCAAGTCCAAGCTGTTATTATAAGCGGTGCAGTAACCGATATTAGTAACAGAACAGTAAATGATGCATTTGATCAAGGTGGCATCTTCGAATTGCTCGACATCCCTTTCCTACCTCCTTCAGGAGCACCAAATACTGTCGGAGATAACACCTTCCAAACACCTAATCTGTACGGATTTAATGAAGGACAAAATATTGAACTTACCAATATACTCAATGTTGATATAGGAAGCGATATCGGTATAGGCACGATCATCGCGAGTCACTATGTATTTTTTGACCCCAATAATACCACTTACCAACAAGGCTATGTCGATTTTGATTCTAACATTATTGGAGTAATCACAAGTCAGACATTATTAAATAACAGCGATTCATTGCTCAACAATAACGTTCACTATCTTAGTCCTACATTACGAGGCCTGGAATCCGGAGACTCAGTTTCAATAGGAACCGGCACCGAAAGCAATCGTCTTTATGTTGATTGGTCCGCAAGTTCCCCGGGGGATTATGTTCGTGTAATTACGCAGTTCTCTGTAGGAGGACAAGATCCATGTGCAACCAATCCGCCTGGAGTGGGAGGTTGTCCTGCGGTAGATGTACCTGAGCCGGCAACATCTTCTTTAATTCTTGTGCCGATCGTTGCCTTAACACTTTATCGTAAACGCAAAACATCGGTCATTTGAAATAACCTAATTAGTCATGACAAAAATAGAGGCCACCCCATGTTGGCCTCTATTTTTATCAGTCAAGCCTCCCTAGTTTGCTAACCTGGCTTTTTGTATTAGCTACCTCAGCCTGTTCAGCCAATTTATTTTTTTGGTAAATAATTAATCAAAAGATCCATCCTTTCCTATAATAGGCATAAGCAAAATCACGTAAAAACAATCTATTCATAGCCACGTTGTCCCCCGGTTATGTCACCATTAATCATTCAGAAAAGGAGCTACCTGCTGTGATCACTTTCAAATTAAACGGAAAATCAACTGAATTCGACGGCGATCCTGATACCCCGCTGCTTTGGGTTTTAAGAGACGATAAAAAACTCACCGGCACCAAATATGGCTGTGGTATAGCGCAGTGCGGTGCTTGCACTGTGCATGTTAATGGTATGAGTCGACGTTCTTGTGTTACGCCGGTTTCAGCGATCGATGGAAATGACGTGGTCACTATAGAGGGGCTTGAGGGTAAAGAAGCTAAGGCCATCCAGTCTGCCTGGATGGATATCGATGTTCCGCAGTGCGGATATTGTCAATCGGGTCAGGTTATGTCTGCGGTGGCACTACTTAAACAAAAACAACAACCCACAGATGATGATATTGATGGTGCGATGGTGGGCAATATTTGTCGGTGTGCCACTTATCAAAGAATACGTAAAGCAATTCACCAGGCCGCAAAAGACATGGAGGCATAAACCATGACCAATAACCCTGATAATATCAGTCGCCGACATTTCATTGCCGGAGCAGGACTGGTGATTGGCTTAACCATTGTACCAAAAGCCATGTCAGTAACGATGCTTAACAACAAGCAAAGCCACGCCCCGGACGCACCATTACTTAATGCTTTTGTCAGAATAGCGCCAGATGGTCTGGTCACCGTGATGTCTAAGCACCTGGAAATGGGACAGGGCCCGTACACGGGCTTAAGCCAGTTAGTCGCTGAAGAACTCGATGCCGACTGGAGCCAGATGCGTGTTGAGTCATCTCCCGCGGATGATAAAACCTATGCAAATATGGCGTTTGGCATGCAAGGCACTGGTGGTTCAACCTCTATCGCTAATTCTTATGAACAGTTTCGCAAGGCAGGAGCAACCGCTAAAGCGATGTTAGTGGCGGCGGCGGCCGCAAAATGGCAAGTTCCAGCCAACGAAATTACGGTAAATAAAGGCAAGATCCTGCACAAAAAATCCGGGCAGGAATCTGGCTTTGGCCCATTGGCGGAAAGTGCAGCAATGATGTCCCCTCCGGATAACGTCACGCTTAAGCAGCCTGATGCATTTAGCATTATCGGAACGGATAAACAACGTTTAGATACGCCAGCTAAAACCACCGGTAAGACCACCTTCACCCTGGATATTGATGCCGATGATATGCTTATCGTGGTGGTGAAACATGCGCCTTATTTTGGCGCAAAAGTCGCCATTTTCGATGGCAAGAAAGCCTTGAAGGTGCCGGACGTTGTCGATGTTAAAGCGATACCGCAAGGCATCGCCGTTTATGCCAACAATACCTATGCGGCCTTGAAAGGCCGTGATGCAGTTACGGTTGAATGGGATCTTAGCGCAGCAGAAACCCGTTCCTCGGATAAGATTATCGACGATTATCGCCAGCAGATGAAAACCACAGGTTTAAAAGCAACGGATAATGGCGATGTTAAACAGGCGCTGGTCGAAGATGGCGTAACCACGATTGATGCTGAATTTGTTTTTCCTTATCTGGCACATGCGCCAATGGAACCTCTGGATGCTGTATTGATGAAAAATGAGCAAGGTGGCATTGATTGTTACAACGGCGCGCAATTTCCGGGTATGGATAAAAAAGCGATTGCCGATGTATGTGGCGTGCCCCAGGATAAAGTGATCATTCATATTCAGTATGCAGGCGGTAGTTTTGGGCGGCGAGCACAGTTTGGTTCGCCTTATATGCACGAAGCCGCAGAAGCGTTTAAAGCTTCGGGTATGTCCAGACCGGTTAAACATATATGGACCCGCGAAGATGATATCCGTGGTGGCTTTTATCGGCCTTTATTTATTCATCAATTGCGCGGCGGGATCAACAAAAAAGGTGAAATCGTGGCCTGGGATCAGGTGATCGCCGGTCAGTCGATCATGCACAAAGATGAGCTGGATGAAACCAGCGTAGAAGGCGCATCGGACCTTCCTTATTCCATCCCTAATCTGCGCGTGTATTCCCACAATACCAAAACAGGTGTACCGGTTTTGTGGTGGCGGTCGGTCGGGCACACCCATACAGGCTTTGCGGTGGAAGTTTTTCTTGATGAACTGCTGGAAAAAGCCAACATTGATCCGGTTAAAGGACGTCTGGCCTTATTAAAACCGGAATCGCGCCAGGCGGGAGTGCTTAAAAAAGTCGCCGAACTTGCTGATAGCGCGGGGCCTGTCCCGGACAACCGCATGCGCGGCGTCGCTGTACATAAAAGCTTTAACACCTATGTGGCGGAAATAGCCGAAGTTTCACAAGATACGGAAGGATATCCCGTTGTACATAACGTTTGGGTGGCGGTGGATTGTGGAGTCGCAGTGAATCCTGGGCATATCCGGGCGCAGATGGAAGGTGGTGTCGGGTTTGGGCTGGGAGCCATCTTGTATGATGAAATTGAGCTAACCGAAGGCGGCAAAGTTAAACAGTCTAATTTTCATGATTATCGTTCGTTGCGAATTAATGAAATGCCTAACGTTGAAGTGGCTGTAATTGAATCAACCGAAGCGCCAACCGGCGTTGGGGAACCGGGTGTTCCACCTATCGGTCCTGCGGTGGCAAATGCGTGGCGAAGACTCACGGGTAAGCCGGTTCGTCGCTTGCCAATCCAGCCAAACCATTCAGCCTGAGGAACAAGAACATGAAATTAAATCTGTTATCAGCCAGCATACTAATAAGTGCGGTGACCGCAGCGACCACTTTGCCGTTAGATTCTCACGCTGCAGAAGATGAAAACAATAACTCAGTGTTGCAACCAGTCAGTGCTTTTGCGGATATTGAGGATCAGGAAGCGCGCTCCACGGCGATGTTTAAAGAAATGGGTAAAGTTATCCAGCATCCAAGATGTATGAACTGCCATCCAGTCGATAATCATCCACGACAAGGAATGGAGATGAAACTGCACCAGCCTCCGGTTTCAAGAGGGCCAGCCAACTTGGGTATGGCTGGCATGGAATGCAACACCTGCCACAGCAACGAAAATATCGAAGTAGTTGGCCAAACTGAAGATATTAAAAGCATCCCCGGCAATCCTGTCTGGCATTTGGCGCCTGTCGAAATGGCCTGGGTCGGCAAATCTCTAGGCGAAATTTGTAAGCAGATAAAGGATAAAAAACGTAACGGAGGAAAAACCATGGACGAACTTATCCATCATATGGCAGAAGACGAGTTGGTCGGTTGGGGATGGAACCCGGGTAAAGGTCGCGAACCTGTGCCAGGAACGCAGAAAGCCTTTGGCCAGTTATTTAAGGCTTGGGTAGATAACGGTGCTCATTGCCCTGCCTCATAATCGATTGAATGTTAAGCACAAGGAGTGTTCTGCTTTTTTCTGCGGACTTGCAGTAGTCTAGGCCAATTGAGAAAATTACGACTACGGTATTTATCAGCAAAAATCTATGTTATTAAGTATCAGAAATGTGGATTTTTAGCGAAGGCTTGCATGAAGAAACCGTTTAAAACGTTATGCCTATTGAGTATTCTGTGTATTTTGTCATCGAGTAACGTTTCAGCGAAAGACTATTACCCGCTTAGATTATTAACTGAACATAGCCCACCCAGTGCCTTTTTAGATAAAAATGGAGAGCCTGCGGGAGTGACTGTAGAACTTATCCATATCTTACAACAGCGCCTTGATGAACCTGGCAAAATAAAAGTATTACCTTGGGCCAGGGCGATGAAGATTGCGCGAACTGAGTCCGGGATTGCCTTGTTTGAAACGGTACGAACAGAAGAGCGTGAAAACTGGTTTAAATGGGTTGGTCCACTGCAAAGCTATCATGTGTCACTTTACGGACTAAAACAACAAGTGGCTGATAAGCCAGATATTAATACGTCACCAGATGATTATATCGCCTGTAGCTATCGCAATTCCGCTATTGTCAACGAGGTAAAGAAATTTGGATTCAAAGTGGGTCACAATCTCATTCTCACCAGTAAAATGGGTGACTGCCAACAAATGGTGCTACTGGGACGCGCCGACGTCACGCCGGTAAGTGAGTTGATGTTAACAGAATTTATTGCTGCGGCTGAACAAGCTGGCGATCAGTTAATTCCAGTGGCATTTTTAACCGAAAGGCAACGCTATCTGGCTTTTTCAAAAGATGTAGACGACAAGCGCGTTACCCGCTGGCAGAGCGCACTGGAACAAAGTTACCTTGATGGTACCATGCGTAAACTTTACCAGACCGCTTACCCTGAACTAATTATCCGGCGACTCGAAAGATTTGCAAAAGACAGCCATAACAAGTTTGACTAGCCAGTGATCATTCCGATTTAAAATACAGCGGCTTTCTCAGTTTGACTGACCTCTAGCAAATAACGCAATCGGCACACCAACTAACAACATATGTACCAACACTGTCAAAGTGATCCAGATTGTATCTGGCGTACTTGGTCCGGCAGCAGATAATGGCAACACAATAAAATGCATAATACTGTACAAAGCTGCACCATACAGACTGCCATATAAATAGGGAGAGGTATTAAGCCAGGCTAAACGCAATGTGGCGACAATGTAGGTCGCTGCCATCAATATGGCGATCAGAAAATGCAAACCCAGTCCTAACGCGGCAGTAGCATATCCGCCTTGAAAACTTTGCTGGCCTAATAAACCCGCTGCCACCGACTGAAATATCCGCAGTGGTGACACATCAGCCTTAATATCCCAGAATAAGCAGGCGTAAAACATATCCAGTGTGCCAACAGTAAAGCCAGCGATAAAGATAAGAACCAATGTGCTTTTATTGTGCCACATAATTTGTGCTCAATTGGGTGTCAAGCTAGACAACGTCCACCCGCGGTTTTAGTGAATCAGCAATCCACCGTTACACCAACTCCACCATATTACCTTTGTTTTCCAGCCATTCTTTGCGATCCGGTGAGCGTTTTTTGGATAGCAACATATCCATCAGTTCCATCATATGCACATTATCATCTACAGTGAGTTGCACCAAACGACGAGTATTAGGATCCATGGTAGTTTCGCGTAGTTGCAACGGATTCATCTCACCCAGACCTTTAAAGCGTTGCACGTTGACTTTACCGCGTTTGTTTTCGGCCTGGATACGGTCCAGAATACCCTGCTTCTCACCTTCATCCAGCGCGTAATACACTTCTTTACCCACATCGATACGAAACAGCGGCGGCATGGCGACAAATACGTGGCCCTGATCGACCAAAGTACGGAAATGGCGTACAAATAAGGCACATAATAAGGTGGCAATATGTAATCCATCCGAATCTGCATCAGCCAGAATACAGATTTTGCCATAACGTAAATCGGTTAAATCAGTAGAATCAGGATCGATACCCAGTGCAACCGAAATATCGTGAATTTCCTGTGATGCCAATACCTGTGACGAGTCCACTTCCCAGCTATTCAGAATTTTACCGCGCAGCGGCATAATCGCCTGAAACTCGCGATCGCGCGCCTGTTTTGCCGAACCACCGGCCGAATCCCCTTCGACTAAAAACAGTTCGGAACGGCTGGTATCCTGAGTAGAACAATCGGTGAGTTTTCCGGGTAAAGCGGGGCCTTGAGTGACCTTTTTACGTGCCACTTTTTTACTCTGACGCAAGCGTTTTTGCGCATTGGCAATACACATCTCGGCCAGTTGTTCTGCCACTTCGGTATGTTCATTCAACCACAGACTAAAGGCATCCTTGACCACGCCTGACACAAAAGCCGCTGCCTGCCGGGAGGACAACCGCTCTTTGGTCTGACCGGCAAACTGCGGATCCTGCATTTTGGTCGAGAGGATATAACAGCAGCGATCCCAGATATCTTCCGGCGACAATTTAATTCCACGCGGCACTAAATTACGGAATTCACAAAATTCACGCATCGACTCCAGTAACCCCTGGCGCAAGCCGTTAACATGGGTTCCGCCCTGCACCGTCGGGATCAGGTTAACGTAACTTTCCGTCACCATGTCGCCACCTTCGGGTAGCCACATTACCGCCCAATCAGCCGCTTCGTTATTAGCATTAAAAGACCCGACAAAAGGTTCTTTTTCCGGAATACAGACAAACTCCTGCACCGACTGATACAGATAATCTTTTAAGCCGTCTTCAAAATACCATTCCTGAGTACCACCATTGACTTTATCGTCAAAGCGAATACGCAATCCGGGGCATAACACCGCTTTGGCACGCAACACGTGCAGCAATTTGGACACCGAAAACTTGGCAGAATCGAAGTATTTGGGATCCGGCCAAAAATGTACCCGGGTACCGGTATTGCGTTTGCCGCAAGTGTCAATAATCGCCAACTCTTCAACTTTATCGCCATTTTCAAAGGCAATCTGGTAAACATTACCATCGCGACGAATGGTGACTTCCACCCGGGTTGACAAGGCATTCACCACTGAAATACCCACGCCGTGCAAACCACCGGAAAACTGGTAGTTTTTATTCGAGAATTTACCACCGGCATGTAATTTACACAAAATCAGCTCAACACCGGACACCCCTTCTTCGGCGTGAATATCCACCGGCATACCTCGGCCGTCATCAATGACTTCAATCGACTGATCAGCATGTAAAATCACTTTAATACTGCTGGCATAACCGGCCAACGCCTCATCCACACTGTTGTCGATGACTTCCTGGCTTAAATGGTTAGGGCGAGTGGTATCGGTGTACATCCCGGGACGGCGTTTAACCGGCTCAAGACCGTTAAGAACTTCAATCGCGTCAGCGTTATATTGAGACATAGGTGCGCACTTATCTTGTTAATCGTTAGTGGTAAATAACTGTCTGCAACCAGGCTTAATTACCTTTATACATAACAACGTTTTTACGCCAAATCAGCATAGGAAACAACCGACGAATTATAAAAAGCCGGTTGTTTGCCGAACTATCCAGCAAAAATCCTTATTCTTACGCCGGGAAGCAAAGTAGGCCTAAATTTGCCCGTGTGTGAAAACAGCTTTTATTGCTAGTCCTGTGGATTAATCAGGAAGTTAGCGATTTCGGGTAAATGATTATCATAACCGACAAAACTGTGATCGCCCCCCTGCTCAATAGTGAGTTTGCTGCGCTGATACTTGTCTGCCGCCTGACGATAATCCAGCGTTTCGTCACCGGTTTGCAGTAATGCCCAATAGTTTTCAGGCTGTGACAGCACCTCACTGTCAGCCGCTTTCAGATCTTGCATATGCTGGGAGTCCAAGCGAAATACTTCGCCGGTATAGGGTTGGACCAGTTCTTGATCCATGTCTTGCAAGAGTTCATAGGGGCGCACAGCCGGATTCACCACCACTGCCCTGCCGCCAAATTTCTCAGCCAGATAAGTGACCAGATAACCTCCCAATGAACTGCCAATAAAGCCTAATTGCCAGCTTTTGTAGGGCTGTAACAAATTTTCCAGCAGTTCGATGGCCGGTTTGGGATAACAGGGCAATTGCGGTGTGGAAAATCTTATATCGGGAAAAGTGTTATTAAAATAATGTCTGGTGGCAAGGGCTTTAGCTGATTGGGGCGAACTCTGAAATCCGTGACAGTACAAAATAAAATGTGGCATATTAGAGGCATCTTCCTTAATACAACAAAGCGCACGGCATAACCGCAGGAACAATAATGGATTACAAATTTTATACCACTGATGTCTTCACCAACAAACCTTTTAATGGCGCACGTATTCCGGTTTTTCCCGAAGCTGACGGTATAAATGACAACACAATGCAACTTATTGCCAACGAGAATAATGCCTCCGATACCGTCTTTGTGCTCAATGATGAACAACCCAATACCAAGCGATTGCGCATATTCAATGCCAGCAAAAAAGAGGTCAAGCCTGCAACCCATACGTTAATCGCCGCCTCCAAAGTGCTAACGTCATTAAAAATGCTGCCGCTGGATTCGCAAACTCCCCTGTATTTTAAAAATAACCAGCAGGTTTGTCAGGTTTATGTGACTAATGACGGTGGCGAGCCGGGATTAATTATCCAGTCGCAACAGACCCGGGCGTTAATCGACCATTTTGTTCCCACCCGTGAAGAACTGGCCAGCATGTTATCGCTTATCCCGGCAGATATCGGTTTTGACCAGCATCAATCGTTAATCGTATCCTGCGATGTGCCCTATTTGATCGTGCCCATTAAATCTTACAACGCAGTCCGCGCCGCCCGATTTGACATGAACGCCTGGAGTCACTCATCGGCACCGGCATCCATCGCCCACGGTATATTGCTGTTCTCAAACAATACTGATAATAACGAGGCCGACTTTCATGCTCGTCTGGTTGGCCCTGATATTGCCACTCATGAAGATCCGCCTGTGGCGCCTGTCATGGGACATTTTGCCAATTACCTTTGCCAGAATCCCAATACCAAACCGGGCACGCATATTTTCTCGGTACAACGTGGGGCTAATGACCAGCGCCAGAGCATGTTATCGATTGAAATGGATAACAAGGAAGACAGCCAGTTAACCGTGCGTATTGGCGGTTCGGCAGTGATTACCAGCGTATCGACATTATTGGTTTAGTAGTTAATCTGCTAACCGATACACTTGGCTGGCAATTTCACCATTATCAAAGCAACGCAATAATCGAAAACCCGGTTGCTGGGTACTTAAACCAAACTCGGCCCCGTCTCCCCATTGCCAGCAAGTCGAAGGACAGGCCCAGTATTGGCATTCCTGACGCCGATGGTGGACGTCACGATGGATATGACCATACAGTACCGCTTTAACCTCGGGTAGGGTATCAATATGCTTCAGGAATATCTGCCGGTTTGTCCATTGGTGCTTATCCATCCACCCGTCAACGGCAATAGGATGATGATGTACTGCAACAATATGATGTAAATCGGCGTGCCGGTTTACCCGATCTGTTAGCTGTTCGAGTTGCTGTTGTGAAACATAGCCCAAAGTTCCTTTGGCTTGACTATTTAGGCCGTGCAATTGCCAGCCCCCATATGTAGCCGGGGCTAAATCCAGTAGCTGTTGTTCCTCAAAAGTTGCTTGCATTAACGCTCTGTCATCGTGATTCCCCGCTATCATATGGACAGGTAAAGAATTTATTTCCGTTTGCAATAAATGGCGTAAATGCAGATAACTTTGGCGGGAATGATCGCCGCTCAGATCACCGCTGATTAGCAGCGCGTCGGGTCTGTGCTCCGCCAGCAGGCGCAACACCTGTTGCAAAGTATCGTAGGGCACAATATCGGCATAGCCGGCTTTGTCTTTGTCGGCGTATAAATGGCAATCGGAAATCTGCGCTAACAGTAACGGGCTGGACATCTAATTACGGTTTTGGATCGATGTCCGGCTATCAATATATTGCTGACAAAAGGCCAACCACTCGGTTAGAAACAGGTTAACCATTTCTTTTTCATTGCGTTGGTGCATTTTGGGATTAGGGTAAACATAACTGCCTTTTATGGCGCTCACATGCTGACTTTTCATTACCTCAGCCATTCTCACATCATGATACAACCTGACCTGCATACGCGGCTGAATATATTCCGGTAAACCGACATTGCGCTGCTTAACTTCAATTGTGGTGGTATAGGGACAACATTCCATAATTCGCACATCGTAAAAAACATCTTTACCGTTATCGAAACGGTAATTGAGCGAATCATCATCACATTCAGGAATGAGTTTGATCAGTTTTGCATAGTTAACATCACAAGTGGCCTGCAACCGCGACAAATTGGGCACGTATTTGCCTTTTTGGCGTAGTTCGGAAAACTTGCTGTTAAGACCATTGTTCAATGAGTTTACCTTTATTCAGTGCCAGCCACTGTAATGCTATCACCGTGGAGGCGTTATCAATTTTGCCTTGTTCGAGCAAGCCATAAGCCTGCTCAACTGATACTCGATGTACCAGTATATCTTCATTTTCGTCATCCAGCCCGTGGATCCCGCCGGCATTTTGCGCATCCACTTCGGCAATGTAAATATGTAATCGTTCCGTGGTGCCGCCCGGACTGGATAAATAACTTAACGCCTTATGTATTCTGCCCAGTTCAAGGCCAGCTTCTTCCTGCGCTTCACGTCGACACACATCCAACGCTTCCTCGCCCGGCTCGATCATACCGGCAATGCATTCCAGCAGCCAGGGGCTATTGTGCCCCTGAATGGCACCAATGCGTAATTGTTCAATCAACACCAGCTCATTTCTTTTTACATCAAAGGGCAAAACAGCGACAGCGTCACTGCGCTGATAAATTTCTCTGGCAACTTCATTACTCCAGCCTCCGGCAAATAGCCGGTGCTTGAAACGATATTCGTCCAGTTTGAAAAAGCCCTGATAAACCGGTCGTTTGCTCACGACCTCAATATCCTGATGATTAAAACTGAACATGGCAGGTTTGCTATCTGACAAATTAACTCCGATGTAATTTTATAAACTAGCTAATGACAACAAACTGATAGCTTACATTGTTTTGTTTCAGATAGTATTATCAACAAGCTGTTTATCTTTCATTTATCAACAGGGGTGATAGGAAAGATAGGCAACTTCAAGAGGCTGTTTATTTAGGTGTCCATTTTGAAATATCAAGTCGGCATAGTTGACAACATATCCTGTTACACTTGGATACGCTGTGTTACGACAAACTACTTACACTTAGCAGTTGATTTTCATAGACTTTAACCGCATATAAAACCAGACTCTAAAATTGCACTAGCCGCAAAAATGAAAAACAAAGGAATACACATGAAAAAAACGATCCTGTCAGTGCTTGTTGGCTTTAGCGTGGCCTCACAAGCTTTTGCAGATGATCTGTATCAGGTTTATCAGCAAGCATTACAAAACGATCCGGCAACCTTGAAGGCGCAAGCCAGTAGAGATGCCGCTTTTGCCTCAATCGGGGTGAGTCGCTCCAGTTTGTTGCCGCAGATTTCGTTGGGGTTATCTGCCAGCCGCACCGGTGGTGACGCCGATAGTAAATCAAATGGCGCGACCTTGAATCTGAGCCAGTCTCTATATAGTGCCGCTAATTATTCGCGTCTGGATAGAGCCGAACTGGTTGCCAGTCAAGCTGATGCGTATCTTGCTGTCGCCCAGCAAGATCTCATTGTCAGAACAGTGAGCAACTATTTCAGCGTATTGCAGGCGCAAGACGATCTGGAATTTGCCCAGGCCGAAAAGCGCGCAATTGAACGTCAGTTGGAACAAACCTCTCAGCGTTTTGCCGTAGGTTTAACCGCCAAAACAGACGTACACGAAGCCCAGGCATTGTTTGATAATGCTGTTGCGTCGGAAATCAGCGCGCGTAATGCGGTTGAAATTCAGCTTGAAGGGTTACGTGAGATTACCGGAGGATACCATCAGGATCTGCTGGTATTGGACAAGCAGCGATTCAGCGCGGGTGACCCTTCCCCCACAGCGGTGCAGGACTGGTTAAGTATTGCTAATGACAAAAATACCCAGTTAATGGCAGCCAATATTTCGGTTGATATTGCTAAAGAAGATATCGATCTGGCACAAACAGGTCATTATCCGGAATTAAGTTTAACCGGCCGTTTAAGTTCTACCGATACCGAAACCAACGGCGTTAATGATAGTGGTCGTAACAATACCAATTATATCGGTATAAATCTGGACGTCCCTATTTATGCCGGGGGTGGAACCGAAGCTGCTGTTGACGTGGCACGTGAAAACTTTATCGTCGACAGTCAGGAACGTGAACGCATTCACCGTTCGGTAGTGCGCGATGTGCGCTCCAACTTCTATGATGTGACAGCCTCGATTTCACGAATCAAGGCCTTGCAACAGGCGGTTATTTCAGCCGAAAGTGCATTAAGTGCCACTGAAGCAGGTTTTGATGTGGGTACCCGTACTATTGTTGATGTATTGAATAGTACTCGTAACCTGTACGATGCCAAACGTAATCTGGCTAGCGCCCGTTACGGTTATATTATCAGCACCCTAAGTCTGAAACTGGCTGCCGGTACATTGACCGAACAGGATGTGATTGATATCAACCGTGGTTTAACCGAAGCACAGGCAGTAACCAACAGCTAGTCATCAGATAACAGATAGCCATAAAAAACCCCACAAACGTGGGGTTTTGTTTTTCTGGCTATGCAGATATTCAATTTGAATGATTTAGTTTAGTCTGGCAACAAGTTCCTGACCTATTTCAGAGTCAATAAAACCGTTTGATTCTGCCCATTGTTTAATTGCCATGCCATCTGACTCGGCCGCTGATAAATCTTTCTTGGACATTTTTTTGATCATATAAGTACCCACTTCTGCCGAATTATTCTGCATGGAATAACGGATAAGGCTGTTACCACCACATGAAATTCCGGTGTAATAGTCGCCCAAACGCAGGTTGTAATCATTCTGCACCGTTCGCATCTTCTTGCGTAACTCGCCTTTGTCATCATTTTTGACAATAGTACAAATATTCTGCAAATCTTCATTAATGTCGGCAAAGCAGAAAGGGCTAACCAATGCTGTTGCCAATGTCGCAATTATCAGTGACTTTTTCATATTAACCGCCTCTTGTCGTTTTAATTAGATAGTTAAACTTGTCTTGACGGTTAAAATTTAAACAACTTCTTTTACATGGTTACAGACCCGAAAACGACACGTATGTATAAGATTACATACCTTAAATAAGCGGCGGTTTACATCCTTATTATTGTTGCATTAATTTGGCAAGGCGCGCGGCTAATGGCTGCCCGGTGACTTCTGCGTTATGTACCCAAACCTGTACCCCGTGAGCAGCGACTGTCACAGATAATGAATCCGATATTTGCCGGGTCTGTCCACTCAAGGCCTCTTGCCACTGACCGGCTTGCATATAATCTGCGACCTTAAAATCCGCTGGCTGATCAGATTTATTCAACAACACCAAGGCAGTCTGGGCAATATCAGCCGTTTGCAGTACCCGATAAAATATGGCTTGTTGGCCTGCCAGTCTCACATTCAACTGTAAACCTCGTTGCAACGCAGGGGTTGTTTTCCGCACATTGGCAATTGCAGCCAAATGCTGGCGGATAGGATGTTGTCTGGCCATCTGCACACCACTTTGGCCAAAATAATTACGATTGCCCTGATGCTCACTGGTCCCGCGCATAAAGCCCATCTCGGACCCCTGATACACAACAGGGATGCCGCGTGACGTAAACAACCAGTTATGCGCATCAATAAAGCCGTTATCACTGGCATTCATCCTCGGCATATCGTGATTATCGTAAAAAGTCGCCAATTCATAAGGATTGGCATAGGGACCACCGGTTAAGTGCAGATAATCCTGCAGTTCGGCAAAGTCACTGTCAGGTTCCGAAAAAACCTTCACCATGGCCTGTTGACCGGGAAAATCCAGCACGCTGACGGCACCATTTTGTGCCAACGTATGTTCGGCAATAAAATCCGCATCGTAGTTGTAACTCTCGCCAAACATAAAAAAACCGGGATGTTTGGCCCGGATCCTGTCAGTAAACTCTTTCCAGAAATCATGGGGAACATGCTTGATGGTATCAATACGGAATGCATCAGCCCCTTGTTCTATCCAGTATAAATAAGCATTGATCAGATAATCCCTGACCAGCGGATTGCGATCATCCAGATTAGATAATTGCAAAATATCCGGTTCATGGCGGAAAAACGCGTGCAACGGATTATTGCTATCAAGCTGTTCAGGGGGCAGATTCTGGTGATCAGCAACCAATTGCCCCTGCTGATCATAAATTTCGCCAAATTTAGGTTGATCTTCAGGCATAGCAAAGGATGGCGTACCATGATTGGCGACAATATCCAGTACCGTTTTTAACCCGAACTGCTGACGCAATGTTTGGGTCATTTGTTTAAAACTTAAGTTATCTGAAGGCCAGTGTTCATCAACCTGCCAAAAATTGTCTGCCCAATAACCGTGATAGCCGGTTTTACCACCATCTTTAAACGCACCGCCAAAGGTTATCGCCTCACCACCGGCAAACGCCTGATCGGGGTTATCCACAATCGGCGATAACCACACCGCGGTAAAACCCATTTCGCTAATATAACCGGCGTTATCCACTATCCCTTTAAAATCACCGCCCATGTAGCCAACATTGGCAGTACGCCCATCCGGCCCCTGTAATTCAAGATTAAAGGTGGGATAGTCTCCCCCCTGATCTTGCTGGTTATTGGTCGGATCGCCATCAACAAAGCGATCGGTCATCACAAAATAGATCGCTTCACTAGCAAAAGGCTCACGAGTACCAATATATTCCTGTTTGCCAGCAATATGTTTGCTCACTTGAGCGTTCTGGCAAGCACTTAAAATACTGACAACGGCGAACGCCAACAGAGCGGTTTTAACTGGATTAGAACGCTGCAAATTAATCATTTTCTGTTACCCGCCAAACCAGCACAGCGGCAATAAAAAAGCTGATCCCGCCTAACAGCAACGCGTAAATCGGATCGTTATCGAATAGTGACTTAACCAGAAAACCCAAGACACTGGCGGCCAGTATCTGCGGGATCACAATAAAGAAGTTGAAAATGCCCATAAACACCCCCATTTTTTTTACCGGCAGGGCGTTAGACAGCAGCGCATAAGGCAAGGATAAAATTGATGCCCAGACAAAACCAATGCCCACCATCGGCACCATTAGCCACACAGGATCCTGAATAAACAGGAATGCAATGAGCGATAGCCCGCCTGCTACCAGATTAATCTGATGTGTCACTTTCAAATTGGTCATACGGATCATAAAGGGGATCACTATCGCGGCAATGGCAGCAAAGCCGTTATAGGCCGCAAACATTAAACCAACCCAGTTAGCGCCTTCGTTATACAATTCAGTGGCGGTATCTGTGGTGCCATAGTGATGGGATGTCACCGCTGCGGTGGTATAGATCCACATGGCAAATAGCGCAAACCAGGAAAAAAACTGGACCCAGGCCAATTGCTTCATGGTATCCGGCATAACAAACAGATCATTCATCACCTGGGCAAAACCGTTGCTTGTATGATTGGTTTGTGCCATCCGTCCGGCAACAAACTGGCAAACACCAAACAACGCCAGTCCGGCAGCTAAAATAAACAACTGCTTATCCAGTTGATTAACGGCAACCACTATGGCAATCACACTGCCGGCAAACAGCCATAATAGTCCCTGCTTAAAATAGGTCGCCGCCGGACGCGATAAAACCAGATTAGCATCCAGCTTTTCACGTACCAGTTCGGCATCTTCAAATGCCTGCAATTGCTGGGGGGAATATTCTTTGGTGGAATAAACTGTCCAGCCTACCGCCAATATAAATACCGCGGCACCAGCATAAAAGGCAAACTTGACGGTATCGGGGATCATGCCCGCTTCGGCAACATTGCTAACCCCAAACCAGTTTGACATCATCCAGGGCAACGCCGAGGCTACAACGGCTCCCACGCCGATAAAAAAGCTTTGCATTGCGTAACCGGATGGTCGTTGTTGTCTGGGAAGCATATCTCCGACAAATGCCCGGAAGGGTTCCATCGACACATTGATCGATGCATCCATCACCCATAACATGCCGGCCGCTATCCATAAACTGGGTGAATTGGGCATCACAAACAACGCCAGGCTGGCAACAATAGCGCCATACAAAAAATAGGGGCGCCGCCGCCCCAGACGATTCCAGGTATTGTCACTCATATAACCAATAATAGGTTGCACAATCAAACCGGTGACAGGCGCGGCAATCCACAGAATCGGGATATTGTCCATATCCGCGCCCAATGTCTGGAATATTCGACTGACATTGGCATTTTGCAAGGCAAAACCAAACTGGATCCCCAAAAAGCCAAAACACATATTCCAGATTTGCCAGAAACTCAGTTCCGGTTTGATTTTTTGCATAGTGCGATTCTCTTGCAATCATCGACATGTTTTTCATCGACGATATTGTTATAGGTTTGTTAATCGACAGATACTACCGAATGACCGCATCGCTCACGAGTAAAATTGAAAAATTACATACGTATTCAGTCAGTTGCTGCTTAAGAGGTGATAAATGCACTGCTGTTACATCGTCGCTAAAACGAGTTAAACGTTTGATTTACTTCTAGGATTTTAACTTCGATAAATTACTCAATGGAGCCAGCAGGATGATCCGGAGACTATAACCAGACCGGATTTACCGGAACAAAAAATCTGGCCGTTCTTCTGGCACAAACCGAGTATGTTATTGGGGGTAGCGGCCACCAACTATATGTTCCTGGCCATGGTCACCGAACAGCGATTTAAAACCAAATAACGTTAAATCACAGGGCTGAACAATCAGCTCTGTGATCTTTTTACTTATCTAAAATCGATTCACCTAAAGCGCAACGAACAAGCAATCAACGAGCGTAATATTCCAAAGCTAGAGGGCAGTTCGCCTTGAGCACAAAGAATGCGCGAATACCAGTGAGCACTTTAGCACCATCCCATGCGTTTACCCTAAGCGACAAGAATGAGCGCAGAGGTTTGTATACAAAAATGATAAGTCCCGTTCGCCTGAGCGCGAAGAATGAGCGTTTGCCGTTTTTTTTCAACCGTCCAGTTATCCACCCGTTCGCCCTGAGCGCGAAGAATGAGCAGTCGAAGGGTGAACCTAAAAAAGGATGGCTATCTACAATCCCATTCAAATTGTCATTACTCATAATGCAAGGCTTCTATCGGGTTCAGTTTGGAGGCTTTAATCGCCGGTAACATACCGAAGACAATACCGATAAAGCTGCAGAATCCCATGCCCAATAACGCCCATTCGTATGGAATATTGGCATCGAAATTGGTCATCGCCGACATCAGGTTACCCAGACTAAAACCGAGAAAAATCCCGATAATCCCGCCAACATTACATAGCACCACGGCTTCAAATAAAAATTGCACCAGAATATTGCGCCGTTTAGCCCCCAGCGATTTGCGAATACCAATCTCTTTGGTGCGCTCGGTGACCGATACCAGCATGATATTCATAATGCCAATCCCGGCCACAATTAGTGCCACCGCCCCCATTACAAAGGCGCCAATTTTGACCGGCTTGGTGGATTCATTGAACTGATCGATCTGGCTCAAACTGGTGAAATAATAGAAATTGTCCGGTTCAGTATGCTTCACATTGCGAATACGGCGAATAAGTGCCCGCACCTCTTCGATCGCGTCGGGTAACAGCTCCGGTGTTTTGGCATGAATGGTCACATTAGCCGAACGGGGAAAGCCGTTATCGAAAAACATGCCGTAAATATTGGTGTAGGTATCGCTTGGCATCAGCGCCAATGTTTCATAGGGTCCGCCAAAAGCAGATTCTTTTTTCTCGAACACACCGATAACTTCAAATTTGCGACCATCCACCCGGATGGTTTTGCCTATGGGATCGGTAAAAGGAAACAACTCTTCGGCTAACGTATTACCTATCACCACGACTTTGGCGGCGGTGAGCATATCCATTCGTGAAATATTGCGGCCATTGGCGATAAAGTGGGTATTGTTCTCGGCATATTCCGGCGAACCACCACATAGCGACACTATGGGTTCGGTAGTATAGCCCTGATAACTGGCCGTTTTACCGCCATCCCAGAATTCGGTACCAACCAAATCTACCGACTGCACGTTGTCGCGAATGGCCTGTGCTTCTTCCAGCGTCACCGGTGGCCACTTCATCGCTTCACGGCGTTGCTCGTCACTGCTAAAACCGTTTGGCCATTTCTGGATCTGGAAGGTTTGAGTGCCCAATACCGTCATTTCCCGCTCCATGGTACCCTGGATGACCGAAATCGCCGTCATCACGCCGATAATCGATGCGACCCCCAAAATAATCCCGAACAAGGTTAAACCGGAACGCAATTTATTACTGCGTATCGCGCCCAGTGACATAACAAAGGTATCTAGTAATCTCATTATTTTGCTCCTTTATTCATACCTGAGCGCTTCAATAGGGTCGAGCTTGGCACCGCGATAGGCAGGCACAAAACCGGAAATCACCCCCACCAGCACCGATACCAGCAACGCGATAATGATAATCGCCGGTGATAAACTGGCAGGCATCAGCGTCTGATTCAGTACTTCGGTTAACATCGCCGCAATAGTTAACCCCACAATACCGCCAAACAGACAAATCACCGCGGCTTCGAACAAAAACTGCATCAGAATGCTGCGCCGTCTGGCTCCAATCGCCTTGCGGATACCGATTTCCTTGGTGCGCTCGGTCACCGACACAAACATAATGTTCATCACTCCGACTCCGCCGACAAATAACGAAATACCGGTAATCGCCAATCCAACCAGTACCACCACACCCATAATCGAGTTATAGGCATCCAGCAGGCTGTCGAGTTTATTTATCGAGAAATCGTCTTTCTCGATGGGTTTCAAACCGCGGATTTTGCGCATTTCACCAATCACTTCGTATTCGAAATCTTCCATGGCATCGGGTGAAGGGGCTTTAATGGCAATATCCACATTGGAACGGCCACCGCTATTACCAAAGACTTTGCCGTAGGTGCTGATAGGAATAAAGATCTGCCGATCGTAGTTAGGTCCGCCAAACACGCTGCCGCCCTGCTCTTCCATCACTCCGATCACGGTAAACTTGTACATCCCTATTTTGAAATCACGACCAACGGGGTCAAAATCGCCAAACAATCCTTCGGCGATTTCCGAGCCGATAACCGCCACCTTTTTCTTGTATTCCACATCAAAAGGCATCAAAAAACGCCCTCTGTCTGGCACCATATTGGACACAATAACTTGTTTGTCGGTTGTGCCAATCACCCGTGAATTATCAATTATTCTGGTTTGATATTTGACCGCCTGATTTTGTCCCATACTGGGATTGACCACCGCCCGACCTAATAATCGTCGCTCCAGATCATCGACTTCATTCATGGTCAAGGGTGGCCTGTTACGGTACTGAAAATTAGGTCCGGTCTGGATCCAGGGACGCTGAGACACATAAATCACATCCGAACCCACCGAAGCGAAAGATTCACGAAATGAAATCTGCAACCCGTTGGCCGCTGTCATGGTGGTAATAACTGCAACTATGCCAATAATAATGCCTAAGGCGGTTAACCCGCCGCGAGCTTTATTGGCCTGTAGCGCCGCCACCGCAATCTTGAATGATTCACTGATATCAAGTGTTAGTTTCATTCCAGTTTCTCACTTGTTAATTCGACACAGCCATCAACCGGCAGCACTGCTTAATTGTTTTTGCGACTGGAGTTTGTCACTTTCGATTAAGCCGTCTTTGAGTCTCACCACCCGTTTGGCATGTTCGGCAATATCATCTTCGTGGGTGACCAGCACTATGGTATGGCCCTTGTCGTTTAACTGGTTCATCAGCTTCATAATCTCATCACCGGTTTCAGTATCCAGGTTACCTGTGGGTTCATCGGCCAGAATAATTGACGGATTGCAGACCAGTGCTCTGGCAATGGCCACCCGCTGGCGTTGTCCTCCTGATAATTCATTGGGTTTATGGTCCTTACGCGACAACAAACCCACCGATTCAATCGCATTCTCGGCAATCCGGCGGCGCTCACTTTTACTCACACCTTTGTAGATAAGCGGCAGCTCCACATTACTGAACACACTGACCCGCGGCACCAGATTAAAGGTCTGGAACACAAAGCCGATTTTCTCGTTACGGATTGCAGCCAGTTGATCCTCGCTCATTTCGCCCACCGATTCGCCTTGAAGCAAATAACTGCCGGAGGTGGGCACGTCCAGACAACCAATCATATTCATCAAGGTCGATTTTCCCGAACCGGAAGGTCCCATAATCGCTACGTATTCGCCTTGTTCGATTTGCAACGACACGCCTTTTAAAGCGTGCACCTGTTGATCGCCCATCTGGTAAGTTTTCACCACATCGCGAATTTGCAATATGGCATTTGATTGATTAGCGGCAGCCATAATTATTCAGCGCCCTGTTTATCATCGGCCTTGATATGGACTAAACCACCATTAGTTAACTCACGGGAAATCGCCCGGTAACTGCCGGTAACGATGGTTTCCCCTTCCTTAACCCCATCAACAATTTCAATTAATGAATCACTCTGGATACCAGTTTTAACCGCTTTGGCCACCGATTTACCGTTTTCAACCACAAACACCAGTTCCACAAAACCATCTTTACCGGCAGTAAAACTTTGTCCTTCGGTTTTTAGCTGTTCGGCTGTTCTTACCGTCACAGTCTGGATCGGTACACTCACCGCCTGTTCACGGGTATCGGTGACAATATCGGCACTGGCGGTCATACCTGGGCGTAATTTGGATACGTCACCACTTAGCGCAATCGTGACTTCAAACTCGGTTTTCTGATTGGTGGTGCCAGCCGGAATATCTACTGCGCTGCTGGCAATTTCAGATACCTTTCCGGAAAGACGCTCACCCAGCAAGGCGTCTACTTCAATATCCGAATGCTGGCCCAACTGGATGGCAGTAATGTCGTTCTCGTCGACTTTAACCAGCGCTTCCATTTCATTCAGGTTGGCGATGATCATAATCACGTCTTCCTGAAACTGTGAGCCGATAGCAATTTCACCCTGCTCTTTATTCAGCTTGCTGACGGTTCCGGACATCGGCGCGTAAATGGTGGTTTTATTCAGTGCATCACGCGCCTGTTTTAACTGGCCTTTGCTTTGTTCGACCTGATCAAGCGCTGACTCGTAACGCGCTACCTCAACCTGATAGAGTGCCTGTGCACTGTCCAGAGCAGACTGGGATTCCAGTTTCTGGGTAACCAGCTCCTGGGCACGGCGAAATACTTTTTCGGCCTGATCGCGATTTTCCTTAACCAATTTGGCTTGTGCCTGAGCGGATCGAACCGTGGCTTCCTCACTTTCGACGCTAGCCAGATAACGTTCCCTGTCCAGCTCCACCAAAAATTGGCCTTTTTCTACCCAATCGCCTTCCTTAACTTCCAGACGAGTAATTTTGGCACTGACATCGGCGCTGATATTAATCTGCGTTTTAGGCTGGATCTTGCCGGTTCCATTAACCTTCTGTACGATTTGTGCCAGTTTGACCTTGTCGACCTCAACTTCCTGCCCCTTGTTTTCCTTTTTGCCAGCCAGGCCGAAATACAACCCCGCAGCAACAATCACCAAGATAATCCCCGAGACGATTTTTGTTTTAGTTTTCATATTATTGTCCGTCGTTATGTTTTTTTTAAATGTAGTTAACTAAACCTAGCATAAGCACAGAATCGTTTTTTTGGAAAAACTCTATGGTAAGCAAGCATGTATAAACGTAACAAAATCTGTCGATCACTCAATTCCCGCCATCTGTCACTGCAGGATTTACATTTGTCGATTAATTGGAAGCTGTTGAACGGCATATACCCCATGCCTGTACCCGACAGCTTTGGGGTACACTCCATTCCGGGAGATAAAAAAAACAGCGGACTAGCCGCTGTTTTTTTACATTCACCTGTTATTTTTACTGCTGTTTTAGAAACTGGTTAAATGCTGCTTGATTGGTTTGTTTTAATTCAACACATTGCTTAGAACGTTGCATACCTACCTCGTAGCTTCTGGCCATACCGTCAAATTGCGTCATCCGATCTTTATAAAAAGCTTCGGCTGCTTCGATGTCATGTTGATTGCAGGTAGTCGCGGTGTATTCGGGTAAGCGGGCAATATGGTAAGCAGGCATTTTTTGGGTTAATTCATCAAAGTGTTTATCCATCCATTGATAGAAAACATCTTTATTAGCCTGAACATCTGCCGCACGATAAAGGCTGGCAATCACATTGGCGGGTGTCACGTAAGATTGCAAAGAGAAATCCAGATAACTCAACAGCAGCTCGTCCTGTTCAAAATGAAAACCGCGACTAATAGTACTGCGTACTCGCGCATCAATATGGGCAATATAGGCTTGCTCAAACTTTTTATACCAGCTGGCATCACCATGCCTTGCCACCATGATCATTGCCCGACTGGCAATACTGTTAGGTACCGAATGCGGATCGGCCAGATAGTTTTTGGTCAGTTTGGTGCTGATATCCAGCACTTGTTGATTATCAGTATAACGGGTTAGCAAACCTAAAATGGTGTAACGCAGTTTAATCAGATCGTCGGTTTCGCCTTCATGTTCCGTGGTACCGAGTTTACTAAACCAGGGCATCGCCATTTTTTCAATATAATTGGCATACAGGTTGCGGTTGGAATCATCTACCAGATATTCCAGACTGTTAATTGAGCTGAAAACCGCATTGACCACCATAGGGTCATCATCTTTGGCCAATACCGACAGCGCTTTAAAGTATTCAGTCAATGAAATCTGCTTGGCCGCAAACAAGGCGCTGCTGTTATACACCAGACTTTTCTTTTCTTTGCCACTCAGCACGTCCACATCTTTTAACAAGGCATCCAGTTGCTTGACAGAGGTTTTCCAGCGGAAATAGCCCAGCGCACCGCTATCCGGAAAGATCCATTGTGCCTCACTGATTTTGCTGATGACATCCTGCTGATCACTCAGGGTAAAGGTGGTGTGTTTTACCTCATCATTTTGCTTGTACTTGATCGATAACGGAATTTGCCATACCTGATTTTTATTGCCCTCATCACCGAGTAAATAACGCTGCTGGGTGACTTTACCATTATCATCAAAGCTGAGCAGCGCGTAACCTGGCTGCTCGATATAGGTTTTCATCATCGCAGGCAAGTCAATATCGCTGACGCTACCTAAGGCGTGCCACAAGTCATTGGCTTCGGCATTCTTCCAGCTACGTTCCTTGATATATTTCTGGATGCCCTTCTGGAATTGCTGCTCTCCAATCAATGATTCAATCATCAACAAAATGGATTCGCCTTTGCTGTAATTCAGGCCCAGACCATCCATCACATCCGCCGCACTGCGAACTTCTTTTTTGATCGGGCGAGTGGTCGGGCTGGCATCAGCCGGGAATGCCCCTTCCTGCACCAAATCATTTTTGCTATTAAGCTCAGGATAGAGTTTGACCATTACCTTACCGGCCATCCAGGAAGCAAAGGCCTCATTCAGCCATAAATCATCCCACCAGGCCATGGTCACCAGATTGCCGTACCACATATGCGCCAGCTCATGTGCTACCACACTTAAAGGTCCGGCTTTATCGGTGAGGCTGGGTTCGTCATCCAATAACAGATAACTGGAACGATAAGTAATCAGTCCGGCATTTTCCATTGCCCCGTGAGTAAAATTGGGCACGGCCAGAAAATCAATTTTTTCAAATGGATAAGGCATGCCGAAATAGGATTCCAGCGCCTGAATGATCTCGGCAGTGTGCTTGGCAATAAATTTAGTTTTGCCCGCCTGTCCTTTGGCCGTGTAGATATGGCCGGGCACTGACAAACCCTCGATTGGGGCAGAATCAAACTCGCCAATTGCATAGGCGACGATATAACTTGGCATCGGCTTGGTTTTGTTAAATTCTACGCTTTGCCATCCGTCTTTAACCGTGCGTTTGGCTACCTGGGTATTGGACAATACCGTGTGTTTTTCCGGACTGTTGATAGTTAACTGGAACGGAATTTTAAAACTTGGCTCATCAAAAGACGGAAAAGCCCGTCTGGCATGCATGTCTTCAAACTGGGTGAAAATATAATTTCTGTCTTCGAACTGTGCCAGATACATACCATCGGAACTGGTATTAACCTTACCGTGGAATTTAATGGCTAGTTGATACTTACCGGCTGCGATCTGCTTACCGTTTTGAGCCCAGTTCATATTGTAGTCACCCTGGGTGACAGACAATGGAACACGTTTGTCTCCTTGTACCAACTGAACGTCATCAATAGACAAGTCAATTTGGTAAAAGCCAATTTTATCTGTCGCACTGGTGATATTGATATCGATGGTGGTATTACCTGAATAATCCAGCTTATCCGGATCCACCGTTAAGGTAACTTGTTGAAATTGTGGTTTGATATTGGCTGGTAAACGGTAATCAGTTTGGGCAGCAACACTCATTGAATAAAGCAAAGTACCTACCAGCAATAAAGGTAGATGAGTAATTAAACGTTTTATCATAAAAAGATCCCTAAACTCTGTGAACGACTATTGCGCGGCACAGAAATATTATCGAACGTCCCGATTCGTTGTTTGCGAATAAGGGCTTTGCCGAGTAAGTACTGATACAAGCTCGGTGTAGTGCATTTATAGCGAGTATGGGGTTGGCTAACGATTAACAGTCCCCCTGAAAACACAGCTACTAACGGGATGAACAGCACAGACAGGTTTGCGCGGTGTTCATTTTGGCCCTGAGTGTATCAATTCGATTGGGATGGACAACTTTATCAGGCTCGAATACAGCAATTGTTACACTTTAACGCTGTCAACACTGCCTGACATTTCAGTCGGTACGAATACAATTACGTCCTGAGGATTTAGCCTGATACAAGGCCTTGTCTGCCGCCTCAATCAGGCTGTTTGGATTGACGCCCACCGTAGGTAAGGTACTGGCAAGTCCGATACTGACTGTCACATTCAAGGTTTTGTTATCCAGGCTAAACGGATGACTTTCTACCTCTGCCCTGATGCGTTCAGCAATATTGGCGGCTTCATGAATACCGGTGCTGCTAAGCAACACCGCAAATTCCTCTCCCCCAAAACGGGCGACCAAATCAGTCTGCCGTTTTACCGCGGAATCGATAATGGTGGCGATATGAATCAGGCAGGCGTCACCGTATAAATGCCCGTAGGTGTCGTTGATACTTTTAAAATGATCGACATCGATCATTAACAACGACAATTCCAGATTATTCCTGACACTGTTATGCCAATGCTGTTCGTAGTTGGTATTGAAGTAGCCCCGATTGTAGATATGTGTCAGAGAATCAATTTTATTTAACTGTTCCAACGCTCTTTTCTGTGCGTCCAACTGGGCTTCAATATTGAAGGAGCGAATATATTCCCTGTGGGTGCGGATCCCCAATACCACCAGATAACCGGAATAAATCAGCAACATACTGGCATACGGCAACTTTCCTTCAACCAGTACACCGGCAAGAATAGAGGGCACCATTAATACCGCCAGATTTGCCAACGCCAGATTAATCCGCGGGGATAGTGCCATCAAAGCACCACTGGCGATACCGCCCATCACCAACAAGGTCACGTGAATAATGGCGTTAAACCGCGGATCATAAATCGCCAGGGTAAAAATGGTACTGAGGATCGCCGCATGGGATAAGGACAAGGCAGCGAAAATACTCATCCAGAGTGTTACAGAAAAATCGTATAAACGGCGGGAAAACGTCCTGTGCAACAAACGCAACAAGCTGATGAACAACATGCCGCCAGCAAAATAGAGACTGAGTTGCGGCTGAAGACTGTAAAAATCAAAAGGCCAAAACACTGCTGGAAGCAAAATAGCGTAGATAAAAATACCGGCCAAAGAACGGTCAAGTAAATCCATATCTATGCGTCGCTGTATAACTTTATCTTGTGTACTGATGTTCTTCGCCTTTCAATAAGAGAATCAAATAAATCCAGCTCCATTAAACCAAGTTATCATCGCCCAATTAGGTAGAAAATAAAAATATTTTTAACTTTTTTAACAATCTTTCGCCTGTTAGTCATGACAAATATTATCTCTCTACTGATGGTATAAGTTATTGATAACTTGTTACTATTGGCAAGACAATTAGCTAAAACAATTCCGACCAATAAGGACTCCCTATGTTACTAATGCGGGCCATACGCCCAACCCGACTGATACTTGGCGCTGCCCTGCTGTGCTCTGCCAGTGTCTCTGCCGCTACTATAACAGCGGCGGACGAAAACCACCTGGAACAACTTAAAACCACCGTCCTGTCATCGGATCTTAGTTACCAAATTATTGAATCGCTGACCACCGAAGTCGGTGCCAGAATGGTTGGTACCGCCGCCGAAAAGCAATCAGTAGATTGGGCGGTAGCCAAGATGAAATCGCTGGGATTTGACAAAGTCTGGGTCGAGCCTGTTGCCACCAAATTATGGCAACGCGGCGATCTTGAAGCCAGAATTGTCAACCCTTATCCCCATCCTGTTGTAGCGCTGGCACTAGGCGGCAGTGTGGGTACAGCAGGAAAAGAGCTCAAGGCAGAAATTGTCCAGTTTGATGATCTTGAAGCACTCAAGGCGGCCAAGGACGGCAGTCTGGAAGGTAAAATTGCTTTTGTGTCCTATCGTATGGAGCGTCATATTGACGGTCATGGTTATGGCCAGGCCGTAGGCGCCCGCGCCACAGGTGCGGCTGTTGCGGCACAAAAAGGTGCACTGGCTTTTGTCATGCGTTCTGTTGGCACCGACACCAATCGCATTGCCCATACTGGCGGCATGCGTTATCAGGATGACATAAAAAAAATTCCGGCTATCGCATTGTCCAATCCGGATGCGGATTTACTGGTGAATCAACTCAAAAGGGGCAAGCCGGTGGAATTTGCCTTGACATTAAGTGCCAAACCAAACGACAAGGCGCAGGTCAAATCATATAACGTTATTGGTCAGTTGACCGGTAGTGAGAGTCCTAACGAATTTGTCACGCTGGGAGCCCATCTGGATAGCTGGGATGTAGGTACTGGTGCCATCGATGACGGGATCGGTGTGGGTATTATGTTATCCACCGTGCATCATCTGAGTCAGTTGCCACAACGTCCCAAACGTTCGGTCAGGGTTATTCTGTTTGCCGCTGAAGAAATTGGCTTATACGGTGCCAGAGCTTATGTTGAAAAACATAAGGGTGATATGGATCAACATGCTATCGGTGCAGAATGGGACTTTGGCAATGGCAGTATATACAAACTCACGCCGGGGGTGGGACCTTCAGCACTAAACAGCATCAGGGAACTGGCTACTATTTTGGCGCCTATGGGTGTTGCGCTGGATCAAAGCAATGATGCCAAAGGTCAATCCGATATGAGCGCATTGGGCAAGGCGGGTATGCCGGCAATTAATTTTGATCCTGACGGTTCGGACTACTTCGATTATCATCACACCGAAAATGATACGTTGGATAAAGTAGACCAGCAGGCATTAAAGAAAAATACCGCCATCTATACGCTGTTTACTTATTTTGCCGCTCAGGCAGATATCGACTTCAGGCAGTAACGCACAAATATAATCAGGCTCAGACAAAAAAATGCCGCACTCAGTGCGGCATTTTTGTAAGCATATTAAAACGTCAGATTAAGGATCGGTTCTGGCGTCCCTCATTTCAGCATGATGTACAGACGATGTTTTGTTGCGTCTGAATACCGATTTCATATCATCCAGCACCAGATACAACGCCGGTACCAGTACCAGTGTAATCACCGTAGCAAACAGGATACCGAATGCCAGTGAAATCGCCATCGGGATAACAATCTGCGCCTGTAAGCTGCGCTCCAGCACGATGGGCAGCAAGCCCAAAAAGGTGGTTAACGAGGTGAGTATAATAGGACGAAAACGCTGCCCACCGGCCTGCAATACCGATTCAAGCAGGGAGTATCCTTCCTGTCTGGCGCGGTTAACAAAATCCACCATAATCAGGCTGTCATTTACCACCACGCCGGTTAACGCGATGATTCCACATAGCGACAATACACTTACGGCGTGGCCTAATAACAGGTGACCAACGATTGCGCCAACAATACCAAAAGGGATCACCGACATAATAATCAAAGGTTGTGCGTAAGATTTTAACGGGATTGCCATCAAGGCATAAATCGCAAACATGGCGAATAACAAACCTTCTAGCAGGCTCACCATTGCCTCGCCCTGTTCCTTGGACGCGCCTTCCAGACCAAAAGTCACAGAGGGATAGCGGGCCATCAGATCCGGGATAAAGTCTTTGGTGACCTCACTCAACACTTTATCCGGCTCCAGACGGGCCTTGTCGACTTTGGCCGATATGGTTAACGAGCGCATCCCGTCCTGACGGATAATCGAGCCATAGCCCTGGCCCATTTCAATTTCGGCCACTTCCGAGAATGGAATTTCATCACCACTGCTGGTGCGAATGCGCATATTCTCCAGATTACCAATGGAATTGCGCTCATCCTTGGGATAACGCACCATTACCTTGACTTCCTCATCACCGCGCTGGATACGCTGCGCTTCTGCGCCGTAAAAGCCGTAACGTACCTGGCGAGCCAACGAGTCCAGATTTAATCCCAGCACTTCGGCTTGAGGCTTGATTTTCAAACGAATTTCGTCGCTGCCACCAGAGAAGGTATCATTCACATCCGCCACACCACTGAAGGTGCGCAGATGCGCTTTTAATTCATCGGTTGCCGCGCGTAACTCACCCAAATTTGCACCACTAAACTGGAAGGTCAGATCAGCACCACCACCTGGGCCACCGCCGGGCGAACCGACATCCACCGACTTTATACCGGCAATTTCCGGCATCGCGTCGCGCCAACGATTCTGGATCTCGAACGCATCAATATCGCGGGTTTCGCCTTTGGACAGTTCCACAAACACCTGACCACCGGTTGTGCCCTGATCAAATGCCATGGAATGCGCGATGACTCCTTCACCGGTTTCTTCGCTAACCTTGTCATTCATCTCGTATAAGGAATTGAGCAACATATCAATGGCCTGATCCCGCTGGGCAATAGAAGATCCGGGCTCCATTTCAACGGTAGCCATCATAAAATCACTGGGAATATTGGGAAAGAAAACAAACCTGACCTGGCCACCCATAAATAGCCCGACAGTAACGATTATCGCTGCGGTAAAACTGGCTAAAGTGGTATACCGGTTGGCCACTGCCTTGGTCAGAAACGGCACATATTTTTTCTGAATAAAGGTTTTAATCCCTTCGCTGAAAAAATCCCGCATGCGTTGCAGACGGTTGGCCTTGGACGGGTCGTAGGGCTCATCTTTCATATGAATTAAATGTGCCGGCAGGATCAGTTTAGATTCAATCAACGAGAAAATCAGACATAAAATCACCACCCAGGCGATAGTTTTCCACACCACACCAAAGGTGCCCGGCACCATCAACATAGGCGTAAAGGCAGCAACCGTGGTCAACACACCAAAGGTGGCCGGCATCGCCACCTTTTTAACTCCGGCGATCACGCTTTCGGCACTGTGACCTTTATGATCTATTTCAGTGCAGGCGGACTCTCCCATAATAATGGCATCGTCCACCACTATCCCCAGCACCAGAATAAAACCGAATAAACTGATCATATTGATCGATAAGGCGAAATATTCGGTTGGCATCAACAGCATGGTACCCAGAAAACACACCGGCAAGCCAACTATTACCCAGAACGCCAAACGCAGTTTAAGGAACATGGATAACACCATAAACACCAGCAAGGTACCGAAAGCCATGTTGCTTAACATCATGTTCAAACGATCGGCCAGATAAAATGAACTGTCTCCCCAGGAATCGGCATAAATACCTGCTGGTAGCTGATCTTTCTTGGTTTTAAGATACTGGTTCACTTGCTCTGAAATTTTTAACGCATTCTGATCACCAACAGAATTAACCTGCACATTCACCGCACGCTTTTTATCGAACAAGGCATATTGGCGATCTTCAACAAAACCGTCGTCGATTTTAGCAATGTCACCGAGTTTCAAGCGGGTGCCATCCGGATTGGTCAACAGCACAATATTAGCAAAATCGTTGCCGTTGTACGCCTGACCTTTGGCCCGCAACAAGATATCGCCATCTTCGGAACGGATTGAGCCACCCGGCATATCAATCGACGAATTACGTATCGCATTCACCAGTTGCTGAAAGGTCAAGCCATACTCTTGCATCCGGTGTTCAGATATCTCAATCGACATTTCATAATTCCGATCCCCCACTACCTGCACGTTAGTCACGTCGGGTAAATTGGCAATCTCGTCGCGTATTTCTTTAGCCAGCTCTTTTAAGTTGCGCTCGGATGTTTCACCATATAACGCCACCCAGACCACCGTCTGTACCTGCTTTTGTCGGTAAATAACCGGTTTTTCAATATTTTCCGGAAAACTGGGAATAGCATCAACCTGGACCTTAACTTCATCCAGCAACACTTGCGGATCGTAATCATCTTCGACTTCGATATTAATCGAGCCCATTCCCTCACTGGCGGTAGCCGTCAGTTTTTTAATTCCTTCAAGATTACGCACTGCTTCTTCTATTTTAACCAGTACACCTTCTTCGACCTCTTGCGGGGCAGCTCCAAGGTAAGGCACCCTCACCACCACATTATTAAATTCAAAATTGGGAAAAATCTGCTTTTTAATTGTAAAAGCGCTCATTAACCCACCCAGAATCAGGATCCACATCAACAGGTTGGCGGCCACACTATTGCGGGCAAACCAGGCAATCAGCCCTTTATGAGTGTCAATTTGACTCATTAGTGATCTCCCGAGCGGGCAATTTCTGTTTGCTGTTCAGCTTCATCTGCCTGCATATGCCGATCTTTCTCACCTTGCAGTCTCACCGGCATGCCTTCAACCGGATGAGGAACAGCAGAAGTTGCTACCAATTCACCCGCTGCCAAGCCTGCGCTGATATACGCAGAATTCTCGTCGGTGCGCTGGACCTGCACTTCACGGATATTCAGTTTTCGCTCATCATCCACCAGCAAAACGGTGCCATCAACCCGCAACACATGGCGAGGGACCACCACCATATTATCCGCATGGACGCCGGCAATCCGGGTTTGCACAAAACGGCCAAATTTGAGTGGCATATGCTGGGCGCTGGTATGGCGAGCGTAAGGATCAGTCACTTCGGCTACCGCATAGATCACCCGACTGCTCTGATCCACTACACCTTCACTGCGAGCTAATTTACCCTGCCAATGATATTCTTTACCGGCGACTTTGGCTGCAAGATCAACTTTGGGCTTTTGTCCGCCATCTTGTTGCTCGGGCAACTCCAGATACGCCAAGTCACTATCACTTAGCGGCATACGTATTTCAGCCACATCGGTGCCATAAATCACCCCAAGCTGGCTACCAGTGCCTATAAACTGGCCAATATCAGCATTCTTGCTCTTGACTAAACCGTCATAGGGAGCGCGAATGGTCGATCGCTCAAGATTGCGCTTTGCTCTTTCCAGATTAGCTTCTGCCGCACGAACATTAGCTTTTTCCTGGGCCAATTGCGGTTTGCGTAATCCCAAAGCAGTAGGACGCGCATTTTTAACTGTACGCCAGTCTTCTTCCGCGACTTTGCCGCGCGCTTCTTCTTCCTCCAGCAATGCTGTCGCTCTTGCCAGTTCAGCTTCGGCTGCTTTGAGGTCGGTCATGTAATCAGCCTGTTCGAGCTGAACCAGCACATCCCCCTTGTGGAACATGCCGCCTTCGATAAACGCCTCTGCGACCTTAACTACTTTGCCACTCACCTGAGCGCTCAGTACAGTTTGTACTTTAGGTAACACAGTACCTTGTGATTCCACCACATAGTCCAGATTACGCATCTCCACCGGGATCACATCGACCAGAAAGGCTTTTTCCTGTTCCTGCTTTTTTTCCGGGGCTTTTTTAGACATGACAAGAGCCATCATAATGACTATGGCGCCGACAATAATAACAATCGGCAACGCTGAACGGATCAGACGTGTATTCATAAAACTTCCTTGACTAACAAACTAGATACGTAAAAATTGGCGCAATTCTAAGCATATTGAAGAAAAAGATCACAGAGGTTTCTGTTAGATTTTGTAACCACTATGAAACATATCAATTCCAGATAGGATAAGCTCGTTAGCAAGTATTTACTATTTTTTAAGGGCAGGCATAAAAAAGGCCCGCAGGCCTTTTACTAATCGTTCATTAGGTTTAGTTCAAACGGTCAAGTAACTCTTTACCGATTTCAGTTTCGATATAACCGTTAGTCTCGGCCCACTGCTGGATGGCAACACCGTCCGCTTCTGCCTGAGACAAATCTTTCTTGGACATTTTCTTAATCATATAGGTGCCCACATCCGTCGCATTGTTCTGCATGGAATAACGGATAAGGCTGTTACCACCACAAGATACACCTGTGTAGAAATCACCTAAACGCAAGTTGTAGTCGTTCTGGACCGAACGCATTTTTTTACGCAGCTCGCCTTTGTCATTGTTTTTCACAATGGTACAAATATTTTGCAGGTCTTCATTCACGTCGGCAAAGCTCACTGGAGCAACCAGGACAGTAGATAATGCAGCGATAGTTAATAATTTTTTCATGATAGTGCCTCGTTAAAAATGTTTATAAAGTTAAATTGTCTTGACGGAAAACAGTTTAAAAAAACACCAACCGGCTTTACAGAGGTCAAAATGGTACGTAGGTATGGCAATTAATACTTAAATCAACAGTATCGCCATTCACTTGTCGTCAATAGTCACAGGGCGCTCTCACATCTTTTTACAATTGGACATATATGACACAAGTTAAATTGCTTAATATATGGCAAGCGAGACTAGCAGGGTTAGAGTATCTAAATATGAACAAAACATGGATAAAAATTGCGCTACCGATAGTGGTATTGGGTGCCGGAGCTTTGGGGATGTTGGCGATCAACGCCTCAGCACAGCAAGAAAAACAAAAAGAACCTCAGGATCTGCGTCCGACAGTAAAAGTCGAATCGGCGTTGGCACGGGATTATCAGGTACAAATCAGCGGTTTTGGTGAAGTTAAGCCGCTGGAAAGTACGCTACTGTCCGCCCAGGTTGCCGGTGAAGTCATCAGTTGGCACCCCAACTTTGTAGCAGGTGGTTTGATACGCCGGGGGGATATTTTATTCAGCATAGAGAAAGATCAATATGAAGCAGCATTACTGCAAGCCGAATCGGATCTTAGCTTGGCGCAGGCACAACTAATTGAAGAACAGGCTAGAGCTGATGTCGCGCGGGAAGAAACCAAAAACATGCCGGCCAGCAGCATTACTGATCTATATTTGCGCAAACCTCAGGTACTTAGCGCTAAGGCTAAAGTTAAATCGGCACAGGCAAGCTTGAAAATTGCTCAACGCGATCTGGATAACTGCGAAATCACTGCGCCTTACGATGCATTGGTTATCAGCCGTTCTTTGGGTGTTGGCCAATTTGTCAATAAAGGCTCCCAGGTTGCCGAGATTTATAATATTGAATATGCCGAAGTGACTTTTCCGGTGGCCGGATTTGACAGTGCTTTTTTACCCGAGAAGCTAACCGGTCAGGCTGCCACTGTTTCGACCAAAAGCCCTCGTCAATATAGCCGCAGTGCTATGATTAGCCGAGATTTAGGCGTGATTGACAAGTCAACGCGCATGGCCCAGTTAGTGGTGCGTATCGCCGATCCCTACAGCCTGCAAACTGATGCCCCCCAACTTAAATTCGGTAGCTACGTCGAAGTCAATTTTGCCGGGAAAAATCTGCAGCACATTTACCGCTTATCCCAGGATTTAGTCAGTAACCGTACTGTATGGCTGGTAAATAGTGAGCAGCAACTTGAATCCCGCCAAGTCAATGTATTACGCGAAGATGGTGCCTTTTTCCTGATTGGTGAAGGCTTGCAGGATGACGACAAACTGGTGCTCACCTTGCCGGAATATCCGCAAGACGGGATGAAAGTTAAAGTTGCCGGTAATGCAGAAATTGCTAAATCCACCTCTGTAGACACCGCTTCCCTCGTCGCACAACAAGCTGATTAGGAATTGATATGTCATCTAACCAGAGCAAACAGACAGGTTTAATCGCCTATTTTGCCAATAATTCGGTGGCCTCCAATTTATTGATGTTTTTTATCATCATTATGGGGGTGATCAGCTATTTCACTATTCAGCGGCAGATGTTTCCTAATATTGAAATCAATTACATCAATATTAATGCCACTTACCGTGGCGCCTCACCACAGGAAATCGAAGAAGGAATATTGATCAAAATAGAGGAAGCATTAAAAGATGTTACCGAAATAAAACAAAGTGTCTCGCGGGCATTTCGCAATAGTGGGCGGATCAGTCTGGAAATATCCCCTGATCAGGACCTGCAGGAAGTACTGGATAAGGTCAAGCAACGGGTCGACAGTATTGCCACTTTCCCGGCTGATATGGAGCCGGTCACGGTTTCGCAGGCCGAATTTCAACAGGACGTGATTGAAATGTCAGTGGTGGGCGACATTCCACTGACTGAACTCAAACCTATTGCCAAACAGGTTGAAGACGAACTGTTACAGCTAGGCAATGTATCTCTGGTTCAGCTCAGCGCCCCCGAAGATGAGATTGCTATCGAGATCCAGCCGGATGTGCTGCGCAAATATAATCTTACTTTGAACGATGTCAGTCAGGCGATTAGACAATATTCGGCCAACTTTTCTGCCGGACAGCTGCGCACTGATTCTGGTGTCATATCGGTACGGATAGAAAACCAGTCCTATAGTGGTGAAGAATTTAGGCATATTCCGGTCAAAATAGGCAGTAACGGCGCCAAAGTTGAGCTACAGGACATTGCCGTAATCAAGGATGAATTTACCGAAGGGGAGCGCTACTTCAAATATTCCGGTCAAAATGCCATCTACATGGCAGTGAAGGCGACTAAAGATCAGAATATGGTACCTGTTGCCCAGTCCGTCAAAGATTATATAGCCCATCGCAATCAGACCTTGCCAAAAGGTGCACAACTGAAAGTACTGGTCGATATGACCTATTACTTGAATGCACGTCTGGACATGATGATAACCAACCTGATAGAAGGAGCTATTCTGGTCGCTATTATGTTGTCACTGTTTCTGCGATTCAGGCTGGCATTGTGGGTAATGGTCGGATTACCGGTGTGTTTTCTCGGAGCCGTGATGATGATGCCGGTATTCGGTGTCAGTATTAATATTCTATCCCTGTTCGCCTTTATTATGGTGCTGGGGATAGTAGTGGATGATGCCATAGTGATCGGCGAAAGCGCCTATACCGAAATAGAAGAAAAAGGCGGTGGTGTCGAAAATGTGGTGCGTGGTGCCAAGAAAGTGGCAACACCCGCGACTTTCGGCGTATTAACCACCATAGCGGTATTTGCTCCATTTACGTTAACCAGCGGACCCGATGGTGCATTTTTTTACAATATCGCCATTGTCGTTATACTCTGCCTGACCTTCTCATTAATTGAGTCAAAACTGATCTTGCCGGCCCATTTGGCGCATACCCATTTCAAGCCAGTAAAAGATAACCACTGGCGTACCCGCTTTAACAAACGTTTTTTTGCCTTTGTTAATGGTCCCTATAAAAACTTCATCACCTTGTGCACCGAATGGCGCTGGGTAGTGTTCTGCGCCTTTTTCGCCATGTTAATGCTAAGTTTTGGCCTGATCATGGGCAACTATGTGCGCATGGTGCCTAACCCCAAGGTGCCACATGACTTTCCCAGTATTTCGCTGGAAATGAATGAGACCGTATCTGATCAGGCCACCATCGATGCGTTAAAAACCATTGAAAACGTAATATTGGACGTCGAGAAACAGATAAAACAGGAATATGGCCAAGGTATGGTTCGCGATACGTTGGCATTTAACCGTGGCCGTACTGAGGCCAAAATTCTGGCTCCACTGGTTGAAGAGGAATTACGTCCGTTCAACACCTTTGAGTTGGCGCGGCGCTGGCGTGAGGCCATGCCGGTGATCCCGGGAATGAAATCTTTCACTATTCAGGATGATGTCAATGGCGGAGGGGATGATGGTGAACTCGGTTATCTGCTATTTGGTCCGGATATCGATACGTTAAACGAGGCCGGACGCCAGTTTATTGCCATGTTGCAGCAACAAAAAGGTCTGTACGACATCAGCTCCACAATCGATCCCGCCAGCAAGGAAATTCAGATGACATTGCTGCCAGTGGCTTACGATTTGGGTCTGAATCTGTCAACCATTGCCAACCAGATAGGTGCCAGCTTTTATGGCGGTGAAGCCCAACGGGTTATCCGCGATGGAGAAGAGGTTCGCGTGATGGTGCGTTATCCCAAACTTACCCGTGAGCAGTTTTCAGAGCTCAAGTATGCGGTGGTAACCACACCTTCCGGCAAGGAAGTGATGCTGGGAGATGTAGTGACATTAACCGAAAAGCCCGGCATCAGTTATATCAGACGCGAATCGGGCTATCGCAGCGTGTACGTGTTTGGTGCAATTGATGAGGAAGCAGTAGAGCCGAATGAAGTAGTAAAAACCATCAAGGAAAAACTGTTGCCGGAACTTAAAGCCGCCTTCCCAAGCGTTAAAACCGAGTTAGGTGGCGCTATAGAAGAACAACAAGCTCAACAGAGCGAGCAGATTATGTTTTTCGTCGCGGGGATGATTATGGTGTATATCCTGCTTGCGGTACCGCTCAAAAGCTATGGCCAACCGCTTATTATTATGTCGGTTATCCCTTTCAGTTTAACCGGTGCAATATGGGGGCATTTCCTGTTCTCGATGGATTTGAGCATGATGTCAACCTTTGGTCTGATTGCCGCAGCCGGAGTGGTTATCAATGACAGTCTGGTGATGACTGATTATGTCAATCAACGACGCCGTGAATACGGGATTGCCATTCAAGACGCGGTCATCGAGGCTGGCTGTGCCCGTTTCAGAGCCATTACACTGACATCAATTACTACTTTTGTGGGTGTTTTGCCAATAATGTTTGAGTCCAGTTTACAGGCCAGCTTCGTTATTCCGATGGCAGTAGCGCTCGGTTTTGCGGTGCTTTACGCCACTATCGTGACTTTAGTACTGGTGCCCTGCCTGTATATGATACTGGATGATTTGCGCAAGCCTTTTAGCTGGCTTAAGCGAAAAATAGGCGGCTCTTCCAAGTCAGTCGATGCACAACTTGCACAAACACACAGCTAATCGATAGCGTTCAACATTAACAAAAGGCACCTAAGGTGCCTTTTGTTCAAATCCCTTGTGTTTGGGTAAGTTAGTTTGGATTACCAGGGTTTCGGAAATTTTATCCTGAATTGCCTGACGGTTCGGATCCCAGTAAATCTGTAAGAACCCCAGCAAACCGGTTGCCAGCCCGGCACCATAACCACCGTAACGGCCGAAGCTCTCCCACAAATTCAAACTGTTACCATCAAGCCTGATAACTTTGATCGACAACAGTTTTTTACCTGGAGTCTGTCCTTTCCACCAGGCTGTAAATACTGTGAAATAAAACGCGGACCAACCAAAACCAATGCCTAAATCAGCCGCAAGGGCTTCTAGCCAGGCAATAATACCTGGGTTGGTGGACGGCTCATCTTCGTCATCCGACGATTTTTCATCCTCTGCATCACGGGCAGCCGCTGCAATGGCAAAAGTTTCATCCTGTTTTTTTAACTCATCCGGCCGTAATTGCTGATATTGCTCGCGCATATCGCTCAACAACTCTGCCCTGCTCTGTTTGGACAAATCCCCCGGGAGCTGACGAGTGGTTTCGTCCATCAACTTATAGGCTTTCTGGGCAGGAATACTCAAGCGAGCCAAATCCGCCGTCATATCAGACAACGTGGGCTGCCAACAGGCTTTAGCTGGCGCGCATTCACCTAGCTCAATCTGCTCGCCCTGCTTTTTGATTGACAAGATATATTTCACCGACAATGTTGCCAGCTCCACACCATTAGCGTTGAAGACCTTTTCACCATCACTTTGCATCTGGTTGTCGGGATCCTCTCCGGAAACTTGCTCATGGAGCATATCGAATATCCCCAACGCCACTACAAACAATATCAACGCGACAACAAAGCGCAGTAATTTTCGAGCAAAACCAAAACGTCGGCTTTGCTTTAGTTTATTTCCTGCCCGCCAAAATGCCCAGGCAGATAACCCAGCCAGTACCAAACTATTTAACGAAGTTAGCGAGGTAACCAAGATCAAATCTGTCAGCAACGCAATCCCGCGGCGCATGGGGCTGGCCAAAGGGGTACCAATTAAATCATCCGCCACACCAAATGCATAAGGCGTGACAATTTCACGAATCTCTTTTTGGGTCAAAGATGAATCTACATCAACCTGATTAACACCCAAGTTATCCGTTTCCTGCATATCGCTTTCCTATTGTTATACGTTTTTAGAGTGTCTTGATTGCCTGACTAATGCCTTCCACTGTTAAGGGAAACATGCGTTTTTGCATGAGTTGTTCGATCAATTGAATCGAATGGTAATAGTTCCAGTACTGGGCAGGTTGCGGATTCAGCCACACAGCATGTTCGAAATGATCCAGTAAACGTTGTAACCAAACCGCTCCCGGCTCCTCATTCCAGTGCTCAACACTGCCACCGGCGTAACTGATTTCGTAGGGGCCCATGGTCGCATCACCGACCAAAATCAGTTTGTAGTCTTTACCATATTTATGGATAAGCTCCCACACCGGCAATGATTGCTGGCGTCTGCGTGAATTATCACGCCAGACGCTGTCGTATACGCAATTATGAAAATAAAAATATTCCAGATGTTTAAACTCGCTTTTCACCGCAGAAAATAGTTGTTCGCAGGACTGGATATAACCGTCCATCGAGCCTCCCACATCAAACAACATCAATACTTTGACTGTATTGTGCCGTTCCGGCAGCATTTTAAGATCGAGCAGCCCGGCATTGTTGGCTGTCGCTTCAATGGTGCCAGACATATCCAGTTCCTGTTCAGCACCGGAGCGGGCAAATTGTCTCAATTTACGCAAGGCAATTTTCAGATTGCGCGTGCCGAGCTCTACATCACCTGCAAGATCTTTAAATTCACGTTTGTCCCACACTTTAGCGGCTGAAAACTGGCGATTACCATCCTGACCAATGCGGACACCTTCCGGATTGTAACCTTGTGCGCCAAAAGGCGAAGTGCCACCAGTTCCTACCCATTTATTGCCGCCCTGATGTCGTTTTTGCTGTTCAGCCAGACGTTCCTTCAAGGTATCCATGAGTTTTTGCAAACCACCTAATGCTTTAATTTGCTGCTTTTCCTCGTCACTGAACTGGCGTTCAATCTCCTTGCGCAACCATTCTTCAGGGATATCTTTGCCAAACAGGTCAATCGATTCAACTCCTTCAAAATAGTCGGCAAAAGCTCGATCAAAACGATCATAACGGGTTTCGTCTTTAACCAGACACAAACGCGCCAAATAATAGAACTGCTGCATATCTGCAAACACCAGATGCGATTTCAAAGCCTGCAACAGATCCAGCAGTTCTCTTAATGTGCACCCCACCTGATAGCGGCGCAGGGTAAAGAAAAAATCGACCAGCATTAGCGTCGTGCCATAAACGCCAGTTTTTCAAACAACTGAATATCCTGCTCGTTTTTGAGCAGAGCGCCGTATAAAGGTGGAATACTGTGTTTATGATCTTTACTGCGTAGCACCTCAGGATCGATATCCTGCGCAACTAATAGCTTAATCCAGTCAAGCAATTCCGAAGTTGACGGTTTCTTTTTCAGACCAGGGATATCACGCAAGTTAAAGAAACTTTCCAGCGCCTGGCTAAGTAACTGTTTTTTCAGGTCAGGAAAATGCACATTCACAATTTCAGCCATTTCCTGTTTATCCGGGAACTGAATGTAATGAAAAAAACAACGACGCAAAAACGCGTCCGGCAGCTCTTTTTCATTATTGGAGGTGATAACTACAATAGGCCGCTGAACAGCTTTAACCGTTTGACGGGTCTCATACACATAAAACTCCATCTTATCCAGCTCCTGCAATAAATCGTTGGGAAACTCGATATCGGCCTTGTCGATCTCGTCAATCAGCAAGATTGCCCGTTTGTCGGTTTCAAACGCCTGCCATAATTTTCCCTTAACAATATAGTTGCTTATGTCATGAACTTTTTCTTCGCCCAGTTGCGAATCACGCAAACGCGATACCGCGTCATATTCATACAGTCCCTGGTGGGCTTTGGTGGTGGATTTAATGTGCCATTGAATCAACTCGGCATCCAACGCATTAGCCAGTTCTTCGGCCAGCATGGTTTTACCTGTTCCCGGTTCACCTTTAATCAATAAAGGACGTTGCAGTTCGATGGCTGCGTTCACCGCTAGCTGCAACTCGTCACTGGCGATATAATTTTGAGTTCCGCAAAATGACATACAAGAGTTTCCTATTCTGTGATAACCAACCCGGGCTTCCCCCAAGTCTTCGAGATTCAATGCCTTTACATTTTTAGTAAGTTAAAACAATATCATATATCGAAAAAGCAGTTTGTTTTTGATTAACGCGTGTTTATCGTTGAAGGTTATCAGGGCAAGGTCCCGATTATGACAGATACAAACACTAATTAGACCTATACTTAGCATTCATCAATGGTCTTATGTCATCAATAAAAAAAGCAAGGAAAATCCATGCAAGTATTCGAAGATAATTCCCTATCTATTGGTAATACACCATTAGTCAAATTGAACCGCGTCACCTCTGGCAATGTTTTTGCCAAAATTGAATCCCGCAATCCGAGCGGCAGTGTAAAATGCCGGATCGGCGCGAATATGATTTGGGATGCCGAAAAACGTGGTGTATTAACCAAAGACAAAGAATTGGTTGAACCCACCAGTGGCAATACCGGCATTGCGCTGGCTTTTGTTGCTGCATCAAGAGGTTATCCACTTACACTGACCATGCCTTCTACCATGAGTCTTGAACGTCGCAAGTTGTTAAAAGCACTGGGGGCCAATATTGTGCTGACTGAAGGCCCAAAAGGTATGAAAGGTGCCATCGCTAAAGCTCAGGAGATCGTCGATTCAGATCCGGATAAATATGTACTGCTGGGTCAGTTCGACAATCAGGCAAATCCCGAAATTCACGAAAAAACCACAGGTCCGGAAATCTGGAACGCTACAGAAGGCAAAGTCGATATTTTTGTTGCCGGTGTAGGTACCGGTGGCACCATTACCGGTGTCGCCCGTTACCTGAAAAAGACTCAAGGCAAAGCGGTGCAATGTGTTGCCGTCGAGCCGACTGATTCGCCGGTTATCACCCAAGCTAAAGCCGGTCAGGAACTCACCCCCGGACCGCATAAAATCCAGGGTATAGGCGCAGGTTTCATTCCCGGCAACCTGGATTTGGATTTGGTTGACTCTGTCGAGCAGGTCACTAATGACGAAGCGATGGAAATGGCCCATCAGTTAATGAAACAGGAAGGCATCCTCGCCGGTATTTCGTCCGGAGCTGCTGTAGTAGTGGCCAAACGTCTGGCCGAGTTACCGGAAAATAGCGCTAAAAATATCGTAGTGGTATTGCCCAGCTCAGCTGAACGTTATCTCAGCAGCCCACTATTTGCAGGGCAATTTACTGACGCCGAACTGGAACAGTAATCCTTAGTCGGGATGGAATGCTATGCCTTTCCATCCCGCGACTTTACAAAATTATCTAATCATCGCAGACTAAAGACCCGTTAACAGATCAGGTTTTAGCCTTACCATGATTGAAAGAATGACCCGCTTTATCACCATCCTCGGTGCAATATTTTTGCTCGCTGGCTGTTTTGATGCCATTGAAGAACAAACCACTATTGACGGTACTCCGGAAGATGCCGTACTGAATTTTTTCGAAGCAGTCTATAACAAACGGGATATAGATCAGGTGCTTTATCTGTCTTCGGCACGCATGAAAAGACTCGTCAAATCCTATGCCGCTATCAGTAATGTACAACGCCATTTACTTAACTTGTCTTATGATAAAGTCAATATTGCGCTAGACACCGGCAACAGTAAGTTACGTACCCAGTTCTCCAAAAACTCGAGGATATCGGTGTTTTTCAGTGGCACCTATTTTGACGATAAAATTGAAGAATTGCGTATCGCTACCATGATCAAAGAAGACGGTAAATGGCGGGTAGATCGGGTAGAAGCCGGAGGTTTTTATTAGGGCCTGAACTACTCGGTCACCACAACCCCTTCACGGCGCGGATCCGCGCCGCCAGTCAATACACCATAATGCAACTGGATACCGTGCAGACCACTGTTCAAATGTGTTAATCGCACTTTGTGTCCCATCGCTTCCAATGGTGCCTGCAAACTTTCCAGCGCAGTCCCGGATTCGAGCTCTGTGTAACGGTTGCGATTGACCACCTTAGGCAAGTTAATCGCCTGCTGTACATCCATGCCCCAATCCAGAATAGCGATTAAACTTTGCGCCACATAATCGATGATACTGCTACCACCAGGTGAACCAATCAACAATGTCGGTTGCCCCTGCTTATCAAGCACTATAGTTGGCGCCATTGAACTGCGCGGGCGTTTACCCGGCTCAATCCGGTTTAACAGCCAATGCTCCCCGTTTTTAGGATTAGTGGCAAAATCTGTCATCTGGTTATTCAGCAAGAATCCACCCACCATCACTCCGGAGCCAAAGCCCATTTCGATACTGCTGGTCATCGACAGGACGTTGCCTTCCTTGTCCACGATAGAGAAGTGACTGGTATTAGGTATTTCATAGGAATTATCCAGACCCAATGCAGAAGGTGGATAAGGTTGTCCGGGTTTAGCCCACCCCATATCCTTTAACGGATTAATTTTCTCAGCCCGGCGATGCAAATAACTTCGATTGATCAGAGCGGCAAAAGGTAAATGGGTAAAGTCAGTATCGGCCATGTACATATCGCGATCGGCGTAGGCCAACCGCGATGCCTGGGTAAACAAGTGCACCGCTTCTTTGCTGTTTGGGGCAAAGTCCTGCATATTTTGCTCTTCCAGCATCAGCATAATCTGCAAAACGGTTAAACCACCGGAACTAGGAGGCCCCATACCGCATATAGTCACCTGTTTGTAATCACCGCATGCTGGCGGACGTTCCAACGCCCGATAATTTTCCAAATCAGCAAGTTCCAGCGAACCGGGGTTGATTTGTGACTGTTGTACCGCTTCAACGATTGCTTCCGCCAAAGGACCTTTATAAAAATAGTCGGCGCCCTGTTTAGCGATACCCAGCAAGGATTCGGCCAGTGATTTATTCAGTAGCATCTGACCTGCTTTGAGCGGCTTACCCAGCGGATAAAAATACAACTTGGCCGGGGTCATTTTTTTGAGTCCGGGATGGATTTCCTGGCTCAGTAAACTGGCCAGCCGCGGAGACACACGAAAGCCGGTCTCGGCCAGTTGCGCCGCGTCATAAAATAAACTGCTCCAGGACAATTTGCCGTACTTTTTATGCACCAGTTCAAGCATTCTAAGCACGCCAGGTACACCTACCGCACGACCGCCCTGAACCGCATCTTGCCAGGGAGCAACTTTGCCGTACTTGTCGGTAAACAGATAGGCGTTGACTTTTCGAGGAGCGGTTTCCCGGCCATCAAAACTGTGTAAGGTGGCGGTTTTCTTATCCCAATACAACATAAAGGCACCACCACCGAGACCGGATGACTGCGGTTCCACCAAAGTAAGCGCAGCCTGCATGGCAATGGCGGCGTCAATGGCACTCCCTCCTTGCTTTAGTATTTTTTTGCCGATCCAGGCGGCGTAAGGATTGGCCACACTGATCATGTATTCTTTACCCGTCAGTGCCTGTTTGGCCTGATAACCGGTATTGGCTTCCGGTTCACGATCCTGGGCCTGAATTTGTCCAGCTACCTGAACTGAAACCAATAACAGTAACAGCCATAGCGACTTCAGTTTAATCCTATTTTCCTGCATTGAAATTCGACTCCTGCCTAACCAAATTTGACCTGTGGAATGATGTTCTGACTAATATTGTCAACAACGACATGTCGTTATGCCAAAAATGCTCAATTATATTTAGTTGGATCGGGCTGGCGTTTTTGCAAAAACGCGCTGAACGCTTCCTTTGCCGCCTCGCTCTCCAACTGTTGAAGAAAAACGTCCAGTTCCTCATCCATATGGATGATTACTGCATCCTTATCAGACTTCATCAACGCTTTGGTATGGAGCATGGCCTGATGCGGTTTACTGACCAGTTTGTCCAATACTTGCGTGATATGTCCGTCTAATTCTGCGCTTTCCAACACCTGGCTGACTAGCCCAAAAGATTCTGCCTGCTGAGCGTCAAAAGGTTCACCCAGCATCAACCATTGTGCCGCTTTGCGATGACCGGCCAGACGCGGCAAAATATAACTGGCGGCATATTCCGGTACTAACGCCAGATTGATAAAAGGCAATATAAACTGCGTTTCTTTAGCACAGTAGACCAAATCACAATGTAACAACATAGTGGTGCCAATACCGACGGCTAAGCCATGTACCTGAGCCACAACAGGTTTTGAGCAGTTCATCAGGGCACGCATAAAACTGACTGTCTTGCCGATATCCAGATGTTCGCTGGCAGTAGCAAAGTCAGCTAAATCATTGCCGGCAGTAAAACAATCCCCTTCCCCTTTGATGAGGATAGCTCTGATGCTTTTGTCTTGTTCTGCGTCGATAAGCGCATCAGCCATTTGCTGATACATCGCAAAGGTCAGTGAGTTTTTCCTGTCGATTCTATTCATACTGATTGTCAGACAATGATTGTGCTGCACTAGCTTGATATGTGACATGGGATCCTCATCGCTACTAGGTGAACTAGATTTTGTTAGTTATCATACTGTATTAACTGAAAAATTTCCGGACTAGATGGAGTAAATCATTGAGTTTAGCTCTGAACAGACGCCAAATCAGCGGCCCGTTAGCAATATTAATTATTTCATTCTGCCTATACGCCTTCGGCAACGTGGCTAATCAATGGTTTGGCTATGATCGGGTCTTGGTTGAACAACATCAATACTGGCGATTAATAACCGGAAATTTATTGCATACCAATTTATATCATCTGTTGCTCAACGCCTCCGGGTTATTACTATTGTGGGCACTGCATGGTGAATATTACCGCACCTTGCACTACTTGGCGTTGTTCACTTTTTGTGGCGTTATCTGTACCTCGGGCATTTATTTATTTGCCGAAGACCTGCGCTGGTACGTGGGTCTTTCCGGAATATTACATGGTTTGCTGGTTTGGGGAGCCTGTCAGGATATTCAACACAGACTCAAATCCGGTTGGCTGTTGCTGTTGGTGGTCTGGATCAAAATAGCCTACGAGCAATTTGTTGGCCCCAATGCCGAGCTGGCCAAGCTGATAGAAGCCAATATCGCCACCGACGCGCATTTGTTTGGTGCCTGCGGCGGCTTATTGTGGGTGGTGTTGGCTCTTCTAAATAGCAGGCAAATGGTAAAAAGTTAAACAGATCTGGATATCAAGGATATCCTTGATATCCAGATCACAATCAGGGTTACAACTCCCGTTCAAACAGCTTATAAATTCGCTTGTATTCATCCAGCCAGGAGCTGGGCTGAACAAAACCGTGAGACTCCACCGGGAATAGCGCCGTTTCAAAATTATCCTTGTGTAATTCAATTAAACGCTGCACCAGCCGCACGGTATCGACAAAAAACACATTACTGTCGACCATGGGTGCGTTGATCAACAACGGCTTTTGTAACCCCTCGGCAAAATAGATCGGTGAACTGCGCTCATAGGCGATAGGATCCACATCCGGCATATTCAGAATGTTGGACGTATAGCCATGATTGTAATGGGCCCAGTCCGACACCGGTCGGAGGGCAGCACCAGCCTGAAACAGATCCGGTTGAGTAAATAACGACATATAGGTCATAAACCCGCCATAAGATCCGCCATAAGTACCAATACGCTGACGATCGACGTTAGCATTATCGACCAGCCAATTAACTCCGTCGCGCATATCTTCTACTTCCGGCTTACCCATATGACGATATATCGCGGTGCGCCAGTCACGGCCATAACCCCGGGAAGCACGATAATCCATATCCATTACCACATAGCCTTGCTGGGCTAACAGGCTATGAAACATAAATTCATGGAAATAACCCGACCAGCCCAAGTGGGAATTTTGCAAATAGCCGGCACCATGCGTAAACATTACCGCTTTTTTTGGTTGACCCTGTTTGACGTCCTGCGGGTAATACACCCGTGCATAAATAGGTTGAGATGTATGACTGGAGGGCACCGGCACAATGTCCGGTACCGTCCAGGGCAGTGCCATAAACGCATCGCTGACGGTATGAGTCAGGCGGTTAACTTTGGCGCCGGGACGAGCATTTTGCAGATAGAGTTCAGGTGGCAAACTTAACTTGGAATGGGTAAGCAACAGTTTGCTTTCATCCGGACTTAACTGATATTCGGTCATGCCACCTAAATCAGTGAGTTTCTCGCTTTGTCCTGTTTGTAACGACACCCGATAAACTTCATAAATACCCGGATGAGAGGTATTGGCCTGATAGTAGATAAACTGGTCATCATTGGTCAGGCTAAGATTATCGACTTCAAAGTTTCCCTGCACCAGGGCTTTTGCCTCTTGACCTGGTACTTGAGTATATAAATTAGCGTAACCGGATTTTTCCGACAGGTAATATAAAGTTGCACTGTTGTTTAGCCAGCCAAAGCTGTTAAAACGATAATTGATCCAGGCGTCGTCATGCAAACGTTCCTGACTGACCAAGGTTTTGTTATTTAAATCGACCGTCGCCAACCAACGATCCTTGTTGTCCCACGCTTCGAGCATCACAGCAACCTGATTACCTGACGCTTGCCATTGAATCGCACTGCCATCCCAATACCAGTCTGCCAGCAGAGCAATATCTCTGGGCAACCGGTTAATCTGGTAGGTTTGCCCTTTACGCTTGGCATTTTCCTGTTTTACACTGGCTAACACATCCTCGTTATAACCGGGCAAGGCGCTATAAGACAGTTCTTTAGCACTATGCTGCTGTAAATCCAGCAACCATAACTGATGATTAAGTGGCTTGGCATCGGCGACGCGTTGACGGGCCGGTAGCGCTTTAATCCGACCATCTTCATTGACATAACTGGGCATAATATCGCCCTCGTCAGCCGCTTGCCGCTCGGCTTCAACGGCCAGCAACAACCATTTTCCATTCGGGGACAAACTGGCCTCAACGGTTTCCAGATCCTTAGGCAGATAAAATGGATCGCTGGTCAGGCTGCTATTTTGCTGCTGCAGTTGGCGTTGATAATCGAAGTAGGCTTGCCGATCAGCCCGTTTGTCAGCAATAACCTGAATCAACTTCTGTTGTTGCTCAGCTATATAATCCGCCGGCTTGTCCAGTGCTTGTGGCTTGTCTTTAAATTCCCAAGCGGCAAGCAATTCAACCAAACCATTGACGGGATCAAGGGCAAATATTTGGTCATCCGATTGATAACTCAATCGGCCATCGAGCATAAAGGCCAAATTTTGCGCATCAATATTACCCTTGCTCAGTTGGCGAACCTGACCACCGGGCAAATCTTTGATAAATAAGTTACCTTCAAACTGCCACGCAGAATGTTTGCCATCCGCGCTGACCACCCGGGCATCATAGGCTTGTTGGTGCATAGTGGTTAACGGAACCAGCTCACCGTTTCCCTGCTGGTTAAGTGATTTATGCCACAAATCCTCGATGGGTTGCCCCTGACGTTTACGCAGATAATAAATACCCTCACTATTGTCAGACCAATATGCTTGTTCCGGCTGTCTGCCCAACCAGTCTGGGTCGGCCATAATTTGTTCAAGTGTGATTTGGCCATCTGAAGGCGATACCATTTGCGGAGCCTTAATCGTTTTGACCGGTTCGCGCACCTGCTCGACTACAGATTGAGTCTGCTGGCTGGTTGAAGAACAGGACAGTAGCGAAGTCGATACCATCGTCACCAGCAATAATTGTCTCGTTTTATGCATCTTAGCGTTATATCTTGAATGGGTAGGTGCGCCTATTTAACGTAAAATGTACTGTTTTGGCAAATTCGAACGGCAATTTGGTTGGCTAATCCGGATTGCGGATAACCGAGCTAATCATTAAGTTTTATGATTGTTGGCCTGGTCGGGAAAGAAATTCCATTGTTATCCTGTCTACTAGGACGATTTACAACGTAATTTAGCGCAAGCTGGTATTAACACTAAATAGAGTAATATTAGACAGACTTAGCGTTGTAACAAACACAACAGCAATCCCAACAATATGGCAATAGCACAATGCACAATTAGGAGAACAGAATGAAAAAGTTTTTTTTAGTTATAAGCCTGCTGGCTACCAGTACCACAGCGTTGGCTGAATGCCCTGACGTGCTCAAGTTCGTCAAGCGTAAGCTCAATTCGCAAGAAACTGTCAACCTGTGTGAAACCTATGCCGGCAAGACGCTGCTGATCGTAAACACCGCCAGCTACTGCGGTTTTACTCCACAGTTTGAAGGACTTGAAGCGCTATATGCGAAATATAAAGACAAAGGCTTTAGTGTGCTGGGGTTTCCTTCCCATGATTTTAATCAGGAAGACAAGGACGAAGGTAAAACAGCTGAATTATGTGAACTGACTTATGGCGTCAAATTTCCTATGTTTGAGCCTATTGCAGTGCGTGGCGATGATGTTGATCCTCTATACCGGATGCTAGCAGAAAAATCGGGCACCACACCCAAATGGAATTTCTATAAATATCTGATCGATGCCAACGGTGAAGTCGTCGAATCCTATGGTTCCAGAACCAAACCGCAAGATAAGGACTTTATTGCCACTTTGGAAAAGACCCTGGCGAAACAACCGCAAAGTTGATCCCATAAAAAAGCGCCGGCTAACGGCGCTCAATATTGCTGCAGTTTATTATGTTCAATTTATACTGCTGCTCAAGTTGTATAAATTATATTTTCCTTGCCGAATTCCGTTGTTGGATGTCAGAGATAAACTGACAACGAACAGATGGCAACCACCATTAGATAAAACCCTATCCTTAAAAAAGTTCTCATAACCTTCTCCTTGTTGATCCTCCCGAGCCAGATTCAATTGAATTTATTTCGGGAGGGCAAGAAGTCTAAGATATTTAGTGGCTTTTGTCAGGGGAAGCGTCAATAAACACTATGATGGCCTACAATTTGGGTGGTTCTAAAAATTCACTTGGCTAATCAGCCACTAACGAATAACGTTTAATTTAGCAAAAACAGAAGTAAGGCATTTTTGTAAAGATATACGGACAATTCAGGGTAAAACAGGTTGTTTTTTTGTTTAATTATTCGTCACTTCACGTCAAATCACGAATAAATTACTTAATTTACGCCTAGGCACCGTAATTCCATATCATCAGTAAATAACCTGAGTTCAGGTGACATAAAAAAATCCCGCCGGGGAGGCGGGATAATATACACTCAACTTGGAACACACTTTAGCTGCAATTACTAACTGCATGAATTTAGTCCACAGGCGATTTAATTAGTTCAAAAGTTTTTCGTGTTTGCGTAAAAAAAGTGTTAAGACACTGGTTTAAATGAATATTTTAACTGTTGTCCGGGTACTTCCCGGGTATTTTTGCGTAAAAATTTCTGACTTTTTGCATCTCTGCGTCAAGATCATCACTCACCGCCATACAGGGTCCAAACCCGATTACCTTGCGGGAAAAGTCAAAATAAATCAGCAATAGAGGCACATCAGCACGATTGGCGATTTGCAAAAAACCACTTTTCCAGTAATCAACTTTACTGCGCGTCCCCTCTGGCGCCATTGCCAACGCCATATATTCTGACTGGGCGAATCGGTCGCCCAATTGGGCGACCAGGCCGTGGGAGCGGGAACGTTCAATAGGTATCCCGCCCAATTTCTTTAGCAAACCGCCAAAAGGCCAGACAAAAATACTGTGTTTACCCAAAAACGACCACTTCAGACGCAGGGCAAACACCGCCGCCATGCCAACCACAAAATCCCAGTTTGAGGTATGCGGCGCAACGGCAGCGACGAATTTCTTGTGCTGTGGATATTCGCCCTCAAAGCTCCATCCCATCATTTGTAGTACTTTCCTTCCTATCCACTGGCTGACAGTGTTCCCCATCCGCGGTACGTCGGCTGGAATATTCAATAATTCAGGTTTGTTAGGCATAGATTAGCTAGCTATATTTGCAGGTTTAATAAAATCAGGATGGCTGATACTGTCGTAAGCTATTGATAATGTCTAGTTGCGTTTTTATGTGTATATTATTTGTCGCTATCGACCAACATCAGGATTACCCGCTGATTATCGCCGCCAATCGGGATGAATTTCATCACCGTCCAACGGCTGCCAGTCATTTTTGGCCTAATCATCCCACAATGCTAGCCGGAAAGGATTTACAAGCCGGAGGTAGCTGGATGGCGGTAAATCAAAATGGTCGTTTTGCCGCGCTAACAAATATCCGCAACCCACTACATAACGACCCTGCACGTACCAGCCGAGGGCAGCTGGTGACTGATTATGTTGCCGGCTATCACTCCAGTGAGGTTTATCATCACCAAATCCAACGCAGTGCAGATCAATACAATGGCTACAATTTACTATTTGGCCCGTGGGATAAACTTAACCATTACAATAACCTCAATAACGAATGGCATCCGTTAATTAAAGGCGTTTATGGATTATCCAACGCCAGCCTTAATAGTCCTTGGCCTAAATTAAACACCGGAGTCGCCGTTTTGAAGGAATATTGTCAACGCCATTCACCGCTGGATGTCGAGGCACTTTTTACGTTACTCAAGGATCAAACTCAAGCCGATAACGTGCTATTACCGGACACCGGGGTCAGTAAAGAACTGGAAAAACAGCTGTCGTCGATTTTTATTCAAGGCCAACAATATGGAACCCGCAGTTCCACCATTTTAACCGTGAATAGCAAGCAGAATTTACGCTGGCAAGAACGGATTTTCGATCCTCAAGCCCAGATACGCCAGGAAGTCATATTTAATTTCAAATTATGCTGAAAAAGCGCTGATTTTATTATTATAATGCCGCTGCATTGTTGAGCATTGCATTGACACTTTTATTGCTAATTTTACTGACTGAGGCGACCATGTTTGAAGTATTACCATCTCTCCCTGCTGATCCGATTTTGGGGTTATCTGCCGCTTATAAAAAAGATACCAATCCGAATAAAATCGATTTGGGTGTAGGAGTATACAAAGACGAACAAGGTCGAACACCTATTTTGCAATCGGTGCAAAAAGCCCAGCAAGTATTGTTGGCCAATGAAGATTCCAAAACCTACATTACTCAACAGGGAGTTCAGGGTTATATCGACGCTATGCTGAGTCTGATATTGGGAAATGGTCATTCGGCTTTGTTGGAAGACAGAGTGTCGGGTGTTCAGGCTCCTGGTGGCTGCGGTTCTCTGCGGATATTGGCAGAGTTGCTGACCCGTTGTGACAAAGATTTAACCGTTTGGGTCAGTGACCCAACTTGGGCCAACCATATTCCGTTAATCGGCAATGCCGGTTTAACAATTAAAACCTATCCCTATTTCGACAAAGCCAATGCTTGTATCAAATTTGACGAGATGGCTGATTGCTTGTCTCAGGTGAAAAAAGGTGACGTGGTCCTGTTACACGGCTGCTGCCATAATCCGACAGGTGCGGATCTTAACCATGAGCAATGGCAAGCCGTAGTAGAAATTGCCCAAAAAACCGGTTTTGTTCCTTTTATCGATCTTGCTTACCAGGGCTTCGGTGATGGTCTGGAAGAAGACGCCTATGGTGTGCGCTTATTGGCAGCCAATTTGCCAGAAGTGATTATTGCTGCCTCTTGCTCGAAAAACTTTGGCTTATACCGTGAACGTGTAGGTTTGGCGGCAATAGTTAATGCCAACGCCCAAATCAAAACCGTCACCCAGTCGCAGATCCAGAATGTGGCTCGCGGAATCTACTCCATGCCTCCTTCCTACGGCGGTGCGCTGGTGGATATTATTTTGAACGATGACCAGCTAAAACACCTTTGGATGGACGAAGTCACCGAAATGCGTGAAAGAATGCAAAGCTTGCGTGCCATGTTGGTCTCCAAACTGGCAGAAAAAGGAGCGAGTAAAGATTTCAGCTTTGTTAACCAGCAAAAAGGCATGTTCTCATTTTTGTGTATCAGTCCTGAACAAGTCGATAAACTGGTAAACCAGCACAGTGTTTATCTGGTGGGTTCCAGCCGAGCCAATATCGCCGGTATTAACAGCCATAATGTCGATACATTAGCTGATGCCCTGGTCGCAGTATTATAAACTTGCGCATTTTGCTGTATAGGCACCTTCGGGTGCCTTTTTTGTGCTTTTGTATAAACTCGCAGGATATGCCAGAGTATTAGCATCATCGCAGTTAAAGGTCGGCTCTGTTAATGAATAAGATTAATCATTATTTATCCATGTTGTGCTTTGCGCTGGGAATTATGCTTGGCGTGCAGTTGCCAAACTGGGTCAATCAATATGTGCAACGGGTTGACGCTCATTTTCGTGAAGCAGAACTGGCCATTGCACCTTATCAGTTGTTAGCCGATCAGCTATTTGACGGCTCAATGCAAGCTTTGATCGATAAACATCTACAGAGCCTCGAGCCACTTTTCAAACGCGAAGCCGAACCCATCCGCGCCCAGTATCAACGCTGGCAGTATCTACAAAAACTTCATCAGCAACTGCAGGGCAATTTCTGGCGACAGCTGCAGCATATAGCTTTGCACGCCGATCAGGCGATCGTGAATGAAACACTGGAAAGTTATCAGGCAACCGTGCCGTTAAACCGGCTGGCAATCATTTGTGGATTACTGGGCGGTATTCTTGCCAGTATTTTATATGAGCTGGTGACCGCACTGTTGGTCAGTCCGTTTAAAACAAAAAAGGCCTGAACAGACCTTTATTTACTTAACCCCAACTCGGGATAAGAAATGTCGTTTATATTTACAAAGGGTAAATAATTCAGATAGTTATATTATTCACTCAACCATTGTTGAATAAATAGTTTACTCAATGACGACATTTTTGTGCCTGGCAAGGCGGGGTTTCGTACGTCATAGCGAGCTATGACTAGAAAACCCAACGCTGCCAGGTGCAAAAAGAGCGTTATTGAGAGGCGTGGCTTATCCCGAGCTGGGGTTACTTACTCGAAATGCGCGTTTCAACCGGAATTAAAGATAATTATTCAGCATCCGGTTGATTTTCCGGTATGGCCTTGGCGAATGCAGGCAAGGAGATGCAATTCTGATAGACCCGGTCAATCACCGGAAAGGCTGACATATCCAACCCCACTCGATTGGCGTTATACACCTGGGGGATCAGACATACATCCGCCAGACTCAAATCAAAACCAAAACAGTAATCAGTGGCAGTTTTTTGCAGACGTTTTTCAATGCCCTGCATGCCTTTTTGCATCCAGTGGCGCGCCCACTCAAACTTACCTTCCTGTTCCAGCTGATAATGTTCGCCGATATAGTTCATCACCCGAAGATTGGCCAAAGGCTGAATATCACAAGCTATATCATAAGCCAGTGTACGCACTCTGGCCCGCTCCAGACTGTGTGGCGGTAATAGATTCGTCCCCTGTTCGTAGCGTTCATCCAGATATTCGATAATGGCCAACGACTGATTCAGAATAATATCCTCGTCATCGTCATATAACGTGGGCACCAGTTCGGCCGGATTGAGCCCCTGATAGTTTTTGCTATGCTGCTGTCCGCCATCCTGAACCAGATGGACCGGAATAATCTCATAATCCAGTTGTTTCAGATTTAATGCGATACGCACTCGGTAGGTGGCTGACGAACGCCAGTACCCGTAAAGTTTCAACGACATAAAGTTTACCTATAACTGCTTGACGGATTGCTCAATAGTGCCAAAGATACACTGCCCTTGCAGATCCTGCATATGAATTTTTATCTTGTCGCCAAAACGCATAAAGGGGGTAGAGGCTTGACCGTCACGAATAGTTTCTATCATCCGCACCTCGGCAATACAGGAATAACCCACTCCCCCCTCGCTGATGGCACTACCGTACTCGGTACCCTGCTTGTTTGATACGGTGCCTGAGCCGATAATGGCGCCGGCGCCTAAATTACGACTTTTGGCCGCGTGGGCAATAAGCTGGGCAAAATCAAAGGTCATATCTTCGCCTGCCTGAGGTTTGCCAAAAGGATTTTCGTTATATTCAGATAACAAAGGTAAATGCACTTTGTTATCTTGCCAGTGGTCACTGAGTTCATCCGGTGTCACCGCCACAGGTGAAAAAGCAGACGCAGGTTTGGACTGGAAAAAGCCAAATCCTTTGGCCAGTTCACCTGGAATAAGACCTCGCAACGAAACATCATTAACCAACATCAATAACTTGATGTGCGAACCGGCGTGTTCGGCAGAAATTCCCATTGGTACATCATCGGTGATTACTGCAACTTCCGCCTCGAAATCAATTCCCCATTCATCGCTGGGTAAAATAATATCTTCGTGCGGTCCGATAAAATCATCGGAACCGCCTTGATACATTAATGGATCGGTCCAGAAACTTTCCGGGATCTCGGCGCCACGTGCCTTGCGCACCAGCTCCACATGATTAACATAGGCACTGCCATCAGCCCACTGAAAGGCTCTTGGCAGGGGCGATTCACACTGGCTTTGGTCAAAAGCAAAACTGTCAGTGTAGTTGCCGCGATTTAACTGGTTATAGACTTCCGTCAGTTGCGGAGCGATAACTTGCCAATTATCCAGCGCAGTCTGCATAGTCAACGCAATATCAGGCACCGCCACAGCTTGAGTCAGCTCCCGATTGACCACGACTAGCTGACCATCTCTTGAACCATTTCTTAATGTTGCTAATTTCATAATTTATTTTGTTTTCCAACTGTTGATATATTCAGGATCTTCAACTTCGGTGGCTGCCGCACCAATTTCCAGTGCATCACGGGTATCCAGCATAACAGCCACTTCATCAGTGAAGGTCTTTTTATGTTGAAGACCAGCGGCAAAGGCTTTCGGATGAGGCCCATGAGTAAAACCGGCGGGATGGAAACTGACCATTCCAGCATCGATATTGTCGCGGCTAAAAAAGTCCCCTGCGTGGTAAAACAACACTTCATCAAAGTCATCATTGCTGTGATAAAAAGGCACTTTAAGCGCCCCCGGATCACTTTCTATCGGACGAGGAACAAAAGTACAGATCACAAAGCGACTAGCGACAAAAGTGGTATGCGCCGAAGGAGGCAAGTGATAACGATGACTCATCAATGGCCGGATATCTCGCCAGTTTATTCGCACTACCGACAAATCACCGTGCCAGCCTATGGCATCCAGTGGATTGTAGGGAAAAGTAATAGTTGAAACCTGATTGTGTCGCTTTACTCTAACCTGCCATTGGTTTTCATCCTGCTGATCAAGAAAAGACTGGTCAATCTCCGGTGTATCCAGCATGGCGGCGTCAAACACCGCGTGAGGACCGACAATACCTTTTTCCGGTAATTGATAACTATCGTTAGTCGCTTCGATCATCAAAATGGTCATCGGCTCTGCCGGTTCCAGACGCCATAGGGTAGAACGGGGCAAAACAATATAGTCGCCATCGCGTACCGATAAATGGCCATAATCGCAATACAGTTCGCCATGACCGCGATGGATAAATAACAATTCATCACCGTCTGCATTACGCGCCAACTCCGACATATTCTCCGTGCAATGCCATAACCGGTAACGGCAATGAGCGTTATGCAATATATCGGGGGCATCCCAAGGAGAACCCCCACTGCTGTCGTTAAGTTTATTTAGATCGAATAGTCGCGGGCGCAATGGCCCTTGCCAATCGCTCCAGCCGGTAGGTGCATGTTGATGATGAAAATGGGTTGCAGGACCAAAAAAGCCACTGCGTCCCACTTCACGCTCATAAATGCCCTGTTCGGGGAAATCGGCATGAGCCTGACGGGAAATTTTCCCTTGCTGACGGGGAAAATGGATCCATTTACGCATTTTCAATCACACCACGACGAATCTGATCTTCTTCAATGGACTCGAACAGGGCCTTGAAGTTGCCTTCGCCAAAACCTTCGTTACCTTTACGCTGGATAATCTCGAAAAACACCGGACCAATAACGGTATCAGTAAAAATCTGCAATAAAATACCGTCTTTCATAGGCGCACCATCAATTAGAATATTTAACTCATGCAATAGCGCCAAATCTTCTCCATGCCCCTCGACACGATCATTTACCTTTTCATAATAGGTATCAGGCGTTTGCATAAACTTAAGTCCGCGCGACTTTAAATTTCTAACTGTAGCGTAGATATCATCGGTTGCCAGAGCGATGTGCTGAATCCCTTCTCCATTGTATTCGCGGATAAATTCTTCAATTTGCGATTTGTCATCAGACGACTCGTTAATTGGAATGCGGATCTTGCCACAGGGGCCGGTCATAGCTTTACTCACCAAACCGGTCAATTTGCCTTCAATATCGAAATAACGGATTTCGCGGAAGTTAGCAATTTTTTCATAAAAATCGGCCCACACCGACATATTACCGCGCTTCACATTATGAGTAAGATGATCCAGCTCTGCCAGGCCAGCATCAGCTTGTTGCAACTTCTGTTGCCAGTCGGAATAAAATTTGAAATCGACCTCATAAATGGATTCATCCCCATAGCGATCGACAAAATACAAAGTACTTTCACCAATGCCATATACTGCCGGAATATTCAGTTCCATCGCACCGAGGTTGCCGACAAACTGCTTGGCTCCATTTTTTATCGCGTGTTGCAGTGCCTTGTTAGCATCTTTAACCCGCCAGGCCATGCCACAAACGCTAGGGCCATGCTTACGCGCGAAAGCTTCAGCCTGGGAAGACGGTTCGGCATTAACAATAAAATTAATGTCTCCCTGTTTAAACAACCACACACGCTTGGAGCGATGCTGTGCCACTTCGGCAAAGCCCAGTGACAGAAACAAATTTTTCAGCGCGTTGATGCCCTGCTCATCTGCGGCGGTATATTCTACAAATTCAAAGCCGTCACAGCCAATTGGATTGAATGCGTTATCAGTCATAGGGATTCTCTTTTAAATTAATATCAACTTGATGATATGCAATAGACCGCAAATAGTGAGCAAAGAGAAGATCTGACTGAGCGATGACTTTTTGAACATTGAGATGACTTTCGTATTAAAAAATTTACAAATGCCATAAAATTAAAAAATGCCGCACAAATTGCTCTGCACAGCATTCTAACTGGAAGGTTTTAATTACATTATTGTAACTATAATTTGACAGACTTTTTATTGATGCCGTAATCGCGTAATTTGTTGGCAATCGCGGTGTGACTTAATCCCAGTTTACGGGCCAATTGACGGGTACTGGGATGAGCCGGATAAAGGCGTCTTAACAGGTCCTTTTCAAAGTTTTTCACCGCGTCATCCAGACTTCCTTCAAACTCTTCCGAGAAATAGTTCAAATCAGACACGGTACCGGGTAACTGGATATTGTCTTTGGTCAGCTCATTGCCTTCCATCAGAGAGACTGCGCGATACATGGCGTTTTCCAATTGACGAACATTTCCCGGCCATGGATAGGTTTGCAGGTATTCAACACAACTGCGATTCAGTTTGGGAGCCCTACAGCCCACTTTACTGCTATGTTGCTTAACAAAGCGCTCCGCCAACGGCACGATATCCTGTTTACGCTCACGCAGCGACGGAATAGTCAGGCTCATTACGTTAAGACGATAGTACAGATCTTCCCTAAACAAACCGTCCTGCACCATCTTGTCCAGATCCTTATGCGTAGTACAAATTATACGCACATCAACCGATACTTCTTTGGCATCACCAACCCGCCGGAATGAACCATCTTGTAAAACACGCAGTAACTTAGCCTGCAACTGGGGGGACATATCGCCGACTTCATCCAGAAATAAGGTACCGCCCTGCGCCTGCTCGAATAGACCGGATTTGCTTTCACTTTGGCCAAACGCACCTGGTCCGTAGCCGAACAGTTCAGTCTCTGCCACATTATCCGGTAATGAGGCGCAACTGAGCGCCAAAAAGGCCTGTTCGGCTCGGCGACTCGCTAAATGACATGAACGAGCCAGCAATTCCTTACCGGTACCTGTCTCTCCCATAATCAGGATCGGCGCATCCAGTTCAGCCATTTTGCGCGCTTCACGGATAATTTTTTTCATTGCCGGGCTGTTGGCTTGTATACGATTAAAACTTTCAGCATCGGTTTGGTTAAATACGGTAATCTGTTGCCCCAGCCGATATTCGGATTTAAGCACCAATACAGCACCGGCCAATATGCTACCACCTTCAACATCAGCTACCATCACCGGCATAATGTCGGCAATATAATCCTGCTCGATAAACTGCACCTTGTGGGTTTGTGCCTGAATATCATCGGTTTCCATCCAGCGAATGAAATTAAAACCTTTAACCAGATCATTAATTTCCTGACCTTTTATCTGCTCGGCATTCACCTCAAGGCCACCGATAACAGCTTCGTTAACCAGCACCACCCGACCTTTAGGATCAATAGAAAAAACTGGATCAGGCAAAGTTTGCAGCAATGTAGCGAGCTGGTGCTTTTCCCTTTCATTGGGCATATAAGGAGTGGTTTTAACATCGGAAATACCATCGATTCGACGAATTTCCGGCATCAGATGCTGAAATTCAGCAAACTCGATATTGGGGAAATAAAGGTAAATTTTCCCTGCCTTGTCTATTTCAATGCCTTTAAGATCTATTTCGTGACGCACTAAAATATCCAACACATCCTGAGCAATGCCCAGACGATCCTGACAGGTAATTTCCAAACGCATGTTATCAACCCAATAGAAAATAAGTGTAAAGATTTTATTACAATAGAGGGTGAAATATCAACAATTACAGCGAGTATTTCAGCACCGCCAGAAATTGGACTGGTGCAGCGCTGAAATAGACCATCTAGATTGGGTTAATTAATCCAGTAATTCATCAGTTTTAGCGGCACAGATAAAATCATTTTTATGCAGTCCGTTAATTTTATGCGTCCACCAGGTAACAGTGACTTTTCCCCATTCCAACAGGATCGAGGGATGGTGAAACTCCGCTTCGGCCAATTCTCCCACCTGATTGGCAAAAGCCATAGCTAGTTTGAAATTTTTAAATTTGAATTCTCTTTCTAACTGCATAATGCCATCTCTTGGCACAGGCACCCAGTCGGGGATCATTTTCATCAGTTCTGCCAGTTCCTGATCTGTTACTTTAGGGGCATCGGCACGACAGGCTTCACACTTTTGATTACTTAATTCTGACATATTCACTTCATCTCCTGTTAACTTGCCATTTTCTGTTTAGGTGGAAACTTGGCAGGGTGTAAACCTAAGGCTTTGGCTTGCTCGACCAAATCCATAATATCCAGCTCGGCAATATCATGTAGTTGCTGCAGTCCATTAATACTGTAATAGACCGGCTGCATAATATCTATCCGATAAGGGGTTCGTAGTGCATCCAGTACGTTCATTGGCAGACGTTCTGGCTGCTCACTTTGCAGTGCGTGCACTGTCTCTCCCGGAGAAGAGAGGATCCCGCCGCCATAAATACGCTGCCCCGCTGGCGTATCAAGCAACCCGAATTCGACAGTAAACCAATATAACCGCGCCAGATAACTGCGATCCTGTTTACTGGCCTGATATCCCAGCTTACCGTAAGTGTGAGTAAAATGGGCAAAATCAGGGTTAGTCAATAAAGGACAGTGCCCGAATATTTCATGAAAAACATCGGGTTCACGCAAATAATCGAACTCTTCACGACTACGGATAAAGGTCGCAACCGGGAACTCTTTATTGGCCAACATACGGAAAAATTCATCAAAATCAATCAGGGCAGGCACCTGACTGATTTTCCAACCCGTTGTGGCTGCCAGTATGGCGTTAACTTCATGCAATTGAGGGACACGATCTTGTGGCAAATTTAACAATTCCAGCCCGCGCAAAAACTCGTCACAGGCCCGTCCTTCCATTAATGAAAGCTGTCGTTCTAACAGTTCCTGCCAGATTGCATTTTCTTCTGTTGTCCAGTGAACAATACCATTACTGTCAGGTAATCGGGATACATACCCGGATTCTTTACTCATACGTTGCTTCGCCTCCTCTTGTCCGACCCAAATGATCTGCAAGAAATGCTAAAAGGTTAATGTATCTGCTGAGTCTACTGTTTTGACATTAAAGAAGAAGCGCTTGGGTAATAATCACCGCCCACCCAAACGTAACATTAAATTTACAAATAACTTTGTAATTCAGGTTAAATAGTAAATAAAACAAACAAAAAACACGCTTTGTAAAGAATTAATTCCATTAAATGTAAAAAATGGCCTGAGCATTGTCTGCATCAAGCCATTCTTCCCTCCACGCTAATGGAATAGTTTACCGAATTTAAAGTTTGTTAATTTCTCGGTTAAGCTGGAACTCAGTCGTTGTGACGTAGGTTTCCATATTTCTTAACTTCTGTTCAATTTGGGTGTAATGCTGTTTAATATCCTGGCACGCCTGTTTGGCTGATTCACCCGATTGCCACACCTTGGTTTTAACTTCCACTGTTCGGGCTTCTTCCGGTACGTTGTACCAGCCTTTGCCCTGGCCTTTAAATGTATGGCGTCCAACTTGTTCAACAACGCTGGGCTTTTTGTCCAAAATAAACCATGCAGCAACGTAAGCCACAAAAAAGAATGGCCCACTGCCCAATAACGCTGCGGTAATGACCAGGATACGCACTAACCAGACTTCCATGCCAAAATAGGCGGCAAAACCGGCACATACGCCTGCAATTTTGCCTTTAGCCGGATCTCGATATAGCTCACGTTTGTGGGTCATATTTTACTCCTCCACTCTGGAGATTCGGCATCCAGGATGGCTTCCAGCGTGTTGATCCGATCAGACATCTGCTCTGCCCTGGCGGCCAAATCCTTTATAGTTTCATACTCGTCTGCGGTTAATCCCTGATTTACCTGACGTTTACTCCGGTAATGCAGAATTAACCAGATTGGCGCCACAAAAATCATAAAGATAATAATGGGGGCCATCAGTAGGTCAAAATCTATCACGGTCGGCTCCTTGTTAAATTGCCGTTAGTTACTTTTTAGTTGATTTAGCTGCAGGTTTAGCTTTGGTAGCAACCTTTTTCTTCAATGCTTCCAATTCTTCATCAACTTTGTTACCGGATTCAAGTTCTTTGAACTCGTCCTGCAGAGTTTTCTTACCCAGATCATAGGCATCAACCTGAGACTCGAGATCATCAATACGGCTCTCGTAGCGTTCAAAACGGAACATTGCATCATCGACTTTATGACTATCCAGCTTGCGTTTAACTTCCAGTCTCGAACTGGCTGTCTTCTGACGCATAATAATCGCTTTTTGACGATTTTTAGCATCTGCTAACTTCTCCTGCAATTGCAGCACTTCATTTTGCAATTTGGAAATTTGTTCTTCAACTAAAGTCAACTCGTCACGCAAGGCAGAAGCACTATCAGCCGCCTTTTTCTTTTCGACCAGCGCAGCTCTGGCTAAATCTTCGCGATCCTTATTGATCGCTAATTCGGCTTTAGACTGCCAGTCTGACTCACTTTCTTCCAGTTTGGCGACCTGGCGGGCAATATCTTTCTTGTTGGCAATGGTCTTGGCAGACACAGAGCGAACTTCAACCAGGGTGTCCTCCATCTCCTGGATGATTAACCGTACCATTTTTTCCGGATCTTCCGCTTTATCCAGCAATGAATTAATATTTGAGTTCACAATATCGGTGAAACGCGAAAAAATACCCATTGTCTTTACCTCATGTTGTTACTGTGTTTGATTCAATTACGTTAAATGACGCTACATTGAGTTATTCAATTAACAGGCCAATAATTCAAATTTAGTAACTTATTGATTTTTATTGAAAATTAATTTACTACCTTTTTGATATCACATACAATATTATTTAGTTAAACCAACATTTAGCCGTTTAGACCACTTTTTAAGGATTTAAGGCAATTTAATGAGCCGTTTTCGTAAACAGGACAATCTACTCGGGCAGTCCAACAGTTTTCTGGAAGTGTTGGAACAGGTATCTCAGGTCGCACAACTGAACAAGCCTGTGTTGATTATTGGTGAACGGGGTACCGGTAAAGAATTGATTGCGGCTCGTCTGCATTATCTTTCCAAACGTTGGGACCAGACTTATCTCACTCTCAATTGTGCCGCACTGAATGAAAACCTGCTGGAAAGTGAGTTATTCGGCTACGAGGCGGGAGCGTTTACCGGTGCAGCCAAAAGACGTGAAGGACGGTTCGAAATTGCTCACCAGGGCACATTATTTCTTGATGAACTGGCCAACACCTCAGGATTGGTGCAAGAAAAGCTGCTAAGGGTGGTTGAATACGGAGAATTCGAGCGCGTGGGCGGCGCCAGAACGGTCAAAACCGACGTGCGCCTAATTGCGGCCACCAACGAAGACTTGCCTTCACTAGCCGAGCAGGGTGAGTTTCGCGCCGATCTACTCGATAGGCTGGCTTTTGATGTGATCACCTTGCCACCATTGCGTCATCGCCCCGAAGATATTCTTCTGCTCGCTGAACATTTTGCCATCAATATGGCACGCGAACTGGAAATGGAATTATTCAGCGGATTTACCGAGAAAGCCCGGCGCAGTTTGATGGAATACCATTGGCCGGGCAATATCCGCGAATTAAAGAACGTGGTAGAACGCGCGGTTTACCGCTGTAACAATCCTCATTTGCCGGTACACGAAATTATTCTCGACCCATTCGAGTCCAGCTTCAGACCTGCTGGTCGAATAAAAACACAAGATAGAATTACCCCTTCACAACCAGTGGTAGCAAAACCAGAGCCGGCTGAACTGCAGATCGACAAGCGGCCAGAAAACAAGCCAAGTGAAATGGTGTTCCCACTCGATCTTAAGCAGGTATCGCAGGATTTTGAGATGGATCTGATTAAACAGGCGCTCGCCGATAGTCAATTTAACCAAAAGAAAACTGCCGAAAAACTCTGTTTGACCTATCATCAGCTCAGAGGCTATTTGAAAAAATACAATCTGTTGGAAAATACCGGTGATGAACAGGAATAAGTTGGCGCTAAAATGAAACCTGCAATCTATGGTGTATTAGTTTTTATTGTAACCTTGGCGGGTTGTACCCAAAGTGGTGTACCCGACAGAAGTAAGCAGGGGTTGATTTATTGTTCAGAAGGCAGTCCCGGCAGTTTTAATCCGCAACTGGATACCTCGGGAACCACTGCTGATGCCAGTTCCCATCAACTATACGACAGATTAATCGAGTTTGATCCGGTCAGTAATATGCTCGTGCCAGGTCTTGCCAGCAGTTGGCTGGTCAGTTCAGATGGCTTGACCTACACCTTTCAACTACGCAAAAAAGTCAGTTTTCACCATACCCCCTACTTTACCCCGAGTCGTTATTTTAACGCTGATGACGTGTTATTCAGCATTGATCGTTGGCGTCTGGAAGGTCACCCCTATCATCAAATCTCCGGTGGTACTTATCCTTACTTTGTCAGCCTAGGTTTGGCATCGATCATCGACAGCGTCCAGCGGATTAACGGCTATCGGGTGGAAATCAAATTGACCAGGCCGGATAGTTCTTTCCTGGCCAACCTTGCCACTGACTTTGCGGTGATCCTGTCGGCAGAATATGCCCAACAACAAATCGATAAAGGCAACCCCGAGCAACTGGATAATTTGCCAATAGGTACTGGCCCATTTGTCTTCGAACGTTATCGCAAAGGTCGTTATATTCGTTATCATCGTAACCAGGAGTATTGGCATCATCAGGTCGCTATAGAAAAGTTAATATTCGATATCACGCCTTCCAGTTCAACCCGGCTGGCTAAATTATTGACTGGTGAATGCGACGCGATTGCCTTTCCTTCTTACAGTGATTTGAGCGTAATCGAAAACCGGCACAACCTGCGCGCAGACGAAAAACCGGGTCTAAATGTGGGGTTCTGGGCATTTAATACCCAAAGAGAACCGTTCAATAATCCCAATGTACGTAAAGCGTTAGCGATGGCTATTGATAAGGATACCCTGATCAACGCGGTTTATTATGATAGTGCGGTGCGTGCCAGAGGAATTCTGCCTCCGACCTCCTGGGCTTATCAGAGTAATGTTCGCGATACCAGCTATAACCCGGTAATGGCCCGCGAGTTACTTGATGAAGCCGGTATCGAACCGGGTTTTAGTATGAATATATGGGCGATGCCTATTGAACGGGCCTACAATCCCAATGCACGCAAAATGGCTGAGTTAATTAAAGGTTATTTGCAGCAAGTGGGCATTAACGTCAATGTTGTCAGTTATGAATGGGCGACTTTTCGTAGCAAGCTCAGAGAAGGATTGCATGATTCGGTGCTGATTGGCTGGAATGCCGATAATGGTGACCCGGATAATTTCTATCGACCATTATTTAGTTGCGCAGCGATTGCATCTGGCACCAACCGTTCCAACTGGTGCAATAAAAAATACGACAATCTAATCAATCAGGCATTGCTCTATACCGAGCCCGAAGTGCGTAGCCTGTTTTATCAACTGGCTAATGCGATACTGGCAGAGGAAATGCCTCTGGTACCTATTGCACACGCCTATCGTTATCAGGCCTATCAAAGCAATCTCCAACATTTTAATATTAATCCCTTTGGCGGGATCCGTTTAGGCGAGGTGGAAAAAGACCAATGATTTCCTACTTGCTCAGGCGGCTTAACCTGTTTGTGATTACCATGCTGGTAGTGACGTTAGGTTCTTTCGCACTGATTTATCTGTTTCCTGGCGATCCGTTAATTAATCTCACCGGTATCGCGATCAAATCCCCTCAACACTATGCCAGGTTGGCAGAACTGCATGGTTTTGACGGTAATGTCCTGCAACAATATGTCATCTATCTTAAGCATTTGTGGCTGGGCGAGTGGGGTGTCAGCGCCAGCTCCGGAAATCCTATCATGAGTGAGATTTTACTGGTGTTACCTGCCAGCCTGGAACTGAGTATCTATGCGATGGTGATGTCGATGTTAATCGGTATTCCTTTTGGTTTCTGGGCAGGTTTGCGTCACCGTCGCGGCATCGATATGGGCATATTGTCCGCGAGTGTACTGGGTTATTCCATTCCGGTGTTCTGGTTGGCGTTATTACTGATCCTGTTTTTTTCTTTGCAACTCGGCTGGTTACCCATGTCTGGTCGTTTAAGCTTGCTCTACGATATTCCCCATTACAGCGGTTTTATCCTGATTGATATCCTGCATTCGGATATGACAGATAAATACGATGCTTTAAATAATGCTGTACGCCATATGATCTTGCCGACCTTATCAATTGCAATTGTGACCAGCACAATTGTGATTCGCATCACCCGCCGCTCAGTTGCTGATGTGATGCAAAGCGACTATATCAAGGCTGCCGTCGCACGAGGTTTAACACGCCCGCAAGTTATCTGGCGCCACGGGGTACGCAACACCTTGTTGCCAATATTGCCACAATTGGTATTGCAATTTACGGCGCTATTGACCAATGCCATGATAGTCGAAGTGATTTTTTCCTGGCCTGGCATTGGTAATTGGTTAATGCAGGCTATCTATGTACAGGATTTCCCGGCAATCCGCGGCGGCGTGCTAGCCGTTTCGACTGTGGTGATCATTTTTACCCTGTGCATGGACATTATATTGCGCATCATTAATCCGCTTAAAAACAGGGATATCCATGGGACAATCTAAACTTTACCTGGAAGATCATTTCCCGTCTCCGATGCGGCACACCTGGATTGAATTCAGGCGCAATCACGTTTCCATGCTAGGACTGTGGTTATTGATCATGTTCATCATCGTGATCATTTTTGCTCCCGGGATTGCGCCATTTAGTCCAACCGAACAAAATACCGACGTTATCCTGCTGCCTCCAGCGTGGAATAGCAGCGGCACCATAGTACATCTGTTCGGCACCGACAGTTTGGGCCGAGACGTTCTTTCAAGAGTTATCTATGGCAGCCGCCTGACATTTGGCATCAGCATTATGTTGGTATTAATTGCCATGCTTGTGGGCTTTAGCCTGGGTGCTTATGCAGGAATGGGACACGGGATAAGAGCCAGTATATTAAATCACTTGCTGGATGCTGTAATGGTCATCCCTACCTTGATTATTGCCATCGTTATCGTCGCCATTTTAGGCACCGGACTGGCTAATTGTATGTGGGCCATTACGCTGGCCCTTATTCCCAAATTTATTCATCTCACTCGCGACCTGGTACGTACCGAGAGCCATATGGAATACGTGACTGCCGCACGATTGGACGGGGCCAGTAAGACCCGGATTTTATTCGACTCAATTTTACCTAATATGATCGAACCCTTGGTGGTTAACGGTACATTTTCATTATCGGTAGCTATTCTGGATATCAGTGCTCTGGGCTTTCTGAATCTGGGCGCTCAGGCGCCGTCGTCCGAGCTAGGAGCCATGTTATCCGATGGGCTGGAATTGGCCTATATCGCACCATGGAATATTGCCCTGCCCGGCGGCGCAATTCTGTTAATGCTGATTTCGGTTAATTTAGTCGGCGATGGCCTCAGAACTGCGCTAAGAAACAGGTTGCAACACTAATGCTGTTATTGGATATCAAAAACCTCACCCTGGAAATTGACAGCACCAATGGCTGGGTCAAGGCGCTGGACAAGGTCAATATCGGCCTGAAAAGAGGCCAAATCAGCGCGTTAGTCGGCGAGTCCGGTTCAGGCAAAAGCCTGATTGTCCGCACTATTGTTGGCGCCATTCCTGATCGATGGAGAATTACTGCCGACCGGATGACCTGGAAAGGCAAAGACTTATTATCCATGTCGGAACGGGAACGACGCCAAATTACCCGCGATGAAATGTCGGTGATTTTTCAAAAAGCCACTAATGCCTTTGATCCGACAGCGACATTAGGTGACCAGCTACTCGAAAGTGTACCGGATCATCTGCTGGACAAAACCAGTTTTTGGCAACGCAAGCAGAAACGCGAAGAAATTGTGATTAAGCATCTGCATAAGGTTGGCATCAAAGATCACCAGCAATGTATGCGCGCCTACGCTCATCAAGTTGCAGATGATGTTTGCCAAAAGGTGATGTTAGCTAGTGCTTTGGTCAGCAAGCCTGAGCTATTGATTGCAGATGATCCAACCATGGGAATGGAGATCACCAATAAAGTACAAATATTACGATTGCTGACCAAACTCAACCAAATCCAGAATTTGAGCATTTTGTTTGTCAGCCACGATTTGATGGCGATCGGCAATATGGCCACCGATATGACAGTACTCTACTGTGGTCAAACCGTAGAAAGTGGCAGCATGGAGCAATTGCGTTCCACCCCTTTACATCCTTATACCCAAGCATTATTACACAGTGCTCCCAGTTTTAGGCAGGATCTGCCGCCCAAAGCACCACTATCTTCGCTACCCGGAACTATCCCCACCCTGCAACATCTTCCTATCGGTTGCCGGCTGGGTCCACGCTGCCCCAGAGCGCAAAAAGAATGCGTCAAGTTTCCCTTACCCAAACGTATTCATGAGCATAGTTACAGTTGTCATTTCCCGTTGAACAGGAAAGAGAAATGAGTGCTTTATTATCAGTGCAAGGGTTGAGTTTTACCAAAAGCACTAAAACCGGATTTTTTAGTAAACCCAAAATATTCCATCTGGCTTCTCTTGATTTCGAACTGCAGGCCGGGGAAACAATGGCAATTATCGGCGATAACGGCTCGGGTAAATCAACGGTAGCCAAACTGCTAGTCGGTGCTGAAACCCCGGATAAAGGCAGTATTATTCTCAATGGTGAAACCATGCAACCGGGCAATATCAAACAACGTTGCCTTAAGATTCGTATGATTTTCCAGCATAGCCAGGGTTCACTAAATCCGGGATTGACTTTGGGTTCACTGCTCGATGAACCCCTTAAACTCAATACCAAACTGACAGTCTCCGAACGACGTCGCAAGATAGAAGACACCTTGATCCAGGTTGGTTTAATGGCCGATCATGCACATTTCTATCGTCATATGCTGTCTGAAGGCCAGAAACAGCGGGTTGCTCTGGCCAGAGCATTAATCCTCAATCCGGAAGTGATTGTTGCCGATGAACCTTTTGCGGCGCTCGACCCTTCAGTACGCTCTCAAACCGTTAACTTGCTGGTCAGGCTACAGCAGGACTTGGGAGTGGGATTTATCTTTATCTCACATAACCTCGGTATCGTCCGTCATATCAGCGATCGGGTGCTCGTCATGCAAAATGGTAAAGTGATTGAATCAGGTAAAACCGACGTTATTTTTAACTGGCCGAAGACCGACTACACCAAAAAATTGATACACGCCTACCAGTCACTTAATAAGCGCTAAACAGTTTTTATTGCCCCGGTTTGTTTGCAAACAATGCGGGAGTTACATCTCTCTGATAGTAAAAACCCCTTGAGTTGTGTGCAACGCCAAGGGGTATAATTTATCTTTTTATTGGTCTATATTTTGGCGAAAACTTCAATATCAGCCTGGGCTTTTAAGGCTTCGACAAAGCTGCTCATCGCCTGCTGAGACTTCAACGACTGCAATCTCTGTTTCAATCCGGCTAACTGATTGTCGTCGGCGGTTTCTGCAGCATTGATCTTCTGCACTTCAACCAAGGCAGCGTCACCACCACCTATTTCAATTACAGAACGGCTCAGTGTGCCTTCGCTGGCCAGTTTAAACGCTTCATTACTAATTGCTGGCGCAACCGCAGAACCATAACGCGGCATAGCTTGTTGTTCTTGCCATTGCACTGATTTATCTTGCAGCTGAGCAGTAATGTCTTGTCCTTCATTCAACTGGGTCAGCAATGTTTGGGTCCATTCAACCGCTGCCTGCTGCATTTTGGTGGCTTTTAATGTATCACTGATTTCGGCAGTAACTTCATCGACAGTGCGTGTCCTCACCGGCTGATGATCGTGCATACGGAACACCACCAGATGATTATCCCCCAGCTCATTAACTTCACTGTTTACGCCCTGATAAATAATCTCGTCAGTGAAAACTGCGTTAAGCATTGCCGGTTGGCTGAATAACTCCGGCGCATCGTTACGAGAGAACAGTTCTGTAGACTGGATTTTCTGACCGGCAATTTCGGCCACTTCATCCAGATTATCCGGTACTTCAAACGCCACTTCCGACATGCGCTGATGCAACGCATATAACTTGTTCAATGCTTTTTCCTGCTTAAGGCTGGCAATCACCTGCTCACGTGCTTCCGCTAAAGGAGTTACCTGTTCCTGCTTGCTATCAACCAGTTTCATAATGTGAAAACCAAAACTACTTTTCACTACTGCAGACACTTGCCCGGCTTCTGTCATCGCGAAAGCCGCTTCTTCGAAGGCAGGATCCATGTCGCCTTTACTAAACCAGTCCAGCTCACCACCGTTCTCAGCACTGGAAATATCCGCTGAATACTGCGCCGCCAACTTAGCAAAATCTTCACCGGCTTGCACTTTGGATAGCACTTCTTCGGCAGTCGCCTGCGACGCATCTTCATCATCACCAAACTCGATCAGGATATGCGCGACTTTGCGTTGTCCCTCGGTGCGATAGGTGTCAATATTATCTTGATAATACTGATTAACTTCATCATCACTAACTTCAATATCAGCCTGTAAATCACTGGCTTTTAACTCGACATAATCAAGTGATACTTTTTCCTGTGTGTCAAACTGAGCGATATGAGACTGATAATATTGGTTAATTTCTTGTTCTGATATCTCGACTTGGTCGGCAAAATCACTACCTGGAACCTGGATATAACGAATATCGCGAGTTTGCTGCTGCAACTGGTATACCTGCTGTGCTTCGGTTTCAAGTGCAAAGTCGGTTCCCAATAAGGCCTGCACGACTTGCTGGCGAGTCATATCACTGCGCATAGTGTCACGGAAGGTACTTGGCTGATAACCCACCTGTCTCAAGATAGCCAGATAAGTATCATTGCTGAACTTCCCGTCCAGCTGAAATTCTTTCATATTAACGATGCGTTGCTTGATTTGTTCAGCGCTGATACGCAAACCCATTTGTTCGGCGGTCTGTTCAAACAAGGTTTCTGCAATTAAACGATCCAGCACTGACTGACGGATTTGTTTCAGGTAACCGGAATCGGACGCCAGGTCAGCGAAACTGTCACCGTACTGGGATTCAAGTCTGGCACGCTCGTTTTCATAAGCCCGCTCGAATGCGGCTGTGCCTATTTCTGTACCATTGACACTGGCAACAGGTTGTTCTCCGCGTGTATTTAAATAACTACCTACGCCTGCCAATGCAAACGTAATACAAACCAGTCCTAAAATCGCTTTTGCCCAGAAGCCTTGCGATCCTTCACGAATTTTTTCTAACATGGTGTTTTTCGAACTCCAATTTGATCTTGTCTCGTTATCGGAAATTCGATGACGACATTTCCAGAGGCCGGATTATAACGTAATAACGCCTAGGTGAAAAAGCATCTATGCGGCTTAAAGGACGATAAATGAATCTATTGGCTGATTTTTAATCCGATATCGTCAAAGTATATTTGCATGGATAAGCCAATATCCCGACGATAAGTCAATGTTCCTGAAAACAAAAAGGCGATGATAAAATCATCGCCTTTTTAAAAATCCGAAAAATCGACTTAGTTGCAAGCGTCTTTCAGTGCTTTACCAGCTTTGAAAGAAGGAACTTTTGCAGCTGCAATTTGGATAGTAGCACCAGTTTGCGGGTTACGGCCTGTGCGAGCAGCACGTTCGCGTACAGAGAAAGTACCGAAGCCAACCAAAGCAACTTGATCGCCAGCTTTCAGCGCTTCAGTAACTGCGTCTGTCAGCGCGTCCAATGCACGGCCTGCTGACGCTTTAGAAATATCTGCACCCGCGGCAATTTTATCGATTAATTGAGACTTGTTCACAATATCATCCCCTTCAATTGTTATTATATTGTTTGGTTAACTGAACCAGTTTTAATAAATTGTTTTTCCATACCTGAGAAACAACTCACGAATGTTGAAACAAACTTGATTTAAATGAATCACCGCTATCCCTTTTGCGATAAGGCCTGTGGCGAAACTGAGTCTAAGGCTACCACAACTTTTGCCAGAGTGAAGCCCCAAATTCGAAAAAAATGCAAAAAAGTTGACTGAATTGCTATTTTTTCGCTTTCTTGCGACTTACTGGTGCAAATTTAAGCGGTTCTTCCTGCAATGCCAATGCCAAAACTTCGTCTATCCATTGCACTGCGTGGATTTCGAGGTCTTGTTTTACATTCTTAGGTATTTCTTCCAAATCCCTTTCATTTTCTTTAGGGATAATAACCGTTTTAATTCCACCACGATGCGCCGCTAACAATTTTTCTTTTAATCCACCAATCGCCAGGACTTCACCACGCAGGGTAATTTCCCCTGTCATGGCCACATCACATCGCACAGGATTACCGGTCAAGCTAGAAACCAATGCGGTACACATCGCGATGCCGGCGCTTGGACCATCTTTGGGGGTTGCCCCTTCCGGTACATGTACATGAATATCCCGTTTTTCATGAAAATCATCATTAATACGCAGTTTTTCGGCTCGACTACGCACCACTGTCATCGCGGTTTTAATCGACTCCTGCATCACATCGCCCAAAGAGCCGGTAAAAGTGGTTTTCCCTTTACCGGATACTGAAGTGGTTTCAATAGTGAGCAAATCGCCCCCGACCTGAGTCCAGGCCAATCCGGTCACTTGACCAATCTGGTTGTTCTTGTCAGCTTTGCCGTAATCAAAACGTTGTACGCCTAAATATTCGGCCAAATTTTTCTCAGTCACCACCACTTTTTTGACCGATTTGTCGAGCAGTATATTTTTGACTGCCTTACGACAAATTTTGGATATTTCTCGTTCGAGGCTGCGCACCCCTGCTTCGCGGGTGTAATAACGAATAATGCCGATAATGGCTGATTCTTCGACAATTAACTCACCCTTTTTCAATCCGTTACGGCTGATTTGTTTTTCAATCAGATGGCCGGTAGCGATATTCAGCTTTTCATCTTCGGTGTAACCGGACAGGCGGATCACTTCCATTCTATCCAGCAACGGCCCCGGAATATTCATGCTGTTTGACGTAGCCACAAACATCACGTCGGACAGGTCATAGTCCACTTCAAGATAATGATCACTAAAGGTACTGTTTTGCTCCGGATCCAGCACCTCTAACAATGCAGAAGCCGGGTCACCGCGCATATCCGAGGATATTTTGTCGATTTCATCTAGTAAAAACAGCGGATTCTTGACTTCAACCTTAGCCATTTTTTGAATTAGCTTGCCGGGCATAGAGCCAATATAAGTACGGCGATGTCCACGGATCTCGGCCTCATCACGCACTCCCCCCAATGCCATACGCACATATTTGCGTCCGGTTGCCTTGGCAATAGATTGCCCCAAAGAGGTTTTGCCTACACCGGGAGGTCCCACCAGACATAAGATAGGCCCTTTTAGCTTGCGCACCCGTTGTTGAACTGCAAGGTATTCCAGAATACGCTCTTTGACTTTTTCCAGACCATAGTGGTCTTCATTCAATACATTTTCTGCCACCAACAAATCACGTTTAACTTTACTGCGTTTGAACCAGGGGACATTCACCAACCAGTCAATATAACTTCTGACTACGGTTGCTTCAGCCGACATCGGCGACATCATTTTCAGCTTATGCAACTCGGCATTGGCTTTGTGCTTGGCATCGGCCGGCATTTTGGCTTGTTCGATTTTTTTGCCCAGGGCCTCAAATTCATCTGGTGCGTCATCAATTTCACCCAATTCTTTTTGGATGGCTTTCATCTGTTCATTCAGATAATACTCGCGCTGACTGCGTTCCATCTGCTTTTTAACCCGGGTACGGATTTTTTTCTCAACTTGCAGCAGATCAATCTCGCTTTCCATCAACGCCATTAAATATTCCAGACGTTCATGCACACCGATGATTTCCAATACTTTTTGTTTCTCCACCAACTTAAGCGGCATGTGCGCGGCCATGGTATCGGCTAAACGAGCAGCGTCTTCGATACCATTGAGGGAAGTCAGGACTTCGGGCGGAATTTTTTTATTCAGTTTGATATAGCCCTCAAACTGCGAAATAGCAGAACGCACTAATACTTCCTGCTCCGCATCGGCTAATTCGTCATCCGGTTTACGTATGACTTCGCCCATAAAAAATTCATCGGTTTGCAGGTAGGTTTGCACTTCGCCACGTACATTCCCTTCCACCAGCACTTTAACCGTGCCATCAGGTAATTTCAGCAATTGCAGAATAGTCGCGACGGTACCCACTTTGTACAGATCATCGATATCAGGCTCATCCACGGCAGCATCTTTTTGTGCGACCAGAAAAATTTGTTTATCGTTATCCATTGCTGCTTCCAGACAACGGATAGATTTTTCACGACCAACAAAAAGGGGGATCACCATATGCGGATAGACCACCACATCCCGTAGCGCGAGTATCGGAATTTCCAGATGATCCGTTTGTGTTTCTGTCATATTCATTCTCTTTAAATTCGATTCTGCTAAATATTGAACTGTTAGCTGATATGGGGATTGTCAGCAAAAGTTCAAACCAAAATTGAAGCTATTCCGAAAATTAAGATCGGTTTATGCTGTTGTAATATCAATTATAATGTCAGTGGCGTGTTTGACCGGTTTGGTCGATTCATACAGAAAAGGCCCTGTCGGGCCTTTCAAATCATTGTTATTCAGATGCTGCTTTCTTTTCTTTTTCACTATCGTAAATAAGAATAGGTTTGGATTCCCCTTTGATAGCAGACTCATCAATGACGACCTTGCTGATGTCCTGCATCGAGGGCAAGTCGTACATGGTATCAAGTAATACAGCTTCAACAATGGAGCGTAGGCCCCGCGCACCGGTTTTGCGTTTCATTGCTTTAGAGGCAATGGCATGCAAAGCATCTTCACGGAACTCCAGTTCAACATCTTCCATTGAAAATAACGCGCCATATTGCTTGGTTAAGGCATTTTTTGGCTCTTGCAAAATTTGGATCAATGCGTCTTCACTTAATTCTTCCAGCGTTGCCACTACCGGCAGACGCCCTATAAATTCGGGGATCAGACCGTATTTAACCAAATCTTCAGGCTCTACCTTCTGGAACAGCTTCGACAAGGTCTCCTTGTTGTTCTTGCTCTTCACTTCAGCGCCAAAGCCAATACCCGAACCTGTTAGCGCCCGCTGCTCAATGACTTTGTCCAGACCGGCAAAGGCACCGCCACAAATAAACAGAATTTTGGAAGTATCAACCTGCAAAAATTCCTGTTGCGGATGCTTGCGTCCACCTTGTGGCGGAACTGACGCAATAGTGCCTTCAATCAGCTTCAATAACGCTTGCTGAACCCCTTCACCTGAGACATCTCGGGTAATAGATGGGTTATCCGATTTACGCGAAATTTTGTCAATTTCATCAATATAGACAATGCCTCGCTGGGCTTTTTCTACATCGTAATCACATTTTTGCAATAACTTCTGGATAATATTCTCGACATCTTCACCCACATAGCCTGCTTCAGTCAAAGTGGTCGCATCGGCCATGGTAAAAGGCACATCCAACAATCTTGCCAGCGTTTCGGCTAACAGGGTTTTACCGCTTCCCGTTGGACCAATGAGCAAAATGTTACTCTTGCCGAGTTCTACGCCATCATGCACGTCTCCATTACGCAAGCGTTTGTAATGATTGTATACAGCCACAGACAATACCTTTTTGGCATGTTCCTGACCGATAACATAATCATCCAGATGGGTATGGATTTCGTGCGGTTTAGGCAAAGAGTCGGCCGGTTTTTTTGGCGCGATTTCTTTTATTTCTTCACGAATGATGTCGTTACATAATTCAACACATTCATCGCATATAAATACTGACGGGCCGGCAATCAGTTTGCGTACTTCATGCTGACTTTTGCCACAAAATGAGCAATACAGTAATTTGTTATCACTGTCGGAGCTGTGGTCATCACTCATTAAACTTACCTCTGTTTAAATGCTTACTCTATCAGGATAGTACCTGTCATTCTCGAGTAAGACTTTCGGTGACTTTAAGTCTACTTATCTAGGCGGCTGGTTAATACACTATCGACCAAACCGTAATTTACTGCATCTTCAGCGCTCATAAAATTATCACGATCCGTATCACGGGCGACAATTTCATAGTCCTGACCAGTGTGGCCGGCAATCAGACGGTTCAATTTCTCTTTAATAGACAGTATTTCTCTGGCATGAATTTCAAAATCTGATGCCTGTCCCTGAAATCCGCCTAACGGCTGATGGATCATTACCCGTGCATTAGGTAGACAATAACGTTTACCTTTTTCTCCACCGGAAAGCAAAAAAGCGCCCATGCTGGCTGCCTGTCCAACACATACCGTGCTGACATTAGGCTTAATAAAGTTCATTGTATCATAGATTGCCATTCCCGCTGTGACCGAACCACCAGGAGAGTTGATATACAAAAATATATCCTGGTCAGGATTTTCAGATTCAAGAAATAGCATCTGGGCGACAATCAAGTTGGCCATATGATCTTCTACCTGACCGACCATAAAGATAACCCGCTCTTTTAATAATCGGGAATAGATATCATAGGAACGTTCGCCTTTGGCTGTCTGTTCAACAACCATTGGGACTAACGCGTCTTGGGGTTCAAAAGAAGTATTCTGCATCATATTCAATGTCATTTATCCGCTTAATATAAAAATGCCCGACAAAAAAATGCCCGGAAGATACCGGGCATTTAATCAGTTGCTAACTACAGAAGTCAACGAACAAGCAATAAATTAAGCTTGTTTGTTCATGATCTCGTCAAATGGTGTCTCAACTTCAGTCACCTGGGCAGACTCAAGAATCAAATCAATGGCCTGATCTTCCAGCGCAACATTTTGCATTTGCTGCATCATTTCTTTGTTGGACTTATAGTATTCAATCACTTCTTGTGGATCTTCATAAGCAGAGGCGGCTGTTTCAATCATACTGTCCACACGGGCGTCATCTACTTTCAGTTCGTTTTGCTTGATCACTTCACCCAGCAATAAACCGATGCTAACACGGCGTTCGGCATTTTCCTTGAACAGATCTGCAGGCAAGTCAGGCATGTTTCCGCCTTGCTGGGCACCGAAACGCTGAATCGCTTGCTGACGCAATACATCAATTTCCTGGTCAATTAACGCCTTAGGCACATCGACTTTATTCGCTTCTAACAAACCGGTTAATACCTGCTCTTTGACACGAGCTTTCAGGTTTTGGGTTAATTCGCGATCCATATTTTTACGGACTTCCGCTTTTAACTCTTTCACGCCACCGTCTTCTACACCAAATAATTTGGCAAATTCGTCATCCAGTTTTGGCAAGTTCAACGCTTCAACTTTTTTCACTTTGATAGCAAAGCTGGCGGCTTTACCTTTCAATTTTTCAGCGTGGTAATCATCCGGGAAGTTAACTTCAACGGTGACTTCCTTACCGGCTTTAGCGCCTACGATACCTTCTTCGAAACCAGGTATCATCCGGCCTTTACCCATTTCCAACGTAAAGTCTTGTGCTTTTCCGCCTTCAAATTCTTCACCGTCAATAGTACCGACAAAATCGATAGTGACCTGATCATCTTCTTTCGCGGCGCGTTTTACTTCGCTCCAGCTAGCGTGTTGTTTACGCAAGGTTTCCATCATATTCTTGACATCATCAGCGTTGATTTTTACCACTGGCTTATCAACCTTGATGCTGTCCAAATCTTTTAATTCAACTTCCGGATACACTTCAAACGAAGCAACAAATTCAATGCCTTCTCCGGCAACGTCTTTTTTCAGTTCAAAGGTAGGAGCACCTGCTGGTGTCAGTTTTTCCTGCATGATGGCCTGATAGAAATTGCGCTGCATCACTTCACCAGAAACTTCCTGACGAACGGCATCTCCATAACGCTTCTGGATAACCTTAACGGGCACTTTGCCTGGACGGAAACCGTTAATACGTTGAGTTTTTGCTAATTGTTGCAAACGTGCTTTAACCGCGGAATCGATATTTTCCGCTTCGACCGTAATAGTCAGACGGCGTTCTAAACCTTGAGTCGTCTCAACTGAAACTTGCATTCTTATACCTCAATAGTGCGTGCTAACACGCTGAAATTAGTCATTCATTAACGGGGGATTCTTCAGATAATTGGTACGGTATTAATAAAACCGAATATCAACAACCGCCCTGAACGACACTTGACCAGAAAAAAGACGCAACATTATACCGACAGGTTTTAAATGAGTCGAGTCGAAAACGAAAAAAAACCGTGATAGCGGCAATTAGATCTATTCTCGACTCTAAATCGTTCCAGTCAATTGCGGGTTTTAGGAAATAACAGTTAAAATATTTGCGGGAAGATGGTCGGTGAGACAGGATTTGAACCTGCGACCCCTTGGACCCAAACCAAGTGCGCTACCAAACTGCGCTACTCACCGAGATAATATCAAGATAAAAGCATGGTGCGGAAGGAGAGACTTGAACTCTCACGCCCTAAAGCACTGGAACCTAAATCCAGCGTGTATACCAATTTCACCACTTCCGCGAAAAAATGGGGTGGACGATGGGGCTTGAACCCACGACAACCGGAATCACAATCCGGGGCTCTACCAACTGAGCTACGCCCACCATAGAGGTGTTTACTTAGAACTGCGGCAACGCACATGGCGCGCCCGGCAGGATTCGAACCTGCGACCCTCGGCTTAGAAGGCCGATGCTCTATCCAGCTGAGCTACGGGCGCATTTTGAAGCACCTGCACAGTTTAAGCAAGTGGTCGGTGAGACAGGATTTGAACCTGCGACCCCTTGGACCCAAACCAAGTGCGCTACCAAACTGCGCTACTCACCGCCTTTTAAAGCTAGTAACGACGATGTCTCTGCCGTTATGGGAGGCGCATATTACCCACTTGATTATGGGTCGTCAAACACTTTTTCAATCAAAAAGTTTAAATGTTCAGTTTTACAGCAAACTGGTTAAAGCCCCTCCATTGACTGGATAAAATCCGCTCCCTGGATACCGATGACATTGCCTGAGTCCGCTTGATTATGTGACAATAGCCGGCAATTTTGTTCAACCATACAGACAACTTAATAATGCCTGCACAAATTATCGACGGGAAACTGATAGCCAAACAAGTTAGGGTAAATGTCGCCGAACATGTTAAATCCATTGTTTCTTCCGGCAAAAGAGCGCCAGGACTGGCCGTTGTATTAGTTGGAGGAGATCCTGCATCTCAGGTTTATGTCGGCAGCAAACGCAAAGCCTGTGATGAAGTGGGATTTGTGTCCAAATCTTTCGATATGCCAGCCAATACTACGCAACAGCAACTACTGGAACTGATTGATACACTTAATCAGGACAATGAAGTCGACGGTATTTTAGTCCAGTTGCCTTTACCCGCAGGCCTGGATGCCAACGAAGTACTGGAACAAATTCATCCGCATAAAGACGTGGATGGTTTCCATCCTTACAACATAGGGCGCTTGGCAGAACGTATGCCTGCCCTACGTCCCTGCACTCCTAAAGGCATAATGACACTGATAGAGTCCAGCAAACGTCCGATAAAGGGACTGGACGCCGTGGTGGTGGGTGCCTCCAACATAGTCGGACGTCCTATGTGCCTGGAGTTATTGATTGCAGGTTGCACCACCACCGTATGCCACAAATTTACCAAAGATCTGCAGTCCCATGTCAGACGGGCCGATTTACTTGTGGTCGCAGTGGGTAAAGCCGAATTTATTCCCGGCGAGTGGATCAAACCGGGGGCGATTGTGATTGATGTGGGCATTAACCGGGTTGATAACGGCAGCCTAGTCGGCGACGTAGAATATGCCGCCGCCAGTGAACGTGCTGGCTGGATTACGCCGGTACCGGGAGGAGTCGGTCCAATGACTGTCGCCAGTTTGATTGAAAACACTCTGGAAGCATACGTTAAGTATCATTCTTGAGTAATATACCAAAGTCACTCCGCAAAGAGCCAGAACCTGTCTGGTTCTTTGATTATTCCACTCCCGCCTGTCCCACTTTACGCTGCAAAAAGTACTGCCAGACAAAGCTCCCTAAGGTTACCAACGCTAACCAATAGCAGTAAAATGCGTAGGGAATAATCTCTACCGGCGAAACAGAGAAACTGGCACCCAATAGCAGTAATTGCGCGCCATAAGGTAATATTCCCTGCAGCACACAGGCAAAAATATCGATCAAGCTAGCGGCCTTTTTGGGCTCGATATCACCAGCCTCGGCTAGTTCTTTTACCGTATCGCCCGCCACTATTATTGCAACGGTATTATTGGCCACACAGGCGTTGACACAACTAATCAGCGCGGCAATACCCAATGAATAACCCAGTTTAGGCGTTAAGGATGAGGACTGGATTAATCTGGATATTCGGGTTACCAGAAAACGGAGCCCTCCCTGACGACGCATGAGCTCGGACAAGCCACCTAACAGCAACGATAAAATAAAGACTTCCTGCATCTGGCCAAACCCGGCATAGATATCTTTACCAATGGCCATCATCTGATAATCACCAACCAGGATCCCCAATAGTGCGCTGCTGACGATACCGATAACCAGCACCGAAAACACGTTTACGCCAACTATCGCCAAGATCAAGATAAGCAAGTAAGGTAGCATCAGCACAGGATTAGCCGTGTCGGCCGTCTCCAACTCAGCAGGATGGCCAATGACAAACAGCAATACCAATACCAGTACCGCTGCAGGTAACGCCAATAAAAGGTTAGCTTTAAACTTGTCTTTCATATCGCACCCCTGAGTGCGGGTAGCGGCAATGGTGGTGTCAGAAATAATCGACAGGTTATCACCGAAGATCGCTCCGCTAACCAGTACACCTGCCATCAATGCCGGGGAAATGCCGGCAGCATCGGCGACACCGGCGGCAATGGGTGCCAACGCAGCCAAGGTGCCCATGGATGTTCCCATTGCAGTGGCGATAAACGCCGCAATTAAAAACAGACCAGGCAAGATAAACTGGGACGGAACCAGCTGTAAGCCAATAACGACTGTTGCATCCACCCCACCAGATGCCTTGGCTACTGCTGAAAAAGCACCGGCCAGCAAATAGATCAGGCACATGGTAATAATATTGCTATGCCCAGCGCCGGTTACGAACTGATCAATGGTATTGCCCAGGCTCTCTCGGGATAACCAGAAAGCGAGCAATATGGCGGGTAATAGCGCAGCCGGGGCCGGTAGCTGATAAAAAGCATAATCCACGCCTTGAGACTGGAAATAAAATCCAGTTCCCAGAAATAAACACAGGAACAAAAATAATGGCGATAACGCCAGTTTACCGGAGGGAGCAGATTGCATACGAACACCATGGACGTTTAGACGTCTGGAATTCTATCTTGAAATGATAAAATAGCCAAGCCGCTAAGATAATAAAACCAAAAGCCTATTAACCACAGGGGTACAGAGATCACCGAGAACCAAAAATCAATGGAGCTGCGAGTGTCGGGTTTCTAGCAACGAGCTCAAAATCAAAACCATCGTTCGCCCTGCCCCTTCGACAAGCTCAGGATACACGGAACTATAAGTAGTCGAAGGGTGAAATAGTTCATACTTCGACTACTACGCGCTCAGTACGAACGGTTTCTATTATATTTCCCCTCGGTGCTTTGCCCCTGTGGGGTTAAAATAATGACGGAAACGATTGAATTCAGTCTCCATTTTCGGCCAGTTCGCCGGTAACAATCACATTATAGGGCTGTAATTGTGGAATGCTGTCGCGAAGTTGATCTTCAACCACATCCAGACGTTTCATTTTTTCACAAAACCACTTGGCTTTTTTGCGCAGGGTTTGGGCTTTGGGACCAACCTGACGTTCAATTTCGGCTCCCATGGTTTCGAGCCTGACGGACAAGTCTTCCATGCGTTTTTCCATCTTGCTATCGCCATCGCTGGTCAGCCCACCGATTGCCGATAATATGCCACCAAGCGAGGTATCGATGGCGTGCTCGATTTCCTGCTCCATTCTGGCATCCACCAACATATCAACATTTTCCAGACTGCGTGGCCCGATGTAATAATAATCCTCCGCGTGATAAAACTTTTTACCCACTTTACGTCTTACGCGTTTCAGAGCACTTTGCAAACGTTGATAACTGGTATGCTCTTCACCCACCAGGCCGAGGTAAACATTCTCTACTGTGCTAATTGCCAGATCCACACCTTCGGTAGCCAATAGAACCATTTTAGGCATGGAATAATGTATACCACTAGAGAGTTCTTTGAGTTGCGCTGTTTGCTCTTCATTGAGCGTAATCCAGTCACCTTTGACAATCAGCTGATTGTCACCGTTGATCTGGTACAAAGTACGGTCATCCTGCATCACCCGAATTTGGTGTTCGTTCACCAAAATACCCTGCTGCAAATCGACTTCACATTTAAAGTCGGCCAAACAGTCAAAGCTGATGACAGCCAGCAAAAATAAAACAATCTTGGACATTCACAGTATTTCCGTCACGAATCTAGGCCAATTGTGGCCTGAACGTTGGTGAAGGGAAAGTTTAATAAGACTAGCGGATTAAAAATTGCGCTAGTCTGCGTTTCTTACCAGCCGAACATAGGGAAACAAGGTTTTTTGTTTAATAGAGTTACTGCCATTAAAAAATGCCACAACCCAGGCTCGCTGGCCATCTATCATCGAAGGAGTCGAGGTCCAGAAATCATCTGAGGGTGTATCAGGAAAGACCGTCGAGTTAATTGATGGCCGCACGCATTGACGCTCGACTATGGTGTTCAGCTCTTTCATATTGGGTAAGCGCCAACCACTCAAACTCTGATAGACATAACCATGAGCAAGCTGCAATGCCTGTTGCCAGGTAACAGGTTGCGGATCACCCAGACAGCGTCCTTGTGCAGTATTCCACTGTTGTCCAATGGCGCAACGCATCCACATTAGCCTGGTGGTGGTATCAGTCGCCAAACCACCGGCAACCAGTGCAAAATTTTCTTCTGGCGCTGTTTCGTCAATATCATCCTGACAGCTGGCAAATATTGAACAGCTAATCAATAAACTCATTATAAACGTGGTTACTTTTAACATCTTAACGGCCCGCCCTGACTAGCCTGACTCTGGCTGGCACAGATTTGTTCAGAAAATTGTCGTTACCGCTGGCAAAATCAATCGCCCAGGCATTTTGTGCTTCGCCAGAGGATACACCGTCGGCACTGGGCTCACTACTCCAATACCAGACAGGCGCAGCAAGCCCAGACGTAGTAAAAGGAAAATAAGTATTGTCGATTAACGGTGCGCTGCTCCTGCCCAGATGTAAAATGGACAACAACTCATTATGGGTAGGTAAACGCCAGTCATAAAAACCGCACAAGCCTACTCCGTTGATGGCAGCCACATAGGCGCTGGTATTGCATTGTGCCATATTGCAGGTGGCACCAGCTCCGTTCAGATCGCCCTCGATCCCGCCATTATTTTCTTGCTGATACCAGGAATAACTGTAGCTATTATTGCTAAACCCGATTCCCTGATGTTTGATTTCCCATACCAGTCCAGTAACGTTATCTCTGACACAGCGCCAAGGCTGGCTCACGTCATCTACCTCATCACCAATTTGATCCAGGCGGGTAAAGTCGAAACCGTTTTCGCCACGCCCTGCCTTTTCCAGTAATCCATGTGTAGCGGCACTATCACGGCCAGTATCGGCATCCTGCCCCGGATAATCGCTCTGGATGGAGCTAATATTTGTCGTACCATTCGCGCGCAATACCACACCGGTATCATTACGATGCACGATCTGCCGCGGATTAATCAAAACATCCACACTGTCTTCCACGCTATGCCCCAGCGCATCATCGACTTGTAATGTAAAGGTGGCAACAGTTGCCGTTTGAACTTTAGGTGCCACCGCATAGGTCACCAATTGTTGGTGGCTATCAATGGCAGGGGCAAGAGTGGAATCATTCAACCATAAATACTCCAGCGGCAGTGCCCCACTATTAACACTGCTGGCTTGCCCCGCCAATAATATCGCTTCGCCACTCACTACAGTAACGTCAACACCTGCATCCACTTCAGGCAACGTATCGCTGGCGGCTAATACCGACAGAACGATCTCGGCGTTATCGATGCCTCCTTCCTGATCCGTTACAGTTAAGGAGAACACCAGCTGTGAGGCTGGGTCCCGAACTGGCGCAATAAAACTGAGAGTCTCGCCATCCAGACTCACTCCCTGCAGTACATTCACACCACTTGTTTGCTGCCAACGCCAACTGGCGATTTGCTCCTGCCCAGCGGGGCTGTCTGCATCGTGACTATCACTGCCATTTAACACAACAGCGGCTCCGGCCGGAAATTGTCTAGCCGCATAACCTGCCATCTGGTTAAAACCGATCACAGCTTGCGGATTAGCATTTACCGGCAAGACTTCAACTGTCACCTGATCACTGGCAACATTGCCTTCAGCATCGGTGACAGTGATGGTAAAACGATAACTGACGGGTTCGGTGGTTTGTGGCGCCACAAAACTGGCATCAGCGAGCGCCGTATCTGGATGGTTAATTGTAATCGTCGGGGAGACTGTCCAGGCAAAGGTAAGATCTGTGGTTTGGCCGGTAACCGTAGCATTGAGAGGCGCGTTGCTGCTTTCATTTATTGAATAATCATCAATCGCAGCCACACTAATAACAGGCTGAGGGGTCTGGGGTTGCGGATCCGCCGATAATAAATCATCACCTGAACAAGCAGACAACAATAACAAATTGATAAAAAGGATGAGATAACGTGGCATAAACGGCAGCATAGATTCTTCAATTAAGTGACGTACTTAGTTATCGTATCTAAATCAAAATGCTTAACCGGGATAAGGTAAAAAGACAGACTTTATTCAGGTGCTTCTTTCCTTCATCTCGCTGAGTGTCACCTGCGTCACTTCCAGCGTTTTCTTGCCCGCAGCAACATCGGTGACGTCGTAGACCATCATACAGATATTATCTACTTTACCGGTAGCACTGGTTAAAGGTGACAAGGTAATGTTCTGATACATAAAATCCTCGCTACCGGTAATGGGACGATAGTTGGGAAATTTAAACAGGTAGGGGCGTTGTTCCCAGATCATAAAAGCGCGGTTCTTCAGTTCAAATACCGGTCTGGTCTTTTGCGCAAACCAGTCCTGATCGATATCCGGAAACAATGCGAACAGTGACTTGTCCCGTACCTCACTTGGCAGCATACCGCTATGACTTTCCATAAAACCGTTCCACAATTTCACCGCATAGTGTTTATCCAGCACGACCAACCCCACATCAATGGTCTGCAACATATCCATCATCCAATGAAATTCGGTTAATTCATTCATCGCGTCACTGCTCACAATGTCACTCCTCTAACCAATGGGATAATTTGTGATTCATAATATTCATCGATTCTTCCGTGACCAATAACACCAAATCACATTGCACATTATAACCTTCTAACCCATAGCTCAATTCGATCGCCAAGGTCTTGCGCCATCGAGCTTTATTGGTTGAGATCAATTCAGAAATATTGCAATGCTGGCCCAATACCACCGGATGTCCCTGACTAAAATGCATATCCAGTTGAGTGGCAAAACCATTCAAGAAAGAACCGATCAGAATGTTGGCAGCATCCATCAACATTTCCAGTTGAACCTGATCGTCCACTTCTTGCTGTATATCCAGAATTTTGGCCACATCACCAAAACTGGAATCACTCAGAATAAACAACGCTTCGCCACAAATACCCGGGCCGACAAACCCCTGACAAATACCGGATACCGAATCTTCATCCTCGATATCCTGCAACAACATCAGCAATTCTGAGACTTCAATTAAATTAACGTTGGGAATGGGTAACTTGACAAATACGTTAAACAGTCGAGCCAGATTGTCGCCTGCCTGCCCCATCGCGATATTGGCTATTTCCTGATAACAGTCACGTACTTGTGGATCAAGACGCTGGATTTCCTGACGCGCTTCCGGCTCAGCTTCAATATGGATACGGTGTTTATTCAGTACCCTTTCAAGCTCCTCCGCCTTTACCGGTTTTTCGATAAATTCGAGCGCACCTAATTTTTTAACACGCTGATGGGCTTCAGGCTGGATATCGCCAGAAATAACGATCGTGCGGGTATTCAAGCCCTGTTGCTGAATCTGTTCCAGTACCTGGTAACCGTCCATCACCGGCATATTGAGATCAAGCAGCAATAACTGCCCTTTTCCTTCCTGTAGTGCAGTGATCCCTTCCTGACCATTTTTGGCAAAATGAACCGCAACATCCCAGTCCCCGGGCAGGCTTTTAGCCACCTGCTTACGGGCTACCAGCGAGTCATCACAAATTAACACCGAAAACATAGGAAACTTATCCTTTTACCACGTTGGGACAAACAAAAAACTGCGCGTTCCCAATAGATTAGTTTATCGGGTGATAACTGCAAATGATTGAACTAGCAAGTATTTAACCGAAATTCGGGATATGCTGCATCTGTCCATAATGGTTATTTTGCGCTTTGTCCTTTGTATCGGCAACAATTGGAAGGAGTAGAGGTAAGAATGTTATTCTAGGGAATGTTCAACGGGGAGGGTCATCGTCACAACAAACCCTTGCGGCTGCGCCACACTCAATTCAAATTGATGTTGATGGGGATAAATGACGTTAAGCCGTTCATCAATATTTTGCAGCCCCACGCCCTGACTCATCCCTGGCAATTGACTAAAACAGCTAAAGGGTCCGTTGTCAGCAACCTGAAGAATTAACTCATCTTGTTCGCAACGAGCACTAATCCGGATTTCACCACCACTTTTCATTTTGGCAATCGCATATTTAATCGAATTTTCAACCAGTGGTTGAATGATCAAGCTGGGAACCAGCAATTTTTCCGTCGCCGGACTGACCTCAAAATGAACTGTCAACCGCTCATCAAAGCGGGTCTTCTCAATGTCCAGATACAGCCGTAATGCATCCAGTTCTTCCTGCAAGGTAATTTTCTTTTCCGGGTCATTGTCCAGTGAATAGCGGAAAAAAGTAGATAGCTTAATTAACATCGTATTGGCTCTTTCCTTGCTTCCCTGCAAGACCAGCGTGGAAATAGCATTGAGCGTGTTAAACAGAAAATGGGGATTAATCTGATAGCGCAACATTTTGATTTGCGCCTTATGAGAAAGCATTACTGCATTGAAGTGCTGCTCTTTTTCTTTAACCAGCCGGAAATGATAGTTGATCCCGAAATATAGACTGCTCCAGGCCATGACCATAAAAAAAGCATAGCTAATAGTCATAAATAAACGGGCCGGGTGGTGCTCCTCATCAAACTGGCCGTTCAGCACCAGGAATATCGAATAGTTATCTTCCCAGTTCCAGATAACCATATTCTTCAACGGTGTCCAAATGGCCGCTACCAGCAAACTGCTTACAACGACGCTGATAAACAGCTTAACCGGACTGAGGCACCACAAACGACGGTACAGGGAACGTAAAGGCAATGTCAGCAGTATGGCAAGCAGACCGCTGATCAACAGCGGAAAAATAACGAATCTATCATCGAGCTTGTCACTGCCGATAAATGCCACATTATCGATGGTCAGAATTAACACATAAAATAGCCAGCCGAGACTATGCAATAGCCAGAACGAAGGCTTAGTGTCGGCACTGATTAACGCTCTTTTATGTTCCGGCTGTAGCATGTTTTTCATCTAACCTAATTCAAATCCAGTCCTAATCGACCAAACAGGTTGTTCTTGTACGCCGCGCTGATTTTGACTTCATCACCATTAGTTAAATGCAATAACGAATAGCGCCCGAGCTCGCTAGTTAAACTTTTCACTCGCTGCAAGTTCACCATAGAAGAACGGTGAACCCGCACAAACTTCTTCGGATTAAGTTGCAGTTCAAGTTTAGAAAGCGTTTCGCGGTGTAATAGTACCTTATCCTGACAATGCAACTCGACATAATTGGATGAACCTTTGACCCATAGAATATCTTCTACATTGACAAACTCGACTGAGCCAATTGATTTAATCGCCAGCACATCCGGTCTGCTGACTGCCCTGCTAATCAGGCGCTTTTCAATCTTGTTCAAGGCGTCTGTGACGCGTTTATTTTCGAAAGGTTTAAGTAGGTAATCCACCGCTTCCATTTCGAAAGCGTTGATGGCGAATTCGCTGTATGCGGTGCTAAAAATCCATCCGCAACTAACCTGGTCCACCAGCTTTCTAGCCAGTTCCAGTCCACTGCCGCCAATAATACTGATATCCATAAAACAGGCGTGCGGCTGGTGTTTGATTAACAGATCCTTTGCTTCATTGTACTCTGATGCTTGTGCAACGACTTGCCATTCTGCTTGCTGCTCGATAAAACTGACGATCCGTTGCCGGGCCAGTGGTTCATCATCAACGACAATACACTGATACATGTAGACTCCGATGCAAATGTGAAGAGCAGGAATATAGGGCAGAGTAAGGGGAATGTCAGCTAAAAATAGACTAATCTGCGGTTTGACAAGACCAATAGCTACATGGGGTTAACCCAGGGTAAATGATGTAAATCAAAGGTAAAAAAAAAAGCTGCGTCAAACTGACGCAGCTATAATTTCCAGGGTTCAATACATATATGTAATTTTGTATTGGTCGGGTTATCAGGCCGACATCGCCATATTACAAGCTAAACTGCCGCAGGTAAGTTTGTTGTGACGAAACGCCTATTTGGAGGGACAAAACCGACAGAATATTGGAATGCCGGCTTTATCCTTTAGCAAATCACTGGTTTAGAAGCGAATGCTGGCGCTCAAACGAATACTACGCGGTGTTTGATAAGCTGTCGGTAACAAGAATTTGCGATCTTCTACACCCACACTTTGTTCAGCCACTTCATAGACCTGCGTTACGCTAGCCTGATTGAACAGGTTGAATACGTCGGCACGGAAAGAAATATCCGCCACGTCCCATTCAGGCGTGTATTGCAATGACATATCGACTTTGCTTACCCAGTCTGTGCGACCAAAGGTACCGCGAGGCACGAAGTTTTCACCATCCAAGTAGAAAGTGTCACCGTAATCAGGTGTACCATTCGGATGACCTACACCGTAACCATTAACGGGACGGCCAGATTGCAGCAAAAAGTTAACCCCTAACAACCACTGATCATTGATGGCATAAGAACCAAAGATTTTAACTGTATGACGACGATCGTTTGGTAAGTTACCGTACGCACCATCCATCAATTCAGGTAAATCGAAGTCCTGAGTCAAACCAGCATCGTCTTGTCCGTTATCTGACTTAACGTAACCTTCTGCATTACCCCAAGAGTGAGCCCATACGTAAGAACCTTGTAGTGACCAGACACCATCCCAGTTTTTGGCAAAGTTATATTCAAATGCCATGTACTGACGATTCGCTTCTTCAAAGCCCAGTTCATCCGCAGAAATACTGACAGGCACCAAGTTACCGTCGGCATCAGTATATGACACTTCCATATCGGTACCCGGGTTCGTTAGCACACAACCGGTATTGTTATTTGGATAGCCTTTAGCGACCATAACATCGTCGATATTACAGATGTCATCCATTGCGACTTTAAGGTCACGATAAATGGCACGCACACCCATTGACCAGTCATCAGCCACAACAGTTTCATAACCCAGGATATATTCATCCTGATACATTGGTTTGATCGTCTGATCAACGATTTGCAATGGATCTTTCACTTCACCATTTGAGTTAATCAGCTCACTACCAATTTCATTGGCAGGATCATATACCGGTAAACCATCAGCATCGACACTATCAAGAACGTAGAAACGTGAACGGTCATCTTCTGCACCCGCCAGACGCACGTTAGTATTGCTCGCCACCGGCAAATAGTAACGACCAAAGTTACCGTACAAGCGCGAATTACCGTCACCATTAACATCCCAGATAATACCCAGGCGAGGTGCCCACTGATTATCAACTTTGATAAAGGATTCACCATAGACGTTTTTATTGTCGAAAGTTTCATTACGGATACCAGCGCTAACAGTGATTTCATCAGTCGCATTCCAGGTATCTTCCAGATAATAGGCGCTGGAAATCGTTTCAAAACTGCCGATATTATCCAGTTTTCTAATCCGCAATACTTGATCAACGCCATCAGGCACAATGCCGCCGTTGTTCAACTCAGAACCGGCTTCAACATCCATATAGCGGTAGTACGCGCCACCAGAGTAATGCTGCTCGCTGAACGAAGAATTTTTTTCGCTATCATAACCAAAACGGATCAGGTGGTCGTCCAGTTGCCATTCAAAGTCAACACGCATCGCTTTACGCTCGTCATCGCCTTGCTCAGCAATCTGATTGACCCAGCAACCTGGATATAGGGTTGACGCTTCTTCACGTGCATCAACAGTTAATGGGCAGTTTTCATCGGCATCAGATACGGTGGTTAACGAGTATTTGTTAACACCATATAAGGCTGACATGGTGAAAGTGTCAGTCAGATAACCTTTATAGTTAACGATGTAGTTTTTACCACCGCGAGACTCTTCCGTCACACCTTTCAGATTACCATCCAAATCATAGCTATGAGTCGGATTGGTCGTTTCATCAGAGAAAGCCGTTAATGCTAAAGAATGGTTTTCATTGATTTGCCAATCAACCTTTGCACCCCAGAACGGGTCATCAGACTGATATTGATCAATCTGGTCAGAGCCGGCCAACTGGCCTTCCTGCTTAATGTCACGTGCGGTATATAAACCATAGAAAAACAATTTGTCTTCAATAAGGGCGCCACTTGCATAGATATTGGCTTCCATATTTTGTCTGTAATCATCTTCATTATTAATGTAAACGGTACCGTCACGGTACTGAACATTAGGAGCATGGTCACTCAGGCTATTGGGTTCAAAATAAGCAGATGCGCCGGCGTGGAACTCATTGGTACCACGCTTGGTTACGGCGTTAACCACACCACCGGTAGAACGACCAAACTCGGCAGAATAACCACCGGTTTTGACTTCAAAGCTGTCGTAGAATTCGAATGGAATACCGCTACCACCTAGACCATTACGGAAGTTGGTTACGTTAAGGCCATTGATATAAAAAGCATTTTCAGCAACAGATGCGCCGCCAAAAGAAGCGAAAGTTTGTCCGGTATCACCAAAAGAGGTATCGCCCAAAGTAACACCCGGGGCTAACATGGCAACACTGGTCACGTCACGAGGAACGGGGATTTTAGCCAGACTTTCAGCTGAAATATTCAGGCCGGCTTCTGCAGAACTCGTATCCAGATAAATGTTACGACCCGTTACGGCGATACGCTCAACATCATTTTTTAGATTAACAACTGTGTCACGGCTGATTTCAACATTAACGTTGCGTTCCAGTTTAACCGTATCACCTTCAAAAATTCTTACTGTGTATAGGCCGGCATTTAGTTTAGGTAGACGATAATCACCATTTTCGCTGATGCTGATGGATTTTTTAAAGCCGGTCGTTGGATTAGCAATCTCTACATGATATTTCTGATAAGTATTGGCAGTTGCGGTCGCAACCGTTCCCTGAATAGTACCTGAAGTATTGTCTGCTGCGAGTGCAGCACCGGAACTCAATACTCCCGCCACAGCCATTGCGCATAGGCTGGTCTTGAATGTCATATTTTTCATGGAATTTCCCGAATCTAGTTTTAAGTATTTGTTATCACCTACTGCTTTGGCAGTTGGGCGACGTTGAACGCTAACAAGAAGTTCACGGAAACAGGCTGTTAAGGGACGAAACTGGCGATTGGTGTGCTGAACTAAACGAAACAGATGAATTTACAGTTTAATGATGAGATAGCTGCAATCAGGCACAGCAAGTCTAGTTCCAGACTAGAGCAATAAATAACGAGTGGGGCCAAAAAGACAATTGATGGTGCGAAACGCAGTGATAATAAATAAAAGCCCCGGACGGGGCTTGCAGCAAAGAGTAAAGATTAAAGATTAAAACAAACTATCCTGATGCACAGTAATAAACTGTGGTGTTCCTATTTTACTGTAATCAACTTTATATTCTTTACCGTTGATGGTCTGGACAAAAATCAGTACTTTTTCATCACTGAAAATTTCCCCCAGGGTGACATCGATCAATTCCATATCCAATAATTTGGCATCGCGTTTATTATCCGGCACTGGACCTGTGTATTCCTTTAAACCCTTGTGAGTGACTAATACCGGCGGATAATCGTCGCCATTCAGAATTAACAGGTCGAGCTTCCTTACTTTGTGGATTATTGTATTTCTGCCACTTAATAGAAAGGGTTTGTCTTGCATCTTTAGCTCCGTTGAAGAACATATAGCCCAAAAGGCAGTGAAATTATATATTAACTAAACGATAACAAAGTTTTTTTTAACGCGCATCTGTTAATTAGTCTAAAAATGCCCTAACGGCAACGGCTACAGCGATTTTTTGCAAAAAATACTAAAACAAAGCCAAGGGTTAACCCTATAATGACTCAAATTGTCTAAAAGCGAGCTAACAGTTTGAAAGTTATTGTTATTCCTGTCACTCCCTTCCAACAAAACTGTTCTCTTATCTGGGATCCTGCCAATATGCAAGGCGCGGTGGTGGATCCCGGCGGCGATATCAACAAAATTCTTCAGCAAATACAACAACATGGGATTAAGATTGAGCAGATTTTATTAACTCATGGTCATCTGGACCATGTGGGCGGCACCACTGAGTTAGCCCGGCAACTTGAGGTTCCGGTAATCGGCCCCCATCAAGCCGACGATTTCTGGCTACAAGCGTTAGATAAGCAAAGCCAAATGTTCGGTTTTGGTAATATCCAGCCTTTTCAACCCAATCAATGGCTCGACGACAAGGACAGCGTTCAAGTTGGCAGCATTAGTCTTAGCGTAATCCATTGCCCCGGTCATACCCCCGGCCATGTGGTGTTTTTCGAGCCGCTCAGCCAACAGGCTATTGTCGGCGATGTGTTATTTAACGGTTCTATTGGGCGCAGTGATTTTCCAAAAGGGAACCAGCAGGATCTTGTTCGCTCGATTCGCGACAAACTGTTTCCGCTGGGGGACGACGTGAAGTTTTATCCCGGCCACGGGCCTACATCTACTTTCGGCCATGAACGCCAAAACAACCCCTTTGTCGCTGACAGCCGCTACGGCTGAACGTTAAATTTATTAGTTTTTCACTTTATGTCACAATGCCTGCGGGAAATTAATCTCTCGCCTTCGCACGGATGCCGAGTCGTCATCCTTGGGTGGATAAACAACGTTAAATAACAGGGAATATCAATGAAAAAACTCATCTTGGCCATTATCGTCATCGTCGCACTAGTGGCAGGAATTGGACCTAAAATTGTCGCGGGTAATGTCGATACCCAACTCAATGATGTCGTCGCAAAACTGGACAGTTCACCTGGCTATCAAGCTGAAATAATCGAAATACAGCAAAGCTGGTTTTCTACTCAAGCCAAAATCAAGCTGGGGCTGGATATGTCCGCAATGCCCAATGCCCAGGACAATCCGATTTTGCAGGAATGGGGAGAACTTGCGATTATTGTCGATTTCGATGCGACGCATGGTCCGGTGCTAATTGGTGAACAAGCTGGATTGGGCTGGGCGGCATGGTCGGTGACATACCAGGGAGACAATTTACGCGATAAACTGGACTGGACAGATTCCACACCTTTCTACCAGCTTCAGGCTCGCGCCAACCTGCTTGGCTCTTCCTATTATCAAGATCGTGTTGTTCCCTTTAACGTTAGCAGTGATAGCTCTAACGCAACATTAACTTTTAGCGGCTTCCAGGGCGAAGGCAATTATTCCGGTGGCGAGCTGACATACAACGGCTTAACTGAATCGCTATTGGTTAACGCCGATGACGTCGATGCCAACATGCACAATCTGTCAGTAGACATGAATATGACAGGTGATTTGCTGCAAGCTTTTGAAGGTGCCTTATACGATTCTGCTGCACAGGTGGCGATTGAACACATTGAATTCAGCAATAAACAGCTGGATCAGCAAGGCGGCATGGATAATTTTTACCTCAAGACCCAGTCCATCGTCAATGCTGATAAAACCTTAGCTGATGTTAAACTCGGTTACGGTGTTGGCAAGTTTAATGTCAACGATTATCAGGGCAGTGACGCCGTACTGGATGTGGAACTGAATAACCTGAGCGCGGAACTGGTGCAGCAGTACCAGCAGCAAATGCAAACAATAAATAGTCAGGATCCGGAACAGATCATGGCCCAAATGAATGACTTTATTCAACAGCACCTGCTGGCCCAGTTAAAGGCCAATCCTGAATTTAATATCACCCGGCTAAGTGCCACCTTACCCGAAGGTAAATTCAACAGCCATGCGCATATTAGTTTTAGCGGTATCGATGCCCTGCCAGATGATTTGCAAGATGCCTCATTCTGGTTAAAGCACCTCAAAGTGATCGGCAAAATCGACGCGGATAAAGCTATTGCCGAAATGATTGCTCATAAAGTTATGCAATCACAGTTCAAGGCCAATCCTCAAACCGCCGAAATGGATGAAGCCCAGCTGCAAAGCATTATTCAGCAACAAACGCCGGTGATGCTAGGCAACTTTGTCCAACAAGGTTTGCTGGTAGAAACCGAGCAAGGTTATACCAGCGACATAACCATTGAAAATGGCACTGCCAAAATCAACAGTCTGGAAGTACCGCTGGATATGCCAGCCCAGTAAAACGGATTACTCGATTAATGGCGCAGTTGATCTGCGCCATTCTCGTTTTAAGGAGCCGAAAATTGAGGATTAGTTAAGAATTGCTGATCGGTCAGGCTTAGTAAAAAAGCTTCAAGATCGTCCTTTTCTTGCTCAGTTAAATTCAATGTTTTAATAAATGGACTTTTTAGCGGGCTATCGATACCGGCGCCCCGCCCTCCGGCATTATAAAATTCAATCACGTCACGTAGCGTCGCCAAGCTACCATCATGCATATAAGGTGCACTTACGGCCACATTACGTAAAGTAGGCGCACGAAATTTTCCCATATCTCGCGGTTGCGATGTGATTTCAATCAAACCAGGATCCGATAACGGATACCCTCCCTTATCGTCAATATTGTATAAACCGGTATTGTGAAAAGGTCGCAAATCCAGTTGCTGAAACTGATGTTGACTGGACTGGGTAAAGTTAAAACCACCGTGGCAATGATGACATTCAAGCCGCTCTGAAAAAAACAGGTTTAGACCCCGCCTGGCCGACTCCGACAATGCATCGTCGTCTTGTTGATAGGCGTAGCGATCAAAATCACTCTCCAGCGAAATGAGGCTGCGCACAAAGCTGGCCAAGGCTTTTACCACCATGTCAAAGGTTAATGGCGAATCATCAAAAGCCGCCTCCGCCAAGCGATTATAATTAGCATTGTCAAAGCGGCTCAGGATTTCGCTTTCATGCCCGGTGATATCCAGCTCTATGGGCTGTTCGCCAAACATTGGCAGTACAATTTGCTGCTCAATGCGGGTTAAGCCGGAATGGGCCCAAGTCAGATTACTGTTATAAGCCACATTCACCAGTGAAGATGCATTGCGCCGATGTTGCTCTCCAGTACTGCCAATGGCTTGGGTCAGCGGCTCGGCAAACGCATATTGTTGCTGATGACAGTGGCTGCAAGATTGCGTGCGGTTAAAAGATAGATTGGCGTCATAGAATAACGCTCTGCCTAACGCCACTTTAGCGTCCGACATAGGATTATCTGGAGGTACCACCGGAGCTGGAAAATCTTTGGGTAAATGCCAGTCGTAAGGCTCAGGAGCAGGCTGACAACTCACCAGTACGCCGGCAAGGATAATAATGAACGTACGCATTTAGTCGGTATTAGCAAACATTTGAGGTAAATGATCGATTAATAACTGGCAAACTGGCTGCTCGGCGTAATGAAAAGTACAACTATTACTTTTGGCCAGCTCCACCCCGGCGAGCAATGCGTCCAGTTGCATGACAATATGCCCTGTTGTTGATACTGGTATTTCAAACTGGAATAGATTTGGCTGCTGGCAGGCTGTCACTGGGCTGCGCATTGCACTGTCGGCCTGACAACCTGTACTGCCTAAATGAAAAGACCAACTCCCCAGCTCCGATTGCAGATCCAGACGTAAAAATTTATGCCCGCCCTGCCATGACCAAAACATAAAAGGCAAATTAAGTGGAGATGGCTGCCGCAACGGATTGGCATGATTAGCAGCAAAAGGAATACCCAGATTAAAACGAATCCGCTGCCCCTTGCGCCAATCTATCGTCTCGGATAACACTAGTTGGCGGCTACTGACTGAACGTTGCTGACAATCATCTAACATCAGTAACGCCACGGATTCAGTTTGGCGATCACTGACTTGCAAGGTTAGCGGACGCCACTGACCTTGCTGTTGGATTTCGATATCGCTAACAAACCAGTTGAATTGATTTATCTGCCATTGCCGGTCGTTATTACTAATGGATGTTTTACAATCGATGGGGTGTTGAAGGTACTGTATATCAAACTGCACAATTGACGCAAAAGGCATTGGCTCACATCCAGCCAGACAAACACAGACAAACGCTATGATATAAGGTAGTTTTTCAGTCATCCGATCCAGATTATTCATCGTTAATTAACAGGAACAAAATTATGCGGTTATTGATATCGGCCATCATCGGGGTTTTAACCTTGTTCAGTCAAGCAGCGCTGGCACATTCCGAACATGACAAAGCCCGTTTTGTTGCCACCGACGGCGTAGATCAAGGTCGTTGTAATAATCGTTTTCGTCCATGCAAAAGCATTGGGTATGCTGCCCAGCACGCTAACAAGGGTGATAAAATATTACTCGCCGCCGGCCAGTATCCTATTAGTGATGAAACCGAACTGTTTTATCTGGTCAGCCAAATCGTGCCGGTAATGGGCGGTTACAGCCAAATCGATAACTACAATATTCAAAATCCCGATCTTTACCAAACCAGCGTCAGCGGCGTGCCTTTTGAATTTGCACAGCAACTCAGCCAACAGGGATTTGTGGTAGTACGCGATACCAAAACCGCCCGTTCAAACAATACACTGGCAGCCAAGATGTCCGGTTACTCGGCCTTGAAACAGCAACAAAGCGAACTCAGCTGTGTGAATAATAAAGCCGGTGAGTATTCCTGCGACAATGTTTCTTTAGTCGCACATGTCCCCTTAGCCAATCTGCCCGGCTCTCCCAGCGCAGCCAACGATATCTGGGGGCATATTGACTTAAACACCGGCACCGAATATGCGCTTATCGGACTCAACAATGGCACAGCCGTGGTGAACCTCGCCGATCCGGCCAACCCGCAAATGGTCGGTCGTGTCAGCGGTTTCAGTTCCATCTGGCGTGATATCAAGGTGTACCAGTTTTACGATCACAGCAATGCCCGCTGGAAAGCCTATGCCTATGTCACCACCGAAAATCCCAATGACGGTCTGACCATTATCAATCTGAACAACTTGCCCAATTCAGTTAGTCTGGTAAAACATCAGTTTGCTTTTAGTTCGGCGCATAATATTTATATCAGCGATGTGGACTACAGCCTGAATATTGCTGCAGAAGAACATCAGCCGCTGGTGCATATCCTGGGTGCCAATACCGCCGCTGGGGCGCAACAAAGTTTCTCGCTGGCTGATCCGGAAAACCTGGTCGCCACGTTTACTCCTTCCGGTGTTAACCAGAATGATTACACTCACGATGCCAGTTCATTGCAAATTACCGATGCGCGCAAAGACAGCCAGTGTAAAAACGCGGGTGACAGTTGCCTGGTGATCCTGGATTTTAACGAAGACAGCATGCGTTTATGGGATCAGTCCAATCCACAAAGCCGCGTCAGTTTAAGCAATACCGGCTATAGCCAGTCGGCTTATGTGCATTCCGGCTGGTGGAGTGAAGATAAAAACTATGTGTTTGTGCATGACGAACTGGACGAGATAGATTACGGGTTAAATAGCACTCTGCGAATTTTTGATATTACCGATTTAACCGCCCCGCAACTGGCCGGCATCTGGACTGGCCCCACTGCGGCCATCGACCATAACGGATTTGTACGCGGTAACCGCTATTTTATGTCCAATTACGAACGGGGTTTAACCATTCTGGATATCAGCGAACCAGCCAATCCGCAGCAGGTCGGTTATTTCGATACTTTCCCTTCATCCGACAACACCAGCTTTAATGGTGCCTGGGGCGTTTACCCATTTCTGCCCAGTGGCTTGATTATTGTCAGCGATATTAATAGCGGCCTGTATATTTTGCGCGAGCATACCAGCGACAACACCCAAAATTCGGTCGCCTTCAACGCTGCTCAATACAGCGGTGTCGAAAATGACTTAGTCACTATAGAGGTTACCCGCCCCGGTGACAGCGCCCAGGCGTTACAGGTAGGCTATGAAACACTGGCAGGCTCCGCCGACAAAAATGATTTTGAATCGCAGCAAGGCACGCTCATCTGGAACGCCGAAGATACCAGCAACAAAACCATCAACATCCAGATTTTAGCCGATCAGGATGATGATGAATTTGATGAAAAGTTGTTTGTACGTTTGTTTAACCCCACCAGCGGCAGCACTTTAACCACGCCCAATCTGGCCAGTATTGTTATACAGGGTAAAGCTGCAATCGGTGCAGCGGCGTTTAGTCAAAGCGAACTGGTTTTGTACGAAAACCAGACCGACGCCAGTGTATCGGTTAAACGTCTGCGCTCCACTTCGGAGCCTTTGCAAATCACTTATACGCTAGTCAATCAAACTGCCGTCAGCGGCGAGGATATAATTGAAACCTCCGGCACGTTAAGCTGGGAGGCCAATCAGAGCGAAGACCAGTCGATTAACCTCTCCCTTATTGATGATGATATCAGCGAGCCGGAAGAAAGCATTTTGTTGGTGTTGGATGCAGATCAGGCGGAAATGCTAGGCACTCCAAAAGAGTTGTTGATCCGTATTCGCGACGACGAATCCAACCAGCCGCCAATTGCCGACGCCGGTGCAGATAGTCAAGCCAATGCCCGCCAAAGCGTAACATTGCAAGCTTCAGCTTCTGATCCTGAAAATGACAGCCTTCAGATTCAATGGCAGCAAACCGCCGGTACCATGGTGAATTTAACTGGCGCTGACACATTAACACCCAGTTTCAGCGCGCCGGACAAGGATGACAGCCTGACCTTTGACGTTACGGTTAGCGACCCTTTTGGCAGTACTGCCAAAGATAGCGTTATTGTTACCGTAATCAAACCCGCCACACCGCCGGTCAATAACACTTCCTCCGGCGGTGGTGGCAGTTTGTATTGGTTAATTGGGTTATTGCTGGCTATGTGTATCTGCCGTATTCAATTCAGGTATAAGCCATTGTCAGGATGGCAATGACGGATTAAAAACCTTGAGCCGCTCAAAAAAACATCACTCAGGTTATTTGTAGCGGCCAAACAGATGACAATAATTCAAAAACTCCTTATACTGCGCGTCGTTTTGGTCTTAACGGATATTCATCCGCTTATCCAGACAATAAAAATAATGTGCCCCCTTAGCTCAGTTGGTTAGAGCGCACGACTCATAATCGTTAGGTCCCCTGTTCAAGTCAGGGAGGGGGCACCATTTTTATTCAAGTTTTCAAAACGCGATCCCATAATTCCCTTTTTAAACAGTTTTACGCGACCAGATTGTTTCTTATTTTCATGCTGAACGCCTGACATGTCCTTTATCCGTCTTGCCCCACCAGTAATAGGCGATGGCCAATACTGGCAGACCCAGCGTCAACCATGCCAACCAGTCTCCCCAGGAGTCTGATAATAACGCTGATATCAGGCCGACAAGACTGATCAAATTGAATAACAGCGGACGTAGCCAAATCTGGCCTGTCGTTAACCCACGGCTCATACTGTTTTTCCCAGATTAAAAGAAGGTTCGGTTAGGCCAAACCGTTGTTCGGCCGTTAATTTACGTTTTTTAAGCCAAAGATAGACACCGCTACCTAACACCACAATGGCGAGGATATCGAGTAACGCCCAGATAATCTTAAGCGGTAAACCGCCGTAATCGCCATAATGCAAAGGTTGGGACAACAGCAATGCGGTGACGTACCAGGGCATGTCGCCAACATCGGTGACTGTTGATGTGCGGGCCTCGACCAAAATAGGGGTCAGTAATTTGGAGGTGAGCGGCGTATTGCCGTTCATGAAAAAACCGAAGTGGGAAGGTCCGGCAAAACTGTTGCCGGGAAAGGCAATAAAACTGACATAAGTATCAGGACTTACCTGCTTGACGGCATCAAGCGCTTTTTGCACCGATACGTTTTCATTCGCCAACGGCTGGTCGGAAGATACGCCCTCAATCATGCGGGTTAACTCGGTGTTTTGCCAGTAACCGAATATAGGCACTGATAAGGTATTGATCACGCCAGTAACACCCACCACCATCAGCCAGGTCAGCGTTACGATCCCCAGCAAGTTGTGTAAATCCAGCCATTTAAGCCGTTGATTACGTTTTTTACGTACCGAACCAAACTGCAACCGGGCCATAAATCGCCCGTAGATCATCACCCCCGACACCAGCGATGCGGCCAATAACAGTCCCATCGCGCCAAGAAACAAGGTGCCGCTTAACCCTGCAAACATATCTAGGTGCAAGCGGTACATAAGATTCATAAACCCCTGCCCTATGGGATATTCGTAAATAAACTCGCCGGTTCTTGCATCATATACATAGTAGGCAGAAGCCTCTGCAGCATCAATAGAGGTCGCCATTGTTACCCACCAGAATTCGGGTTCATCCGAGTCCTGAAACATATATTGCACAACATCTTTGGGCTTACGCTGCTTAGCCGCAGCTGCAATCTGGTCTATGCTGACCTGGCTTGTTACTCCGGGCATCTCAACAGGTTCCACAGCAGAACCAAACACTTCATCGATTTCGTGAGAAAAGATCAAAGGCAAGCCGGTGACACACAGCATCAATAAAAACAGGGTGGAAATAAGGCTGGTCCACTTATGCACCCAGTACCAGTTTCTGAACGAGCGATTCATACTCTATCCTCAAAATTCAAAAGGGGAACCGCAGTTCCCCCTCGCAGTTAAAAGCTGTACTGATAACTGAGTTTATATTGACGCGGCGCGGCATAAAAACCGATTTCCCACAAACTGGTGATATATTTTTCATCGGTAAGATTGTCGATATTCAAACGCAAGCGAGACTGCTCATTGATATCCCACGTGGCAAACGCATCCAGTTTTGCGTAAGCTGGCTGGCTGACAGGATAACCGGTATAACTGTCCACACGGCTGATCTCTGATTGCCATTTTGCTGATAAACCCAAGGTTATATCATCATTTTGTGGCAGTGATGAAAACACTGACAAGTTAACTGTTTTTTCTGGTACCCAGCCATAAACATCCTGATCATTTTCGTCTTCAACATCGACCAATGTGGCGCCAAAAGTAAACTGCAACTGCTCGTATAATTTGCCTTGTAATTCCAGTTCAACCCCTTCCGAATAGGTATCCTGACCTTGATAATAATACTGCCCGGTGTCGGTGTTTAAGCCGGCATAAATACCCAGCCCTAATTGTTCGGCTTTAAACCAGGCCAGATTAGCGATTAGGTTTTTATCAAACCAGGCAGTTTTGACGCCAACTTCGTAGTTTGTACCTTTGGTCGGATCAAGATAATCACCGGTCACATCATAATAATCTTGTGGCTGGTAAATATCTGAATAACTCACATACGCCATCACCTCTGACGTAAACTGGTAGGAAATACCGGCGTAAGGGCTAACTTCATCCCCCTTCAGAGTAGTTTCGAGCGTAGTTGAATCGCGTTCAAATGACACCGCATTAAAGCCCAATGTCAGTGCCAGTTGAGAAAACTCCAACTGAGTAACGGCGTAATAACGGCGCAAGGTGTCTTCGGTTTGGCTGTCAAATGTTTTAGGTCCCCAAACAGGTTCTGGAATATCTGTACCTGCATAGGGAAATGCCGGTAAACCTGCATAGGCAGGTTCATCGTCTGAAAATGGGTGCATATATGAATCATTTTTATTTTTAGCTGTACTGGCACCGACAATGACTTGATGAGATTCACCTAGCCAGTCGAAATAACCTGTCAATTTTGCTTCATAAATATTGGCTTTATCTTGGCCTGGCCACCTACCGGGCCAGCCAACCAGGCCTTCTGCTGTGTCCGGATCCAACCCTTCATAGCTATAGGCAAATAACAATTTACTGTCCGATTCCATCGCCCGATAGTTATAGCTCAGTTGCAGTTGCCATTGAGCAGACAATAAATGGTTATATTCCACAAATGCACTTTGATTAATATTGTCCCAATAGGTCCAGTCCTGTGCGGTTGAAGCGCCTACGTCAAATTCGGCCTGAGTGCCATCAAGGTTGGAAAACGTCAATCCACCCCACATCACGCCATCAGACTGGGCATTTTGATAGGAATAGCCCACCGCGATACTGGACACATCGGTTAACTGACCATCAACAACGCCGTAAATGTACTGTCTGTCGGAACTGTAACCACGTAAGTAGGAATTGGCCTGATCGGCAGCAACTACGACCCGTCCAGCCCAGTCTCCATTCCCGGTCAAGGGACTGGAATAATCTGCTTGAACACGGTATTGGGCATAAGAGCCAATACTCACACCGACTTCTCCGGCTTTTTCATTCAGTGGCCGTTTGCGAATATAGTTTATGGTACCCGACGCATTGCCTAAACCGGTCAGTAAACCGTTAGCACCCCGGATCACTTCAATTTGCTCATAGCCAAAAGAGTCGATGGCGCCTTCAACCAAGCCCCAACTGTTGGGTAAACCGACACCATCGATTTGGGTGCTTTTAATTTCAAAACCCCGTGATACATAGTTGGTACGATTGGTTTCCCAGCGCTCAACCCGAATACCGGTAACCAAATCCAGCGCGCTGTTAATATCATCGGTACCAAACAAATCCATTAATTCGCGGTTGACGATACTGATTGACTGCGGCGTTTCCTGAATATCCAGCGCCAGACCGGTGGCCCCTTCGCTGACGCGGTTATCGCGCATGCCAACAATGGTAATATTATCGATGTCATCGTCTGCATAAGAAAGGCCCGGGGCTGCATAGGCTGCCAGACAAGCTACCGCTATTAAGGAGAGTTTTGAAAAAATAGGCTGCATGATTATCCGTTGTTAAGTGTGAGCTAAAATTCGCAATGATCCTAGCGCGCACGCAACAACAAATCAAATGATAACTATTATTATTCGTTATTAAGATTTCATGTAAAAGCGTTGTGATTATTTCAGACTCAGAAAAAATCCGTTGCACGAACTAACAATGATAAAGAATAGGGTAATAATTGATCGGTGGCCGCGAGCAATCAGGCATTGTACCTGGCAACCTGAAACGCACTCGCGACTGTAGCTGAATTGTGTGTTGTGAACTGAATAGGCCAATTCAGTGATGAGATAAGTCGCCGCTATAGCGCCAACTTAATTGCCTATTTATATTTTAACCGCCAGCACATCGCATTTAACCCCATGCAATACCGCATTGGCGGTGGAGCCAAGCAATAACTTGAGGCCATGTTGGCCGTGTGTGCCAATAACGATCAAATCACAATCCTTGTTTTTGGCATGTGCATGTATTTCATCTGCCGCGTCACCTTCCGGGGTATAGACCTGGGACAAGGGCAAACCATTTTTTTGGGCAATTTCGTTGATCTGCTCAATATTTTTAGTCTGCCAGTCTTGCGCCATTTCAGCGCCATAGGCATCTCCGCCGTAAGGACCAAAATAACGCTGTGGATAAGTAACATGAATTAAACTCAGTTGCGCCGGGTTATCCACCATAGACAACGCCCTGTCCAGCACCGGTTGATAAGTGGAATACGGGTCAATTGCTACTAACACATTTTGATATCTATTCATCAGTTTGACTCCAGTAAATATTGCCGTCTCCAAGTTAACAGTCCTTTTGACATAAAGGACTACAAAGAAATCAACAAATTACGCTTGGTACTGTAACGATTAGAATAAAATTGCTAGCGGGTCAAATTATTCCAGTCCAGTGAATGACTTAAAACAACATTAGCCTTTGACCTGTTCAAGTTCGCTGTAAGGGCAAACTGTTTCCCACAGCTTTTGCGCCACGGCACTGTGGACCACATCGGTTTTCCGGATCAGGTAATGTTCTGATAACAATGACGGGTGTTGTTCAACATCAATTTTGACCAGACTGCCATTGTGTAATTCGTCTCTTACCATATGCTCAGGCAATTCTCCCCACCCCAACCCGGACAAGATTAACGACAATTTGGTATTGATGTCCGTCACACAATAGGACTTGGCACCGGCTATCCGGGTTGTTGCATGTCCCCTGGAAACCTGGCTGGAATCCCGGTCCAGTATCTGCGTTTCGTCTAAAATATCAGCCTGCCGCACCGGGGAGGCTAATTGGGCAATCTTCAGGCCGGGGCTGGCAACCGGGATAATGGGCACCGATGTGAGATACTTCAGCTCCCGGTTCTCTTCAAGTGCGCCGAACAGGGGGGTAATCGCCAAATCCGCCTTATTCAGCGACAGTTTCTCCAGCGCGCCGCCTAAGTGTTCTGTCGAGATTTCCAGTTGGGTATCAGGAAACTCTTCGCGCATATTCTCAATCATGCGGATAATACATTCCTGCGGAAAACACGCATCTACCGCGATAGTCAGTGAATCCGCCCTGTCTTTCCACTTTTGGTTGGATAGGGCATTGAGTTCGGTGACTGAACGTAAAATATGCTGCGCCTTATCGTAAAATTTCTGGCCATTAGGGGTTAAAACCAGACGATAACCATCACGCGAGAACAGCTGATATTCTAAATAGGACTCCAGGGATTTGATTGCTGCACTGACAGACGGCGCAGACTTGTGGATGTTGCTACTTGCAGCTCGAATAGAACCATACTTTACGACAGCGGCAAACGTTCGCAATTGCTCAAGAGTCATTTAAAAGCTCAACCTTAACTTTAAATCGTGTGTCTTCCCTAACACCCAATTTTGATTGAATTACTTAGCCAGTTTTAACGCACCCATTCCATAATAGCGTTACAACTGACCAAACAAACTACCTCTCAATCATCAAGCTTGACGCCGGAAATTCCCCTAAACTTCCGTCTTGTCCAGTTTTAGCCAATGGCAGGTCCGAACAAGATTGCAATCTTCTACCTCGGAATAAAGTTTATAAGCTGCAACTTCACAGTTCAATCAATTGTTTATTCTGAACATATTTCCGGCAACAGCATCAATCCCTTTAAAAACAAGACATGCATCGATGTTTGTTAGGATTTGACTAATGGCTTAATTAAAAAATGAAGACATCTTTTCTATTTTTCCGAGGTTAGCATCATCGCAATCTGAAAAATTGAAAGGTGATTTGTGATGATTAACGACATTAGCGCTGCTGCCAGCAAAAACTCAACTAGCCCTGTGGTAAATTCCGCCGCCGAGGAATCAAACTTTTTTAGTGACGGTATCGATAGCTTTAAAAACCTGATGAAAGACATTGGCCTGTTTGATGATCAGGAAACGGTTACCTCGACCGGCCAGACCAACATCACTGACAATCAGCTAACCGATGTGGTCGAGCAGGTTACCAGCAATGTGTTTGACTCTTCATCGGGTCAAGCCGGCGGACTGTCCAAATTCAGCGCCGAAGATATCTCGACACTGCAACAATCTCTGGTCGACGCGCTGAAATCATCGTTACTAAACGGTAACCAGCCGAACACGCAATCGGCCGCCACACAAACAACAACCGAAAATACCGGTCTATTTGACTCTATATTCAGTGGCTCTGGGGCAGAATTATTGCAACAAGCCAATGATTTCTCTTTTGGTGAAGACGGTTTCGGGGCAAAAGATGTGTTTGATGCACTGAATGTATTAAACAGCGTGCCGGTCGTTTCAGATATTTATCAACAAACTACCCATTCAGATACCGTTAGCGCTTTTTCCTCCATAGCAGGCAGTTATCTGCTGGGAGGACCTGTAGGTCTGGCATTTGCAGCTGCAGATGTGGCAACCAAAGAGTTTACCGGAGAATCCATTAGCGCCAATTTAATTGATTTGGGTATGGGCCTGTTCGAGAGTTCGGCTGAACAACTGGTCGCGTCCTCGAATAGCAACGGGACCGGTCAGACCGGCTCCGAAGTAACAACCCAGGCCATCGGTTATTAACACTGTCGTCGAGATAGAAACCATGTACATTTGCGATGAAAAACCGATTATGCGTACATTATTAAACAGTAGCCAGATCTCGCTAACCCAGCGTGCAGTTATATTGGTTTGTCTGTTGTTATGCGCTTGTCAGTCGAATATCACCTCCGAACAGGCCGTTACCCAAAGTTTGGCAACCGATCCGGCCTCCAGTTCGATTCCATTACAACAAAGCGACGATGACGATGAAGTAAAACCGGGCGATCCACGCTATTCACCGGTTCGGGATGTATCTGCCCAAACTGTTAACGTCCCGACCGGCTCGTTGTTTGATACCAATAGATATACCGGACTGTTTTTACAGAAACGGCAGTACAAGATTGGCGATATGGTGCAAATTATTCTGGAAGAAGACATCAGCGCCCAAAAACAACAAAGCCTGAAGAAAGACAAAAAGAGCAAGATGGATCTGGCCCCTAATCTCACCGCCGGATTTATCCAGGTAGACCAGAACGACTTGAATATTGATCACAAACAATCCAGTTCATTTGACAGTTCATCGAACAGTCGCCAGTCCAACTCACTTGAAGGAACCGTAAACGTATTCGTCAATGAAATACTCGATAACGGCAACCTGATTGTCGCCGGAGAAAAATGGATAAAACTCAATGAAGGTGCCGAATATGTTCGTGTGTACGGTGAATTACGTACCCGCGATATTAGCTCCAGCAATACCATCAGTTCCACCAAACTGGGTAACGCCCTGATCGAATACAGCAGCAGCGGAACCTTGAAAGACAATCAGCAACAATCCGTAGTGGGCAAAGTGCTTTCCATTTTCCAGTAAATACTTATGCGTATCACGATCCTACTACTTTTGTTGTTGATAGCGGTGACAGCAAACTGCCTTGCCGCTGAAAACTGGTATCAGGGTGAAGCCCATATGCTAATTGGCGACGCTCCCCTGGACGAAGTCAGAGAAAAAACCATCAAAAATGCCATTGCCGATGCGTCATTCCAGGCTGGCGCGATGATTTCTTCCGAGGAAATACTGCTCAACGGATTGCTGGTTAACAGCAAAGTGGTATTCCGCTCACAGGGTGTGATCAGACGGGCAGAAGTATTAAGTGAAAGCATCGACGATGGCGTTCTGACCGTCAGAGTCGAAGTGGATATTCACCATGGCAGGGATTGCGTCGAGGCAAAATACACCAAAAATATTCTGGTCACCCAGTTTCAGTTGCTTAAACCCAAGCAGGCGGCAATTGGTGGCCTATTCAATCTGGCCAAACACGTCAGCAAGCGGCTTGAACAACAACTGGATTCACAACCGGATAAATCCAGCGTTATTCTGCTGGATGAAGCCTTTACCACGCTGGATTTACTTAACGGTCTCGACCGCACAGAGGTGGCACAAAAATCCAGTTACCTTAGACGCGAATACGGTCACCAGTTTGTGCTTTTCGGTGTTATCCGCGATATCAGCGTATTCAACCGGGTGAAGAAAAAAACCTTCAGTGACGATGTCACCACACGCCGCAACTTTACCATCAGGATTTACCTGCTGGATGTGTACCACAATAAAATCGTGTTTGAAGATTCATACCATGCAGAAACAGACTGGCCCTTTGCCGTTAACGAACAGGTTGACACCAACAGCAGTATTTTCTGGCAGTCAGATTATGGACGGGCAGTATTAAATACACTCAGCACAGCGATTGTCGATATTGACGATATCGTCAGTTGTTCCACGCTTTATGGGCAAATAATGCAAAAAGCCGATGAGGGTTACGTGATCAATTTCGGCCGCCGACATGGCGTGGAAGTGGGCGATACTTTTATACTCAGCAAAATCCTGTCCAATATCAATAACGGATGGGCGTCATCCGTGATGATCAGGGATGTACCAGACAGTCAGGTACAAGTGATCGCGGTGGACGAGGAAACCTCACTGGTTGCATCCAGGACTATCAATGCCTTTGATGCCGCCAACCTGTTCGATCTGGTGAGACCGATAAAATTCCCGGTAAACCAGTAGTTAACCCCAGCTCGGGATAAGCCACGCCTCTCAATAACGCTCTTTTTGCACCTGGCAGCGTTGGGCTTTCTAGTCATAGCCAGCTATGACGTACGAAACCCCGCCTTGCCAAGCACAAAAATGTCGTCATTGAGTAAACTATTTATTCAACAACGTTTGAGTGAATAATATAACTATCTGAATTATTTACCCTTTGTAAATATAAACGACATTTCTTATCCCGAGTTGGGGTTAGTTAGCTTATCCAGAGTCCAGGTTAACTTACTGCCAGTGCATCGACCTGAGGCTCAAACAGCCTGTTTACTCGTACTGAAGACGGGTCGAGTACCAATTCGAGCAAATCATAAAGTTTGCTTAACTGCGAGGTTAACAGATGAATAGGTTGCTCACCCGATACCTGCATATTCAGTTGAATCTCTCCACTGGCTGTCTGCATTTCACATTGGTGCAAGGTAAAGCCGCGATAACGGGTGGTTTGCAGTACCCGTTCAATTGCTGCAGGGCTATCGGTTAACAGTAAATTCAGTTGGTAGTGCATTGAGGTTTCTCCCACATTTTATGATTGGCGGTATTGGGCGGCACAATCGGCCATACGTTGTCGGTTGAATTCAATTGGACGTGCAGTAAATAGGGACCGGAATGATCCAGCATACGCTGTAAAGCCGGCTTCACTTGCTCCCCTTGGCTAATGACTTCACTGGCAATATCAAAGGCGGCGGCCAAGCGGGCAAATTCGGGATTGTCAGATAAATCCGTCTCGCTGTAGCGCTGATCATGAAATAGTTCTTGCCACTGCTTCACCATCCCCAGGCGCTGGTTGTCCAGCAACAAGATTTTTACCGGTAACGGATACCGACGTAAGGTCGCCAGTTCCTGCACATTCATCATAAAAGATCCGTCACCGCACACCGCGATAACCTGCTTATCCGGGTTGGCCACCTGGGCACCAATTGCCGCCGGTAAACCGAACCCCATAGTCCCCAATCCACCACTACTCAAATGGCAAGTTGGATGATTAAACAACATATGCTGGGCCACCCACATCTGGTGTTGGCCCACATCACAAGTAATTACCGCGTCATCATCACTTAAATTACTGAGGCTACGTAACATGGCAGGCGCATCGATAGCTTTTCCAGTTTTTTGGGCTGGGTAGGAAGGACTTTTAAGTTGCTTAATCTGTTCGATCCGGGTCAGCCAATCCTGCTTAGTATTGATGCTGGTCAATTGCGGCAAAATATGATTTAAATCCCCCAGCAAGCTCACATCTGCACGACGACGTTTATTAATCTCGGCCGGATCAATATCGATATGCAACAACCTGGCGTCAGGGGCGAATTCGTCCAGTTTGCCGGTAACCCTGTCATCCAGCCGGGCACCGATGGCGATCAACAAGTCGCACTGTTGCACGGCCAGATTGGCTGCCGGTAAGCCGTGCATCCCCAACATTCCCAAATAGCCGGGATGCTGATGATCCGCACTCCCCAATCCTTTCAAGGTACTTACCACCGGCAAGTTATTCCGCGCGACAAAATGACGAAAAACGTCCACCGCAGCGGCCATGCCAACACCGCCGCCCACATAAACAACCGGTGACTGACTGCTATCAAGTAGCAGGTTAGCCTGTTCAATCTGCGATTCGGTACAAGCAGAATCCGGAGTGTTTTTTACCGATAGTTTCGGAATCGGGGGAATTGCCCCCAGCAAAATATCTTTAGGTACGTCAACCAGCACCGGACCCGGGCGTCCGTCACTGGCAATCTCGAATGCCCGGCTGAGGCAAGGTAACAAATCCTGCGGTTGCATTACTTGCATACTGTGCTTGCTGATACTTAACGACAAACCCAATACATCCACTTCCTGGAAGGCATCGGTGCCCATTGAAGTCCGCGCAACCTGACCGGTAATCACCACCAGCGGTACCGAATCCAGTTTGGCATCGGCCAGACTGGTTAACAGATTAGTAGCTCCCGGCCCTGATGTCGCCACGCAAACTCCTACACTATTGGTGGAGCGGGCATAACCCATGGCGGCAAAGGCCGCCCCCTGCTCATGGCGACACAGGTAATGCTTGATCGGCGAATCAATCAACGCATCATACAGAGGCATAATTGCCCCGCCGGGATAACCAAAAATAGTGTTGATCCCCTGCCGGTTTAAATAATCCAAAATGGCCTGCGCGCCTGTCATTGTCATTGTCATTTTCTCTCTTTTTCTTGGGGCCAGAAACGAAAAAACCCCCGGACTTTCGTGCGGGGGTTTTGTTGAAACTGGGCTTAATTTAGGCCAAACGCTTCCCCCGCGGAGATGGAATAATCACCACGACGAGTACGACGATAAGTACTAAAGAAGCAAAACGGTTCATGTTAAATACAGTTTCTCAAATCAATTCATTAACTTACTATTATTTACAAATAGCACGATGTTAAAAATCAGGTCAACCATTAATTTCACTTATCGCAAAATTAATGTCCAATCGACAAAAAACAGGACAGATTGGCAATATCCCAAGGAGATCTTTATGCCACCAAGTCGCTTTCAATCACAACACAGTTTCGTCCGCGTTGCTTAGCCATATATAAGCATTCATCGGCGCGCTGCATCAGGCTATGCACATTATCCTTGTCGTTTGCTAGCGCAATACCAAAACTCGCGGTAATCTTTCCGACCTCGGTAAAATAATGTGCTTCAATCGCAACACGAATTTTTTCAACGTGCCTGAATGCGTCATCAAGCGAGGTATCGGGCAAAATCAGGATAAACTCTTCCCCCCCCCAGCGCGCCACAAAGTCATGGAAACGGGCACTACTGCGCAGAATGTCAGCAAAGGAGGTTAACACCTTGTCTCCCACCAAGTGGCCGTGGTTGTCATTAATAGTTTTAAATAAATCGATATCCAAAATCACCACACTCAGGGCAGACTGCTGGCGTTGCGCATTGAGTAACGCTTGCGGGAAAAAACTGTCAGTACGATTGCGATTATTGAGTTTGGTCAGATTGTCAGTAATCGAGATGGTTTCAATCCGGATATAATCTTGTTCCAGTTTATCGCAAAGCTTGTTAAACCAGTAAATCAAATACCCCAGTTCATCTCGCTGATGGCGCACCAGGCGCTGGCTGAAATCGGTTGATCCCTGCGCCAGAGCTCTCATGCGCTTGATCACATTTCTGACATTATTGCGGGTATGTATCGATACGAACAGGGTGGCAGTCACCAGGAAAAGCATTAAGGTAATCGCCATTGCACTTCCCCAGAACAGCAGTTTGTTCAGGTCTTTATTGGTGTTATCGATGGTTTGTCTGAAATGTTCATTGATACCTCTTTTCAAATCGTCAAATTGACTGGAGGTCAGATTGTGATATTGCTCGACGTTATCCAGCAACTGGTGGTCATCCATATTTTTTTGATTACCATTAATAATCGCCGCTGCCAGTTTCTGCGCATTAATGTAATACAGGTCGAAATTTTGCTGCAGCGATCGCAGTGCATCCTGATCGACAATGCCTGAAAAGCGGCTTAACTCAATAAAATTATGATTGATCTGGCGTTTACGCTCTGCAGTTTGAGGTAACCAGCCCGATTCTCCAGCTAATACCGCGTCTTTAAAAATATCGCGTATTTCTTTAAACAGTTGAATATTCTGGTTGGCAATCTCCAACATGGGCAAATAATCGTCTCTTAGTTCAACAATTTTCTGATTACTTTGCTGATGCTCCGAATAACTGTATATAATAAACCCGCTGTAAAGAATAAGACTTAAAACAGGCACCAACAGCATTTTTTGGAATATAGTCATTTTTCAATCACATTTTAAATCAGAGCTAATAAAGTCGCGTGCCATTCTAACTGATTTTTACGGAGTTCCAATGCGCCGCCGTCATATAAACCTATGGTTTAGAATAATATTCCTCTTTGTAGCCGGATTCGCCAGTGTTTGTGCACAAGCTCAGGACTGGCAGGATAACCTGTTCCTCAACGGTTTTTTCACTCTGGGAGTCACCCAAACTAACACTGACATCAGTATGGTGAGTCCTGCAGGCGAACGACATCTGTTCGAAAAGGGCAAACCTAACCTGAATAATTCATTAATGGGCGGGCAACTCCAGTATCAGGTCAGCGACAGGTTCAGTGTATTTATCCAGGGCGCCGCGTTTATTGATCGCGATGACAAGCTGGATTATTCCATTGACTGGGCCTATGCCAATTATGATTTTGACAATGACCTCAGTATGCGAGTTGGCCAGTTCCAGACACCTTTTTTGCAAGGCACAGAAATGCGCAAAATTGGCTATTCACGCCTGTGGACAAGGCCATTAACACCGGGCAACGGTGCCAGCGGATTCAACGAATACCAAGGTGTTGAGCTGGTCAAGAAGTATTCGTCCGGTGAACACTTTTGGGACTTTCAAGTAGGTTTTGGGCAAGCCGATCATCAACGCTCAGAAGTACATGATAAAAATATCAAACTTACCACTATCCGTTACCAATATGAAGATACTTGGCTACGTATGGGACTTATCCAGGCAAATTATGCGATAAACAGCCCGGTAACCAACGAGCTGATTGTTGCTGACGGCGATGTAGTGATGGCGAGTTTAGAAGCAGAAACTCGGGTTAACCATTTTGTAATTAATGCCGGTTTATCTGCCAGTGATTCCGATTCCACGCCTAACGATTCAATGCAATATCTTTCTATTGGCTACGCCATTGATCATATTACCCCTTATATATTTGCCAGTCGCAAGCGACAAGTGCTGGATCCGCAGCAACGCAACAATGGGTCGCAAGGCTCACAGCAACAGAATGGACAAGGGCCACCCCCAGACAATCCAAGACCTCCCCCCACCAGAACGGAGCTGAATGACTACAGCGTTGCTGCAGGCTTACGCTGGAACCTGAGTGAAAACCTGGCGGTTAAAACCCAACTGGAGAAAAACCGCTATCAGGATAGAGCCAGGCCCGGCGGAGGTGTTGTTAGTACCAGTGGCAGTGCATTAACCTTATCTATTGAAGGAGTCTACTAATGAGACCCTTCATATTATTAATATTGTTGTTAAGTAGCATTGTGGCACATGCAGAAGTGGTAGTGGTTGTCGCCAAATCATCGTCGTTAAAAAACCTCGATCCCCAGAGTATTGCCAACATCTTTTTGGCGCGAACCAAACAGTTCCCGAACGGTGAAAAAGCCACACCAGTCGAAATTAAACGGGGCGATATGCGCAGCGGATTTTACCAGACCATATCAGGTAAAACGCCAATGCAATTAAAAGCCTATTGGACAACATTGGTGTTTACCGGCAAGGGTAAACCTCCTAAAGGTTTGGACAATCCCCAAGAAATTGAAAAGCGTTTGCTACAACAGCCGGGAACCATCGCCTATCTCAACGCGAATGACGTTACCGATAATATGAAAGTGGTTTACCGTTTCGAATAGCGCTCCGGCAAACCACAATATGCGCGATAATAGGGAAGCCTAGTTGGCTTCCCTTAATCAATGAGGCGCGAATGAGATGAATTGATATTGTTGGGCAACCGCAAGGCGACTCAACAAAACTCCAACCAGGACTTATTATGAAAAAAACGCGAATCTTGCTGTTATCATTGGCAACACTTTATTTAATCGGCTGTGCCAGTGCCTCATACCAAATCCATGGCACTAACAATGACTACCAGCAAAAAACAGAGCGTTAAACGCGGTTACAAACCAGATGCCAGTCAGCCAAAAAGTTGACCGGCGTTAACTGTGCTATTTACCCGACTTCAAATCAAAACCATTAATGGCAGACATTAGCTCATAACGTTTGCGCAGCAATGACATATCTTGCGTCGTTATTTGTTTATCAATCACAATACGTTGGTTATCTGCAAATTCAGGCCACTCGGGTAACTCAGACCCGTTAGGGTTACCTGTCTTGATAAAATTGATAAAATACTGCTGCATATTGGCGGATATGGCGTAGTCATCGTCATTCCAGTCAAATACCTTATTGCTGGCCAGGTTCCCCATGGCATATTCAATTTCTGCCGAATGCACAGCGCCCCGACTGCTGGGTTGTGCGGGTTTATCCTTGGCTTTTTTTACCAAACCGCCGGCCAGTGCCGGTTCCATATCATCATACTCTGGCGCCAGTTGTGGTCTTGGATGCGCATATAAATAATAAAAAACATCATGCTCGCTGCCGCGATTGACCAGTTCCGCCCATATCCAGGTGCTGTAACTTAAAAATCGATCACTGGCTAACTCCTGCGCGGCATCCATTACCGAGCCGCTATCGGTGGCCGGATACAGCTCGACAAACTGTTGATAATGTTCTGGATATAACTGTTTTACTGCTGTCTGATAATTTTCCACAGTGGGGGGACGTTCGCCCAAAACCTGATTAAAACTTCCTTCCTGAGAATTAACCCCTGCCAACAAAGGCACCTTAGCGTATTGACCTTTTTGCAGCATTTGCAACGGATCCTCTGGGAAGAAATGGTTGTCGATATTAGGTCTAAACCAGATAAGCTGTTGCTGAGCGGTTTTATCCAGTAACTGTTGAGCATCGAGCTTGCGCAGCTCGGCAATAGATTTGGCAGCCAATTTATTGACTATTTCGATACCGTTCTGCTCTGCCGTATGCAATGAATTGGTAGAAAGATTCGAACCTACTACCGAGCCGCTTTCACCAATCACCCCGGCAATCAAATCTTTACTTAATGGCGAAATCATCAAGGCACTCACCGACATGGAACCCGCCGATTCGCCAGCAATAGTGATACGCTGCGGGTCGCCACCAAAAGCGGCAATATTGTCTTTGACCCAATGTAACGCCGCAACCTGATCTAAAAAGGCATAGTTACCCGAACCGGCGTAGTCAGTTTCAGCACTTAGTTCGGGATGAGCAAGAAAACCGAATATACCCAAACGATAATTCACCGTCACCGTTACAATACCGTTTTGCGCCATGCTGGTACCATCATAACGAGGTTCGGAACCATCGCCGGCAATAAAACCGCCACCATGAAAATAAACTAACACCGGCTGTTTGTTCTGCGGGGTTAAGTCATTACTCCAGATATTCAAATATAGGCTATCTTCACTAATCTTCGGCGAGCGAAAATTCATATCACCAAATATTGGCAACTGCATGGGCCGCGAAGCAAAAGACTTAGCCTGTTTAACACCTTGCCAGGATTCCATTGGTTGCGGTGCTTTCCAACGCAAATCGCCTACCGGCGGTTTAGCATAGGGCACGCCCTTGAATTCATATACATCGCTTTCTTGCGCGTATATACCTTCTATTTGGCCTTTTGTGGTTTGGACTTGCAAAGCGCTTTGGGCTGCACTGGTGCTAAATGACACCATAGCTAGCAACCCCAAGTTTAAGATTAACCATTTGATTGTGCTTAAATTTATTTTCATAGTCGGCTCTATCAAGATGCGAAAAATTAAAGCTTACACAAATTTATTCATACATCCAGTTCGAGTCGAAACTTCCAATCAGATTATAGAGTTGAATTAGTGAACGTTTTGAGATTGATAAAGCGGGACTGAATCAATTTCGAGGTCCCTCGGTGATGCTATACAACTTGCCATCCCGGAACTCAAGGATTTGTAAGAATCGGCCACTACCAAAGTCGTAAAAATACGTTGTAACCTTAACATAGGCATCATCGAACTTTACGTAACCTGAATTCTGTTCAGAATCCGGTTCCCCACACTTGTTCTTGACTTCATAAGTCGAATCCCCCTCCATCACCAGTTTATTTTTGCATCGAAGCAGATCGGTCGAGGCATATCCGGCGTTACAAAAAAGCAGCAACGATACTAGCAAGCTCTTATTCATTTCTTCCCTTATGCACTTTGTTTAAAACCACTGATTAATAATAGCGACAAATCAACAATCAGTCATGCCAGTGACCAAGCTCCGCTGTTCCAATCTATGCCTGGTTGCGCAAGATCGGTATAAAAGAATGAGTGAGCGGTGTTTTACTTCAATGCCCGTTGCAAAAAGCTGTTAGTATGCGCGCAATTTAACCCCGTGAGTCATTATTTTCTCCGGGTAACAATTAATCCTTTTTCGCTTTTTATAGGTATCAGCATGTCAGAAAAAACCACCCGCAACAGACGCATACGTAAAAAATTGTACCTGGATGAATTTGCCATCCTGGGGTTTGAATTTAGCTGCAAGTTAACGGCTGATTCACAAGCCGATTATGAGCAATTTTTTAACCATTTTGCCGAGTTAGTCGATAGCCGCCATCTTTACATTACCCTTGATAATGACAGCGAATGGCTAGAAGGTTCGGTGACCTCGGCAGACCGCTATGGCAATGCGACCGATGAAGATCGTGAAGCAATTAACACATTTCTGAGTGCTCAAGCTATCGCCAGCGAAGTCAAAGTAGGTGATTTGGTTGATGCGTTTTACGCAATGTAATATTTGAACATCAATGGCATGGTTCCCGTGCCATTGATGTTCGGCGCTGGAGCGCTAATTTAACATCACCAGTTGTGGCGCGATATTTTGGTAATCCAGTGCCATGGTCAGGCTCAGCGCTGTGATATTGAGAATAGAATAAGCAAAAATTTGTCTAGCCCACCCCACTATATTGATGTCTCGTCGATAACCACGCAAGGCCATCAGTAACCACCAAAAACTGCTAATACACGTCACCGCCATAAAAGCCACGCCCGTATAACCACTAATCGGTAATAATAGGGTCACCAGCGCATAAACAGCGATATACAGCAAAATATGTAACTTGGCTTTATCAATCCCCTCGGCCACCGGCAAGACCGGAATATTAGCCGCTTTATAATCATCAAAACGGAATATGGCAATCGCATAGGAATGGGGCATTTGCCACAAGCTGAACATAATCAACAAAATAGCTGCACCGGCATCAAATTGGCCGGTTACCGCGCAGTAACCCACCACCGGCGGCACGGCGCCGGATAAACTACCCACCAAAGTGCCATAAACCGAATGGCGTTTCATATATAAGCTGTAAATACCTACATACACCACATACCCCAAAGCCGCAAAAAATACCGCCATGCCAGTGGTGTAAATGGCCAACAATGCAAAACCGACTATACCAAGTACAACTCCATGGCTTAACGCAGCAAAAAGTGACATTTCTCCCGTCACCGTCACCCGTTGGCGAGTACGTTGCATTCTGGCGTCAATATCACGGTCAATGCAGTTGTTAATCGCACACCCCGAAGCGACCACCAAGGATAACCCCACCACGGTGGCGAGCATTAGTTGCCAGTCAATCTGACCTCGAGAGGCGAGAAAAAAGCCGCCTGCTACCGAGATCAGATTGCCAAAAATTATCCCCGGTTTAGTCACTTGCAAATATCTTCGCAACATAGCGAGTCTCCTCAATGGGCGGAATGTACCGACTGGCGTCAGTACATCATCATCGCGTTGGATTCGTAAATAATCCACACCGACAAACCAACCACCATCACAATAATCGACGCGCTAAAAATAAATGCGATGGAGCTGGCTTTGCCTTCTTCAGTAATAAAGTTCAGGTGTAGAAAATATTTAAGATGCACCCAAATCTGCACCACTGCCGCGCTCACCACACTCCACAATACGATTGCCTGAGAGTAACCACCGTGCATCACCAGGGCAAAAGGCACTACGGTTAATAGCACCGACAGTACAAAACCAATCAGGTAGGATTTTACATCACCATGCGACGCATCATGATCAGTGCCATGATCACTTCCGTGGCTGGCGTTAGCTTGTTCTAATACTTGAAGATTACTGACACTCATTACATGGCTCCCATTAAATAAACAACGCTGAAAACACAGATCCAGACCACATCCAAAAAGTGCCAGAACAAACTCAGGCAACTTAATCGGGTGACAGTTTTATGGCCTAAACCATGACGCGCCACCTCAATTATCAGGGTGGTCATCCAGATAAGGCCCGCAGTCACGTGCAACCCGTGCAATCCCACCAGCGAGAAAAAACTGGTCAAAAAGGCACTGCGTTGCGGGCCGTTGCCCTCGCTAATAAGGTGATGAAACTCGTTAATTTCCATACCTATAAATACCGCACCAAAGACAAAAGTCACAGCCAGCCAAATCAGTGTGGCTTGTTTGTTTTTGGCATGGGCAGTAATCATCGCAAACCCAAAGGTAATGCTACTTAGCAATAATGCGGCGGTTTCGATGGCCACATAATTCAGATCAAAAATCTCTTTGCCCGACACACCGCCAGCGGTGTTCATAAACAACACGGCATAAGTGGCGAAAAAAGAGGCAAACAACAAACAGTCAGTCATCAGGTAAAGCCAAAAACCAAACACATTGTTGCTGGGATGGGCATGATGTTCATGTCCATCCCCATGTTTATGAGCGTGCCCGTCGTTATGTCCGGCACCGGTGCCCGGATTCAAACTTGCTGGAATAGCGGTCATGCGTTAGCTCCTTCCCGGTTGTTTTGAATATGTACGTTTTGCAGATGGTTACTTTGTAGATGTAATTGCTCAATTTCTGCTACTTCTTCCGGCATCACGTAATAATCCACATCTTTGCTATAACAACGTCTGAAAAACACCCCGATACCAAACAGCAAGCCAACCGCGGCCAGCCACCAGATATGCCAAATCATGGCAAAACAGAAAGTAGTGAAGCCGGCGCTCATTAACACCCCGGCAGAGGTATTTTTCGGCATATGGATCGGCAGATAATAATCAGGCTTTTGATAGGCCTGACCTTTCTCCTTCATCTCCGTCCAGGCATCGATATCACTCACTGTGGGGATTTCAGCAAAGTTGTAATACTGAGGAGGAGACGCCGTTGACCATTCCAGTGTGTGACCATTCCAGGGGTCGCCAGTGGTATCGTTTAATACTTCACGGTTTTTGTAGCTCACAACCAACTGAATGATTTGCGCCAAAATACCGAACATCACGATTACAGCACCGCCACAAGCGATATATAACCACATATTCCAGTCCGGATTATCGGTATGGTTTAAACGCCGGGTCATACCTAAAAAGCCAAGTACATATAACGGCATAAAGGCCACAAAGAAACCGATAAACCAGCACCAGAATGAGGCTTTCCCCCAACGTTCATCCAGTTTGAAACCCACCGCTTTAGGGAACCAATAAGCAAAACCGGCCATATAACCGAACACAGCTCCACCGATGATAGTGTTATGGAAGTGGGCAATCAAAAACAGGCTGTTATGCAATACAAAGTCGGCACCGGGAATGGCCAGCAACACACCCGTCATACCACCAATGGTAAAGGTCACCATAAAACCCAGCGTCCATAATACCGGCGGCGTAAAATGCAAACGGCCACGGTACATGGTAAATAACCAGTTAAACAGTTTCACCCCGGTGGGCACCGCGATCACCATGGTCATCACCCCGAAAAAGGCGTTAACGTTAGCGCTGGACCCCATGGTAAAAAAGTGATGCAACCAAACCACAAAGCCCAGAATCGAAATAGCGCCACTGGCATAAATCATCGATTTATAACCAAACAGACGTTTACCGCTAAAAGTAGAGATAACTTCGGAAAAAATACCAAAGGCAGGCAAGATCAGAATGTAGACCTCGGGATGTCCCCAAGCCCAGAACAGGTTGATATACATCATGGCATTCCCACCGGCTTCATTAGTGAAGAAGTGGAAATCCAGATAACGATCCAGAGTTAACATCGCCAGTACCGCGGTCAGGATCGGGAAAGACGCAGCAATCAGGATATTGGCCCAGGTACAGGCCCAGGTGAATACCGGCATATCCATCAGTTTCATGCCGGGCGCACGCATCTTGAATACTGTCACCAAAAAGTTGATCCCGGTCAACAACGTGCCTAACCCGGATATCTGTAAGGCCCAGATATAATAATCAACTCCCACCCCCGGACTGTAGCCCAGCTCCGATAGCGGCGGATAAGCCACCCAACCTGTTTTAGCGAATTCACCCACACCCAGTGACAGGTTGATTAAAATCGCGCCACCGGTGGTAAGCCAGAAGCTCAGGTTATTCATAAACGGGAAGGCCACATCACGCGCGCCAATTTGCAGCGGCAAGACGATGTTCATTAAGCCAATCATAAATGGCATTGCCATAAAGATGATCATGATCACGCCATGTGCGGTAAAGATTTGATCATAGTGTTCAGGAGGCAGATAACCTTCTGCACCGCTAGTGGCGACGGCCAACTGAGTTCGCATCATAATCGCATCGGCAAAACCGCGTAGCAGCATCACCAGTGCCAGCACAATGTACATAATGCCGAGTTTTTTGTGGTCAATCGACGTGACCCAATCGCGCCAGAAGATGCCCCATTTCTTGTGCTTGGTCATCATCGCTGCGATGACAAGGCCGATAATGGCAACCACCGCCAGGGTGGCCATCACAATCGGTACGTGAAAGGGCACGGCGTCCCAGGTTAATTTTCCAAACAATGACATAATTACTCCCCTGCCCCCATTTGCATGTGGCCCATGTGAGCGGAATCTTTCGGTTTTGTGTAATAGTCCATTTCGCCGTAGCCCTGCATGTAGTGCATGACAATGGAATGGAACAAACCCTGTTGTACATGGCCAAAATAAGCTACTGGATCGTTTTCGCTCGGTTGGATGAGCTGTTGATATTCGGCTTTGGTTAAATCGCCACCTTGCTGGCGCACCTTTGCAACCCATGCGTCAAACTCGGCCTGCGATGGGGTAGCAATGGCTTTAAACTGCATACCGGTAAAACCGGCACCACTGTAGTTGGCTGAATAACCGTCAAAGGTGCCGGGATGATCAGCAATCAGGTGGACTTGTGTTTCCATCCCGGCCATCGAGTAAATCTGGCTACCCAGTTGTGGGATAAAAAACGAATTCATCACACTTTCAGAGGTAATCTTGTATTCCACCGGCACGCCGGCTGGAAAAGCGAGTTCGTTAACCGACGCAATGCCAAGCTCCGGATAGATAAACAACCATTTCCAGTCCAGTGACACCACTTGCACTGTCATGTGTTTACCCTTGCCTTCCAGTGGTTTGTAAGGGTCAAGGTCCTGGGTGGATTGCCAGGTAATCACACCAAGCACTACCACAATAATGATGGGAATTAACCACACTATCGCCTCTATTTTGGTCGAGTGGGCCCATTTGGGCGCATAGATTTCAACATTTTGACTTGCTCGGTATTTCCAGGCGAAATACAAGGTCAAAAAGATCACCGGCACCACCACTAACAGCATCAGAATGGTGGAAATAATGATCAGGTTTTTCTCGTCTACACCCACCTGACCTTTAGGATCGAGTATCCCGCCAGAACAGCCACACAGCACCAAACCAGTGGCAAGCAAAGCGAGTTTGTAAAGGTTTCGAATAAACAAAACAATGTTTCCTTTAACCCAGAGATTGACAACGTCATCGCCCACGAAGAACGATATGTGAACTCCGACAACGGTCGGAAGTATTAAGCCAAATGACTGCAGGGGCCGATCACAAGGACCGAAAAAAAGGAAATTGAAACCAGCACCTTGAACCGCTAACTCCCGCAGGAAGTTAAGCGAATCAAACAACAATCATTACTGGCTAAATGGAGGTGCCCGACACCCATGAGCGTACTGCAACAGGCTGCGGACAGAGGTATCGATAAGAGTAACGATCTTCCGGTTAAGCGTTGCGCCGAACAGGCGCAAAAAGTGGAGTAAATCAAGGAGTAACAAACACAATAAAAATAGTACTGGGCGAGTTAATTGTGCCACCACAATCAATGCACTGATGCAGGCTGCAGTAAAAAACTCGATAATCGGCAGTTGATTAAACGGGCCAATAAATTCGGCGGCGCTGTCGGTAATACCACATATATCAAGTAGGATTTCAAGGCCAAAAAATAGCACTAACAGCACACCATAACCGGCTACCCGTTCCAGTTTGGAACAGACTAGTTTGGAAAATGGCATAGACGACTGCATCGAAATTTAACTACCTTGACAACCAATAACAACAGCGATTTGAAGCGATTGAATGACTCAAAACCGATAAATATGGGTGCGTATGATAACAATCATGCAGATATGGATAAAGTGCAATTATGTAAATTATTAATATTTAAAATCTATAAATAGAACAAATCCATTAATATTAAATTTAATCTATTGATAATAATATATTTTATTTAAGCGTATTAAATTCATAAATACACTTTATTGAGCTAAAAAGGTCATTATACCTAACTAATTTTATGATAAATAAAGCTCACAATAGCAAAATGAACCAAAACAAACAAAATAATAACAAAATTAACATTTTAGAAACGTAAAATGCCGTTCACCTGAAGTGAGCGGCATTATTTTTAGTAGCCTTCTGTTTGTAATCCGTTATGCATATGCCCTGTGAGCCTAGATACGAAATTTTCTGGTTAGTAGGCTCAATGCCTCAGCCAGCTTGGATAACTCTTGAGTGGCTGTACTGGATTGACTGGCTCCGGTTGCCACTTCGTTGGCAATATCCCGAATATTGGTCAGGTTTTGATCCACTTCCCGCGAAACATTAGCTTGTTCTTCAGCTGAACTGGCGATCGTCATGTTTTGCTCGTTAATACGCGACACTGATTGAGTAATCTCAAACAGCGCATCGCCAGCCTGTTTGGATATTTCCAAGCTCTTTTGCGCTTTTTCATGGCTACTGTGCATGGAACTGACGGTTGATTTAGTGCCCGACTGAACAGCCTGAATCACCTGCTCTATTTCTGTCGTGGAATGTTGAGTACGATGTGCCAGAGCCCGAACTTCATCAGCCACAACAGCAAAACCACGGCCTGATTCTCCAGCCCTCGCGGCTTCAATCGCGGCATTAAGAGCCAGTAAATTAGTTTGATCGGCAATAGCACGAATAACATCCAATACAGTACCAATACTGTTTACCTGTTCTGCAAGTGTATTAACACCGGACATGGTCTGCTCAAGCTCCGTAAGCAGTGAATTGGCCATTTCAATAGTATGTTCAACTTGCTGACGTCCGGAATTGGCGGTTTGCTCTGCTAATTCCGACTCCTTGGACATTGACACCGCATTTTCGGCCACATCTTCCACGGCCACTGTTAGCTCGGTTACAGCGGATACGGCCTGTTCTAACTGTTCGTTTTGCGAATTGATACCACGAGTAGATTGTTCAGTAATGGCGCTTAATTCTTCAGAAGTTGATGCAAGCTGGCCTGATGACTCTTGAATTTGATTAATCGTATCACGTAAATTACTTTGCATTTTAGCTAGCGTTTGTATCATGTTGGCGGTTTCATCTTTGCCGTCATCCCGGATAGACTTCGACAAATCACCACTAGCAATCGATTCAGCCAAATTTAAGACTCTTTTCATTGGTGTCACCAAGCTGCGTGTAAATAACCAGGCAAACAGCACCACAATTGCCACGGCAATAGTCATCAATAGCGAAATAATCCAAATAGACTGATTGAATATTTCGGCAACCTTGGTGTGGCTACTATCAACTCGTTGACGCTGAAAATTGACAATATCCCGAACCACTTCAGTCACATGCTGACGCACAACTTTCATTTGCCCTTCTTGCAATAACAGCGCGCCTTCCAAATCTCCCTTCTCCAGTAAGTTCATTTGTTGCTGTTGATAGTCAGAAAAGGCCTTTATATCCTTCTCCAAAGCCAACATTAAATCCTTTGCCTCTTGAGCCCGGGCCAAACTCGCCATGGTATCAAGCAAGTCATCCAAAGACTTTTTTGCCTTAACCACTTGTGCTTTATATTCTATTTGCCGTTGGCCTTGTGAGCCCAGCACGTTGGCATTTTGTAATCTGAAATGATAGAACTCAGACATGATGCCCATCGCTGACTCTAACGCCGGCACTCTATGATCGGCAATAACATTCATCTCAGAATGAAAATCATTAAGCCTGATAATAGCGATTACACCCAATACCAACACCAACCCACCAACAATACTGAAAGCTAAAGCGGAACGCAGCCCAATAGATATACGTCTTAACATTGAAAACTTCCTCTACATTCCAACATCTCGATGGCCGAAATTTAGGGCATACCATCAAGAAAAACTGTTGGATATTTTCTCATTACAGTCTGTTGCCCAGTTGCAGATTTGAGTATATTTTACGCTATTTTTATATTTTCTTTACGCTTTTTTTACGCCAACTGAATATTTTTACCATAATCTCTATAATTCCGGTCAACCTATATCAAAGAGCACAAATATGGCGAACCAAAGCCATCAGCACGTAATCGGGTGAGCTCTTGAATTTAAAGGGAATAAATATTTGTTTGATGAAAAACAGATAAAAATGGTTGCCTATCCGGTTAGGCAATGACCTTTAAGAAAAATGACTTGATTTAGTATTGAGCTAAAAATTTTTATTATTAACTACCTAATTTTAATAGGTTTTGTTAATTACTGAAATAATCCTTTTTCTTCTGCCTATACTTAGCGGTGAATTCAGATTCCCGTCCACAGTAAACATTCCGCAGCAGTCAATGTTGGACTTTTATCCCTCACTTAGAAACAGGATCAAATCATGAACAAAGTACATTTGTTAACGCTTACTGCGCTGTCCGTTATTGCCACATCGACTTACGCGGCTGACTCTGCAGACGAAAAAATACAACGCGCCATGTCGGCGGCTCCAGCCTCCATTAGTGAGCATGCAACCATCATGGATACTGACGGCACAGAATTAAGAAAAGGTAGCAACGGCTGGACGTGTTTTCCCGACACCATGCGCGGAGATAAAGCACCAATGTGCAACGACGCTTTATGGATGGAAATGATGCAAGCATTGATGAATAAAGCAGAATTTAAAACCGATACCATCGGTATTTCATATATGCTACAAGGTGAACCTACTGGTTCCGGCGTCAGTAACGCAACCCCGTATCACAACGATCACAAAAGCGCCAAGGACTACGTTGAAACCGGTCCACATATTATGATCATTGTTCCTAAAAGCATGTTAAAAAATATCCCTACCGATCCTACCGTCGGGGGCCCCTACGTAATGTGGGGCGACACGCCTTATGCCCACATTATGTTGCCGGTATCATTGGACGGTAAGCAAGTCGTTACCCCAAACATTGACCAATAAAAAAACCGGCGAGCCAATATTGGCTCGCCGATTATCTTTTATCATCGTTAAACAATGCCGACTGACTAACATCCAGCTATGTTAGTCAATCACCCCTTGTCGGGGCGAAGTAAACTAACACTAATCTTTACCCAGTAAATCTTTAAGTTTACTGCCAGCCTTATCCAGTAACTTTTCTTTCTCTTTATCAATTTTCTCTTTGACTTTTTCCTTGGCCTTTTCTGCCAGAATATCCTTGGCGCGAGATTTGGCCTGGGCAATGATATTGTCCAGCATGCTGTCGAGAATAGCAGCCATTGCTTTATCTGCGGGCAAACCGTCTGGCTGACCTAGCGGCCCGGCATTAAAAGTAGGTAGCGTCACGTTATAGCTTTTTTTGTCCAGTTTTAATTCGCCAGTATCGAGTTTTTCGAAATCAATCAAGAGGCGTGCATTGGCAATGACAACATTGCCGATGGTAATTAACGGCATTGTCTCGTTATCCGATGTTACGGGAGAGTCCTGTGCAGGTAAATTTGCTTGCAGGTTGCGCTTTAGCACCATCAAGTTACCCTCACCGGAGGCGTCAACCTCGTAGAGTATTTCCGGTTTATCTATTCGGATTTCCTGAATAGAATAGGGCTCGCTGAACGCACCGCCGAGATCCAGAGAAACCAGGGCAAAACTGATGGCATCTGCATCGCTAAAACCGTCCGGATTGTTAACTTCCAGACCGCTAATCACCAGTTGACCTTGTTGCGGAGTAAGCTTAACTGATGCCACTTGCACAGAAGTTCCCAGAAAAGCACTGCCCTGTTTTTCAATTTGGCTGCGAATAAACTCATCTGCTCCGCTAAACAGATACCAAACGCCGCCTGCCAACATCACCGCCAGCAGCCCCACAACAATGAACAACTTTTTCATCAGCTTCTCCCATTTTTATACATTAATAAATGTGACCCAGATTTATAGCGCACCAAGCGTATTGTAGATTGGATCCGCGCAAACAACGAAATACCTATGTAATCATAAAAATGCAGATTGATGGATTGCTTGTTAGCTGAGGCAAAAGATGTTTTGGAACAATAACTAACTTCTAGTTACCTAGTATCTATTTATTTTAAGGGCCCGAAGTAGCGTGGTAGAGGGAAGTTCTCCAAATAAATGCAAATATTCATTGGCAAATCGACCTAAATGCCAAAATTGCCAATACATTGCCACCTTGGTTACCGTAACATCATTGTTGTCCGGTTTACTCAGTTGAGCGCGCACGCGGTTTAATCGAAGGTAGTAAAGGTAAGCATTAGGTGTGAAGCCCAATATCTTCTTAAAACTATATTGCAGGTTGCGTTGACTCAGGTTTAGTTCAATACAGATATCCACAATAGTCGGGCAGATACCATTGGCAAGAACGGAATCAATATATTCCATAGCCTCACTTACCCTGGCTTTGGCGCGTCGGCGAGCAGTTAAATCCTGTTGAGGCTGTTGGCTAACCGATGACGCATCCAACGCCAACAATAGCCTGTCTACAATGGATGAGCATAAGGCTTGATTATCATCAGCCATTTCCGCACCTGATTGAAACAAAGGGTGTGAATAAAGGTTGTTGGCAAAGGCTTCTAACGGCTTTCGAAGCGGAGATTCAAAAACAAGCATATCCTCTGGCACCGCCTCCCAGCATTGAGGGGAAATGGCTCTTGCCCGCTGCAGAAAGTGAGATTGATTAAACCGGAAATAAACCGTTTCAACATCACTTGCAACCTGAACATCTATCTCGCATCCACTGGGGATAAAAAACAGTAAATTATCTTGAGAATCATATTCTGACAGTCTTACTTGTGCATTCGTCGAGCGCGCAAACGACACAGTGCAAAACGGACTGTCCATAATACCGCGCTTATGGACCATACAATTTTGATGCTCAAAAAACACACTGACATCATCATGTTGGATCTCGCGCAATTGGCCATGGAAGGTACCGGTAGAGAGTTGGCTAATCTCTAGAGGCAACCAGCCTTGAGCCAACTGCTGTTCAAACGCATCACGTAAAGGATGTTCGCGAAAAAACGCATTTTGACTAGGCATGATGGACACAAATGAAACATAAATTCATAGCTATTCGTCCAAATATAGGTCTGTAAGTTTTGCAAAATGGATTGGTGATGTTGAACGTTTCTACCACGCTGTTTGCTCAAAATGCAAGCAGAACAATGTCATGCCAAAAAGTACTTAATTCAGTTGTCCTCCGGATAAACCCATACATTTTAGTCGCCATCATTTGTTTAATTTGGGTTTTGCGAAAATCGGATAGTGGGCTGACGTCAAAGTCATTATGCTGCACATCAAGAAGATGGGGAACTACAATAAAAGGTAAAAAAATGAAAAATATAATAGTTGGAATTGGTCTTTTGTTTACTAGTTGTTTTGCGAATGCAGCGCTAGTGACATACCACGACTATACCCTCGACGACGAGACTAACATTGTTACTGGCGGCGGTTTGGAATGGCTGCAATGGGACGTTACCGTTGGTATGACCATCAATGAAGCCTTAGCAGATATCGCTGACGGTATTATTAATGGCATCACTTATGGTTCCGGATGGCAGTTAGCGACCAACGTACAGATGGCCTCACTATTCAATACCTTTGTATTAGGTGCAACAGTGCCCTGGGACGAAAGTGAAACCACCGGCCAGCAGGCTAAAAACTATGATGGTCCAACAGTAGAAAACACCGGTACCGATGCTGAATTGCAGATGGTGGCGTTATTTGGTAGTACCGATCCGGATAACGTGGATACCAGGGGTAGTGATGATCCTGTCGATTTTACTGGTGCATTGTTCGGTAACGATATGAATGGAGACGGATTGTACAACTCTGCCATAGTCATGGATGATTTCGCGGTAAAATATGCAGGTAATTTCCATGGCTTCAATTACTTAACCTCGGATGCTTATAGCGCAGATTATCGCCGTTCAGCTAGCGGCGCAAGCGCCATTGGCGTCGCTTTCGTGCGCACACCTCAAGCATCGACAGACGTTGCCGAGCCTGGTGCAATAACCCTGATGGCAATAGGATTATTCGGTCTAGCAATTCGTCGTAAATACACCGTTTAAAATAGGCTCTGTTTACAACAGTCGTTTTGTACTCGATGACATAGATATCTACACAATAAAGGCGCTTAATCGCGCCTTATTGCTTATTGAAAGAAAATCACGCCTACAGCAGCGCAGCCAGGATAATTCATCGAACCATTCTGGCTGAAAAGCCGCTGGCTTTCGTCTTCTCGTTTCTCATGCTCAGTGCCAACGAATATTATTTTAATCACCACAACAACAAATCATCTTTCTAAAACACAGAAAAAAGGATTTATAAATAATTAGAGCTAAACCAGGTATCCTGAAGTTTGTTATAAACGCCATTAGCCTTAAGAGTGACTAATGCTTTGCGGATTTTTGTGACAATTTCAATATCGATAGTTTTGTTAGCGGCAATCCCTAATTCAGCTTGTCCAGTAACAAAAACCTGTTTAAATTGGTCTGGTTTTAATCCCATCATTTTCGCCGCCATAAAAAAACCGACATCATTGTTATAATTTAAATCCACCCTGCCCAGCTTAAGCATTTTTATGCATTGCGCTTGATGCTCAACGATACTAACGCCTTGAATATGATCAGGATAAATATTCAAGGTTTTGATCGACACATCGCCTCTTGGCAACGCAATAGTGTATTGATGGACATCATCTAACTTGTTAATACTGATATCTTTTCTATCGTCAAGAGCAAACACGCCCTCATTAACCCGATAAATGGTATCTACCCACTGATACAACTTGTCTCTTTCCGGTGTTTTGGCCATGGTAAAGAGTAAACTGTTAGGCCGCTTAGCGACTTTTGCAAGTGCGCGTACCCAAGGCACCGCTATATATTCCACCTCAAGATCAGTCAGCTTGACTATTTCTTTAAACAATTCGACAGAAAATCCAGAATGTCCGCTTTCTTCGTCTAACACTTGAAAAGGAGGATAATCTGCTATGTATACTTCTAATGGTGCTGAATATGCTTGGTAAGTTGACAAAAAAATGGAATATAAAAAGACCCGTATCCATACTTTACGTCTTACATTGAACCAAGTTTTTAAACAATACAAACTGTAATTCACCATCTACTTTCAAAACCATTAATTGTAATTAGTGAGCGACTCACTTTACCTTACTACAAGAATTTTACCTATAACAACGACAAGCGATAACTGTATAGCTCGCCGTATATTCAGTTTAAGCATTCGCTGCGTCAAACCTAGAATATCATTGTAAAAAATCCAATGATTACAACAGACCTAGTTGGAAATTTTGCCGGATTTATCACACTAAATTATTTCGTCCTGGACAACCCTAGTTGGATATTACACCGCCCACCATATTTGATAAAACGTTCAGGAAAGTAAGTGACGCCCAACTTCAAGTTCAGCGGTAGAAAATACGCAGCTTTTTAAGTGGTTAACTCAAGACTGTAGATATAAACACGACTCATTTGTAAGTCTTAACAGAATTTTTAGCGTTATTGGTACGAGTTGCCAGCTTGAGCCAACTTATACCTAAGCTCATTGACATCCTTGGCGGGTGTACGACATTGTTGCAGAAGGAATCAGTATGGTATCCAGCCTGCAAAGTGAATTTGAACCTGTTTTAAGGAAAGAGGGATTGACCGCAGTTATCCAAGCAATGAGTCATCCTGCAAACATTGAATAACAGTAAGGCGATCAATTACTCGGTTCTTTTGATATGTTATTGAGTTTTCATTTGCCATTGTAACTTTGGGCGTTGTCGATGCGCGCTTTCAGCATCGGGTGCGAACTAAACCACGCGGCGGCTTCGCTGTTTTCTGGTTGTAGCTCTGCAAGCTTTTGCATCGCCGCGGCAAAATCATCGGGGTTACGTGATAACTGTTTAAGTTGCTTCAGTGCAAAGTTGTCGGCATCCCACTCATGCTCTTGGGAAAACTGATTTTGTACCACTGCGCTGCCAATACCCATAAAGGACTCAACTGCACCACTTAAATCACCAAACACATAGCTAATCGTCAACGTTGCCACTAATGATTCGGCGATCATTTGCATGGAATGATTGTGTTCAACATGACCAATTTCATGCAATAAAATCGCATCTAGAATCGGTTGTTGTTTATCCACCAACTCAATCATGTCATCGGTAAAAATAATGCTGCCATCGGGCAAAGCAAAAGCATTTGCTCCCATCACATCCGATTGACGAAAATAAATATGAAACTGCCTATGCTCGGTATCAATTTGGCTGACAAGAGCTTCAAAACTCTGCAAGATGCGCTGTTTATCTTCAGGCGCTAATTCCGATGCGTCCAGAATAGTACGATCCATCGCATTCAGGGTTTGACGAGACGCAACGCGCTTAACGCTATCGGGAACATAATCGGCCATCGCTACCGCCATCCACGGCAATACAAAACCGAAAATCACATATAACGACAGCGGCACCAATAACAGGCTCAGATAAATCCAGTGCCGGCTGGATTCCATATTGGAAACCCGGCCTTCCCCATTGCCATCCAGCCAGCTATCCACATCCGGTGTGGATTGAAACACCAAAAAATCCCCGTCAGGCATCAACACCTCACGGGGCAAATTACCAATACGGGATTTAGCTTTGAGTTGCGTCTGCACATAGCGCGTAATGGAGTCATTTTCCGCAGCACAAATCACTAACTCATTGCCCTCCAAATGCAAGGTTACCGAAGATGCGCTGGCACTGCCCGATTTATACAATTGACCTTGCAACATAGTGGCTTATCCGAGCGCGATATCCACATCAAACAAGGTCGCGGTTTCTTCCGCTATGGCACTGGCATCACCACTATCACCGGCAACAACCTCATTCATACCCTCATACAAAGTCACTTGGGTTGCGTTGGCAAAAAACTTGGCCATTCTGACTTTCGCCCAAGGAATAGCAAAACCCAAAGTACAAACAACCGCAATAGTGTTGGTAATGTAAAGCAAGATTAAGTCACCAATCGCGATGGATGAATCAAATGTTGCCACACCGTCAATCTTGCTGTGGTTAAAAATGTGATTACGAATACGGCCCTTATAAAAGCCATACACAATGGCATAAGCCATCAAATAAAATGCAAACATCACCACTGTCATCACGCTTACACTGCTGGTCGATTGTGTTGCAGTCATTACGCCGCCCAATAAAGACGAAAATATTATCATCAACACAATACCCATCAGCACACAACCAAAACCGGTAGCGTAATATTCACCGGTACTCAGCTCGGTATCAAATTTACGGTCACCATAACCACGCTCATCCAGCAAAAATTCATCCATGCTTTTCAATACCCAGGGCAGCATTAAATGCAGGGTAAACACGCTTACAATAGGCAGCACAACAAACAGTAAAAATGCCCTGCCGTAATTGCCTTTAAAATTAAAACGCACGTTACGGTAAGCCGTCATGCGCATTTTGAATCGCATGCTCCACACCACTAAAAATGGCATGGCAGCAAATAAACCAAGGCCGATAAATACCGCCACCACAGGATTAAGCGCACTGGCAATAAAGTAGCCCGCAAACAACACTACAGCCACTAGACGCCCTTTTAAAATTTGCAACGGCTCAGCTAAATAGGAAAAATGATGACCATCTATTTCAGTGTTACCGTAAAAATAGCGGTTATTCCTTACCGTCGCCCACGCCGAATAGATCCCTAGCGTAACAATGGTCAACATCAAGTTAACTATCCATATTGAAAAATACTCGGAGGTATTACCGTGAAATTTCACCTGTGCTTTGGTTAATATTTTATGTGGTGAAGCATGGGTATCAATGGTTGGTTGATGTTGAGCAATTAAACGATCCAGCTCATTAGCGCGTTCGGGATATTCAACGACGTCGATGGTGTCTCGGGCTTGTTGAAGTTCTTTCAGTGAATAGCGGGAGTAATCAGGGGTATGTTGCATAAGTCCTCTTTATATTTTTCATGTCCGTCATCCGTACGACAGCTCGCAGTACGAAAATACTTAAAATTTAAAGAGTTAGCAAATATTCATGTCAATGCCAGTAATAGTCCGACATTGCTAATCGCCTCCACCCGCAATTTAGCTAATGCGATCATGAAGGCCAATAAATTCACCTTTGATGAAAAACAGGTTGAAGCGATTGCCTATCAGGTGAGGCAAAAATCGTTACGGGACACTGACTTGATTTAAATTCAACTTAAAAGGCACACGCCCCACACAAAGCAGCATTATGATTAATTTATTAATCATAAGACTTCTTATGCATAAATAATCAATCATTGACAAAAACCAGAAATGCACTATATTTTAAATATTAACCAATTAATGCCTTAAATATCATGCATAAATATCAACACTTACTTATTTCCATAGGGAAACTCATTAAAAACACGCGAAGTGCCACTATGGATCAACAAGAACTAGGACTGCGCGTAGGTGTTGGTCGCAATACCATATCGTCGATGGAAAATGGTAAAAGTGTGAGTGCTGAATCACTGTTCCTGATATTAGAACACCTGAATTTAATTGATGATATTCAAGAGGTGATCGACCAACAACTCAGTAACACCACAATCAAGCTGAGCCGTAAATCACGTAAGCCAATCAGTGAGCTGGACAATGACTTCTAAAGCCTATGTTTTTATAGATGGTCTGGAAGATGTCCCCATCGTTTGTGGCGTGATACAAATAGATGAAGTCACTAACAAAGGCCGGTTCCGCTATGGTAAAAGTTACCTGAGTCGCCCCAATGCCTTTGCACTTGATCCGGTAAACCTGCCTTTAACAGACCAGGAATATTCGACCCAATTTAATCAGGGATTATTTGGTGTTCTGTCTGACGCCGGAGCCGATTCATGGGGGAAAAAAATAATATTATCCCTCCACACCACTAAACCTAAAAATGCACTGGAGTTTTTGCTTGCTGGATCTGGCATGGGAGTGGGAGCACTGGTATTTAGCCTTTCCAGCACCAACTCAAAGCCCAAATACAATAAAAATACCTTGGGCGATTTGCCCATGTTACTAAAAGCCAAAGATGCCATTTTGGCTGATGAAGAAATTTCACCCGAGGCTAAAAAAGCATTTGAATACGGTGCCAGCATGGGCGGTGCCAGACCTAAAACCATTGTTCAAGATGGCGATATTACCTATCTTGCCAAATTCAATCGACCTGATGACATTATCAATATTGTCAAAGTAGAACATGCCGCAATGCGCATGCTGGATGAATTACCCTGTCATGTCGCGAATACAAAAGTACAAACGACACCTAATGGCGATGTTTTGTTGGTTGAGCGATTTGACTTAAACAAAGGCAAACCTGGCTGCCATTATCTGAGTGCCAATTCAGTATTTAGCCAAAATAAAGTCAATTCAGCCGTGTTGAGCACCACCTACAGCTATGGCCAACTCGCCGAATTTATAATGAAAAACGGCGCAGAGCCTACCGATGCGCATGACCTTTACTACCGCATGGTCTTTAACGTATTGATGGGTAACACCGATGATCACTCGCGCAACCACGCATTAGTTTACCCGTTTGCTCAAGCCCACTGGCGCTTATCCCCCGCGTTTGACGTATTACCTATCAACAATTCCAAAATACATGGGATAGGTATTGGCAATAACGGCCGGGAAGGTAGCGTAGCTAACCTACTTAGCCAATCACTGCGCTTCGGACTTAAAACATTTAAAGCACAAAAAATCATTGAAGAAGTACGCCAACTCACCCAGGAATGGCAGTATTATTTTGCACAACATGGCGTTGGGTCGGCGGATATTGAACGATTAAAAGCCATCATTCCCAATATTCATGCTTAGTGACAATTTAGCGCCCGACTAATAACGGCTTAATTCTGGCTAACTCTTCGTCCAAACCATTGGCAAACATCGGCTGATTGACGCGGCGTTGCAACGTATGCCAGTGCAAACAATCTCAAACAGACCAATAAATTCCTGTATGACGAAAAACAGGTAGAAGCCATTGCTTATGCGATAAAGCAAAAGTCGCTAAGAGAACATGATTTGCTCTAAAAACAGTATTTTATATATCACCAGAATTGATAATTATTTCTGACACTTATGTGTTTATAATGGTTCGCTACAACGTCCAACGCCGTAGTATTTGAAAAGAATAGATAATAAGGATGTTAGATGATCCCTAGTTACCAAGAATTCATGCGCCCCTTTCTCGACATTGCTTATCAGGCTAATGGCAAAGAAGTTAAGTTACGTGATGTGATAAATCAGTTAGCAGATAAGTTCTGTCTTTCTGAAGCTGAACGTGAGGAGACATTACCAAGCGGCAGACAATCAATTCTTGATAACCGTGTTGGTTGGGCCAGGACTTACCTAACCAAAGCAGGCTTGCTTGAAACCACACGACGAGCACATTTTGTTATCACCACTCGTGGTATATCCGCTTTGCAAGATCCCAATGTTAAAATTAACAATCACTATCTAAAACAATTTGATGAATTTGTCGCATTTAAGCAAAAGACAAATGAATCAGATGTGCCTAGCGTTGATGTAGAATCAGACAAAGACATCACCCCTGATGAAGCACTAAGAGCCGCTTACAAAAAGATTAACGATGCACTAGCGCAAGATATTCTCGATAGAACTCGTAAAGTCACCCCAGCATTTTTTGAAGATTTGCTTATAGAGCTACTCGTCGCCATGGGTTATGGCGGTACAGGTGAAGGTGCAGCCCATGCGCTAGGAAAAACGGGCGACAATGGTGTAGATGGCGTTATAGACCAAGACCCACTTGGTGTTGATCAAATCTACATTCAGGCAAAGCGTTATGCCGAAGGCAATAACGTAAGTGCTGGTGACATCCGAGACTTCTTCGGAGCGCTAAATCTAAAAAAAGCGCAGAAAGGTATTTTTATTACTACTTCTGAGTTCACTGCATCAGCCATCGAGACAGCACAAAATTTAGGTACTCGCATTGTACTTATCAACGGCACTGAATTAGCGAAGCTCATGCTGCGATACAACATCGGCAGCCGTGACGAACAGGTATTACACCTGAAGAAAATAGACGAAGAATTTTTTGAAAATTAGGCCCTAACCTAACACAAAATCAATGGATAAATAGAAAATGATAGAACTTGGACAATTTAAAGAACACAGTAATAAGGTTTGGGAAATTGCGAATTTATTGCGTGGACCGTACAGACCACCTCAATACCGCAGAGTAATGATCCCCCTTACAGTTTTAAAACGTTTAGATTCTGTTTTACTTGAAACCAAGCAGCAAGTTTTAGAACAATATGAAAAGCTGGTAAAGGCCAACCAAGATGAAGATACTATCGAACAAATCATCTTCCAAAAATTTGATCTTAAGTTTTATAACACTTCAAATTTCACCTTTAAAACTTTACTGGATGATCCCGATAAACTTGCTGCTAACCTCAATAAGTTCATTGCTGGTTTCTCAAAAAGAGCCCGTGACATCATTGAAAAATTCAGTTTTGCCGAAGAGATCGAAAAGTTAGACGATGCTAACCGTCTCTACGAGGTTGTTAAAGCAATGGCTGATGTAGATTTGCACCCAGATAGAGTACCAAACGACAAAATGGGTAATGTCTTTGAAGATCTCGTTAGACGATTTAATGAACAAGCTAACGAAGAAGCTGGTGATCACTATACACCTAGAGAAGTGGTTAAATTGATGGTTAATTTGCTTTTCACCGGGGAAGAACAAATCCATAAAGCCGGTAAAGTAATTAAGATTTACGATCCAGCATGTGGCACTGGTGGAATACTGTCGGAAGCAGAACGCACTATCCTCGAAGACCTCAATAGCGACGCTAACGTTGAGTTGTTTGGTCAAGAATACAATGCTGAGTCATATGCAATTTGTGGCTCTGATTTGATGATCAAAGGTGAAGATGTCAACAACGTTGTATACGGAAACACGTTAGGCACTGGCAAGTTTAAAGAAGGTTTTGCAGATGGTGATGGACACCCTGATGAAAAGTTTCACTACATGGCTGCAAACCCTCCTTTTGGCGTAGAGTGGAAACCAGAGAAAGACAACGTAACAAAAGAACACAATCAATTTGGTTTCAACGGAAGGTTTGGTCCTGGCTTACCACGCATTAATGATGGCGCATTGCTATTTTTGATGCACATGATGTCAAAAATGGAACGTCCACCAAAATCATACAAGCTCCCTGCACCAGGCGGTGTTGACGGTGGCAGAGGCTCACGTATAGCCGTTATCTTTAACGGCTCACCAATGTTTACAGGGGATGCCGGTGGCGGTGAGAGTAATATCAGACGCTACATTATTGAAAATGACATGTTAGAAGCCATTGTCGGCATGCCTGATCAAATGTTTTATAACACCGGCATTTATACCTATATCTGGATTGTAACTAACCGTAAAGAGCCTAGAAGACAAGGTAAAGTTCAGCTGATCAATGCCACCGACTATGCGTGGAAGATGAAAAAAAGCTTGGGTGACAAACGCAAGAAAATTGGCGAAGGTCCAGTCAATGGAGACGTAAATGAACCTGATCATATTTCTGAAATCACAAAGCTATATGCCAACTTTGAGGATGGTGTAACCCGAACTTTAAATCAAATAGGAACTAACTTAGATAGCCCGAAAGATAAAAAGCGTGATAAAGATAGAGATATTTTTGTTTCAAAAATATTTAATAATCAGGACTTTGGCTATTTTAAAGTTACTGTTGAAAGACCGCTAAGATTAAACTTTATTGTTAATGATGAGCGTATTGAACGAATCAAAAACTCTGACTTTTTCTTAAACTTAGCGACTTCAGCTAAACGCAAAGATAAAGCTGCTATAGCGGATGAAATTGCTGCTGGAAAGGCTGACCAAGAAGAGCTGCTAAGAATTTTAAGTGAAGCCCAAAAATTGTACGCAAATGGTGAGTTAGTAAAAGATAGAAAAGTTATTGAGAACCAACTTAAAAAGCTGTTTGCTGGTTCAGAATTAAAATTCGATGCTGCAATGAAAAAGGCACTACTTGCAGATGGCGCTTTAGCAGAAAAAGACCCTACTGCCCAACCTTGTTTAGATTCTAAGGGGCATCCTGAGCCTGACTCTGATTTAAGAGATTACGAGAGTATCCCATTTCCGGGTGGCATATTAATTAACGGCAAACGAGATGAAGTGAACCCATTAATTGATTTACCACTTCCGCTTGATTACGAAACTAAGAAAAACAAAGGTAAAATAGACATTTCTAAGCTATTAGAACTAGCCCAAGAGCATTGCGAGAAGTTTTTAGCTAATGAGGTTTTACCATACAGAGATGATGCCTGGATAGACTATTCCAAAATAAAAGTGGGCTATGAAATATCATTTAACCGTCACTTTTACGATTACATAGAGCCAAGACCACTAAAAGATATTGAAGGTGAAATTAAAGCATTAGAAAAAGAAATCATGAAAATGATTTCGGAGGTAATTTAATGGAACTCGCTAAATACAACAATTTAGTGCCCAGTGACATTATTGAGGGACTAGACCTTCCTGAGCATTGGAGGAAAATCAGATTTCGTCATTTATTCACTTTCGGCAGAGGCTTAGGCATCACCAAAGCTAATTTAAAAGAAGACGGTGTACCTTGTGTTAACTATGGTGAAATTCACTCGACATGTGGTTTTGAGGTTAATCCTACAATAGATCAACTAAAATGTGTTGATGAAATCTACCTAGAAACAAACAAAAACTCTTTACTTGAAAGGGGGGATTTTGTTTTTGCAGATACATCTGAAGATCTAGAAGGTTCGGGCAACTTCACATACCTAAACAGCGATGACGAAACTTTTGCTGGTTACCATACAGTTATTGCAAAGCTTCATTCGGATGATAATCCAAGATATTTGGCTTACTTATTTAACAGTGAGGTTTTTCGTTCTCAGGTACGGAAAAAGGTCAGTGGAGTCAAGGTTTACAGTATAACTCAAGCAATCTTAAAGTCTTGTTATACATGGTCTCCATCATTATCAGAGCAAAAAAACATAGTAACTTTTTTAGATAAAAAGAGTGAAAAAATAAATGACTTAATCACCAAAAATAAAAAAGTATTGCAAAAACTTGCAGAGCAAAGGTTATCAGCAATTAGTGAAGTTATTACAGAAGGTTTGGACAAGAATGTTGAATTCAAGAGTGTTGATGGCGGCTTTTTAGGGAATATTCCTAAACATTGGACTACCAGACGTTTGAAGTTTCATGCTACAGAACAGCTTAAATATGGTGCAAACGAGGCGGCAGAGTTAACGGATAAAGATTTGCCCCGCTACATTAGGATAACAGATGTTAAGCCAGATGGCTCACTTCATGAACATACATTTAGATCTCTTGAAGAAAATATTGCTGAACCATATTTATTAGAACCGGGAGATATACTGTTAGCTCGTAGCGGGGCAACAGTCGGAAAATCTTTTATATATGACTCAAGCTGGGGGAAATCAGCTTATGCGGGTTACCTTATAAGGTTTAGGACAAACCCCAATTCAATCTTGGCAGAATTTGCATATTACTATTTAAATAGCTCCCCATACTGGGCAAACATAAACTCAACTTTAATACAGGCAACGATACAAAATTTTAGTGCCGAGAAATATGCGAACATATTAATGCCTGAGCCTCCCCTCTCCGAGCAAGTAGAGATTATCGAATACTTGAAAAAGAAACTTAATTCTATTGATGAAATGGCTGAAAAAGTAAGTACGGCGATAGATCAATTAAAAGCTTACCAAGCAGCTTTAGTAAACTCTGCGGTAACGGGACAAATAGATCTTCGAAAAACAGAGTTTTGTAACGGAAATTAATGACATGGCAGTGGTTGCAAATAAATATTTCAGGGGATTGAAAGCCTACTTAAACACCAATGCCTATGAAATAACTAAACGGGATGGTGGCCGTGTTGTTTTAGAAGAAAAAATCTTCCTTGCAGGTGGTGCAGAGCGTAAGCAAAAAGTGCGTTTGGCATTTAGCGGTGAAATACTTGCGCTCAAACTGGATTTGAAAAATCAAAAAGGTAACACAGATCCCCTATTTCATTTCTTAGAAGACGATGCTCGGCCTTGGTCTAAACGATGTGACTTTGTTATTTTCCAGCTTTATCGCAATAAATTGTCGGTTTATTGTATTGAGTTTAAATCGGCTTCTTTACCTGAGAGCTTAGTTGACCAACTTTCAGCGACAGAATCTTGGTGCAAAGCCGTTCAGGCAATTATCAGTTTATACACCAATGAAAAGAAGCGCCTTCATCTTAAAAAGTTTGTATTTTCAACAATGGATGATCCCAGTCGTTTTGTTGATGATGAAGGTTATATTATTAGAGATCATAGTATTCGCCATTACCACTACGATGAATTGAATGGTATGAAATTAGAAGAATTAGACAATCAATGCCCTGTTCTAGTTGGGTAAGGAAGTAAGATGAAAAAACATACGGAAGCTCGATTTGAAGACGCGATAGAAGCCTGCCTACTAGAGAAACATCTTTACGAACAAGGCATTAGCAACGAGTTTGATACTGAAAAATCACTTGAACCACTACGAGTTATTCGCTTTGTTCAAACTACACAACCCAAGGTATGGTCAGCTCTAGAAGCAATACATGGTGAAGGCACACCGGATTTAATCGTTGATACGCTGGCCAAAGAGTTAAATACGAGAGGTACGCTAAAAGTTCTTCGACATGGTTTTAAGTGTTACGGCAAGAAAATTAAAATGGCGTTTTTCGCCCCCAATAACAACAAAAATGAAGAAACTTGGGCATTATACAAAAACAATATTTTAAGTGTTACACGCCAGCTTTATTACTCTAACTTACACAGAAACTCATTGGATGTCGTTCTATTCCTCAACGGTGTGCCAATTGTCACTATGGAGCTTAAAAACGAGCTTTCAGGTCAGGACGTTGAACACGCTAAGCGACAATACAAGCATGATCGTGACCCTAAAGAGCTAATTTTCGAATTTAAAAAACGCACCTTGGTTCACTTCGCAGTTGATACCCAGCTTGTTTTTATGGCAACAAGGCTTAATGGTGATAAAACGTTCTTTTTACCCTTTAATAAAGGCTGTAACCACGGAGCTGGTAATCCTGAGAGCCAAAATGATTCTTATAAGACATCTTACCTGTGGGAGCAAACACTTAGCAAAGACAGCATATTAGATATTCTTGGTCGCTTTATGCATCTTCAAGTTGAGGAAAAGCGAGTTCTCACCGATAAAGGCATTAAGAAAGTCACTAAAGAAACCATGATTTTCCCCCGTTACCACCAATTGGATGCGGTTAGGAGCTTAATAAAACATGCTTACCAAGTTGGGCCAGGCCGTAACTACCTAGTTGAACACTCGGCAGGTTCAGGTAAATCTAATTCAATTGCTTGGTTAGCACACCGTTTAAGTAGTTTACATAACGAAGAAGAGAATAGAATTTTTGATTCGGTTATTGTGGTTACTGATAGACGAGTTTTAGATCAGCAGTTACAAAACACCATATATCAATTTGAACACAAACAAGGTGTTGTTGAGAAAATTGATGAAGATACACGCCAGCTTGTAAATGCATTGGTTAATGGAACACCGATAATCATAACCACTTTACAGAAATTCCCTTTTGTTACAGAAACAATTGAAAAGCTGAATGAAGAAAACCAGCTAGATGGGGCGTTACAATTTAGTACTGCTGGTAAAAATTTTGCCGTAATTGTTGATGAAGCTCATAGCTCACAGTCTGGCGAAACAGCTATGGAACTAAAAGGTGTTTTAAATAAAGACGGTATTGCACAAGAAGCGGCTATATACGCGGTAGAGCATGATGTAGATGACGAGGATATCGACAACTTTGAAGACGTTTGTCGAGAGATGATGAAACGCGGCAAACAGCCTAACATTAGTTTCTTTGCTTTCACTGCAACTCCGAAATACAAAACAAAACATGTCTTTAATGAACCTAGCCCAGTTACTGGAGAAGTACCCTTCCACAAGTATTCAATGAGGCAAGCAATAGAGGAGAAGTTCATCCTCGATGTTCTTAAAAATTACACGACATATACAGCATATTTCGGTATCGCTAAATCGTCCGAAAACGACCCTCATGTAGAGAGAAAAAAAGCAGCCAAAGCACTAGCGAGAAACTTAAATAGTCACCCGACCAACTTATACCAAAAAACTGAAGTGATGGTTGAACACTTCAGACAGCATGTAAGGCATAAAATTGGTGGCAGAGCAAAAGCAATGGTCGTAACAAGTTCTCGTTTACAAGCCGTCGAATACAAGAAAATGTTTGACCAATATATTCAAGAAAAAGGATATGACGATGTAAAGTCATTGGTCGCTTTTTCAGGCACTGTTAGTGATCCAAAAGTTCCAGGCAAAGAATATACTGAAGTAGGTTTAAATGGGGGTATTAAAGAAAGCGAACTGCCAGAGCAATTTGATACCGACGACTATCAATTGCTGTTAGTAGCGGAAAAATATCAAACTGGCTTTGATCAACCTTTGCTTCACACAATGTATGTGGACAAGAAGTTGTCAGGTATACAAGCTGTTCAAACTCTTTCTCGCCTAAATAGAATGTGTGCAGGCAAAGAAGACACTTTTGTATTAGATTTCCAAAATAAAAGGGAAGATATTTTCAGGGCGTTTAAAGACTTCTATGAAGAGGTAAAAGCTGAAGAATTGACCGACCCTCAACACCTGTATCGTCTTCAAGATCAAATTAATGAGACTGGTATTATTTTTCAAGAAGAAGTAGCTCAATTCTGTGCTGTTTACTTCCAGCCAAGAAGGCAAGAAACGAAAACAGATCATGCGAAATTCAACAATATTCTTGATAAAGCCGTTGAGCGCTTTAAAGAATTAGATGAGGATGAGCAATCTGTGTTTAAAGGGTTACTAGTTGATTTTCGTAACATGTATGCCTTTATGTCACAGGTTATTCCTTACCAAGACTCAGACTTAGAGCAGTTATATACATACGCCCGCTTTCTGTTAACTAAACTTCCCAGAAAAGCAAGCGGTCCAGATTATCACGTTGAAGATGATGTTGAATTACAGTACTACCGATTACAAAAAATTAGCGAAGGTCAAATAAACCTCAATACTGGCGAAGCTAAGCCCCTTAAAGGCCCTTCAGATGTAGGAACAGGTCAACAAGGCGAAGATATGATTCGTTTGTCTGAACTTGTTGATTTGCTTAATGATCGTTTTGGAACTGATTTCACTCAAGCTGATCAATTGTTTTTCGACCAGATTCAGCAAGAAGCTGTAGAAAGTGAAAAATTACAGCTTGCTGCGCAAGCAAACAATATAGATGACTTCAGGTACGTATTTAATAAGGCTTTTAGCAGCCTTGTTATAGAACGAATGGATGGCAATGAAGAAATCTTTAATAAACTAATGGGAGACGCTGAATTCAGGGGGCTAGCCTCTGAGCACCTCCTCCACAAAGTTTATAATTCGTTGAAATCAAATAAGTCCGAATCAAAAGAGCCATTACCTCTTCAGTTTGGTAATAAAGGTCTCTATCGCACACATCAGATAGAGTCACTTCACAATGTAACAAAGTTGGCGTCAATCACTATAACAACTGATATCCCATATATTGATGATGTTGTGGGATTGAGTGTTCTTGGTAATTACCAAGAATTGAAAGAAATTGGCGTATCAACACCAAAGCATTTGGAAGCGTATTTTGAGTTAACAAGCGAACTTAAATCATGCTTCGATGATACTGATTTTAGAGATATTGAGGAGTCTAATGGGGATTCTTCTCTCATTTGGTCGCTAACTTCTGTCAGCGAAGGTAGCTCTATTTTTGAAATCGCAATAAGCCTTTATCAGCCAGCTTTAGAAGTTGGTAAAGTGGCTTTAGACATTGGCTCGACTGCTATCGATGTGGCTGATAAAGGTTTGACGATAGCTGGTGCAATTTCACTTTTACAGAAGCCTTATAAAGCAATTAAAGAAAGACTAAGCCGAAAAATGCTAGACGCAGAAATCGAAGAAGAAAGTTTAGGGGATACTCCTCCTTCGTTAGTTATTACTGAATTCAATTTTCAAGATGAGTTAAAGAATAGAGATAAATGACTTAGCAAGAGAGTCGAATCCAATTTGAAATTGTTATAAGGATGGTAATGACACTAGTAGTAGCTGGTTATAAACAAAATAAATTCACATGGAGCAAACAAAATACATTTATTCCTGATAGACGTTCCGGAATTTTTATGGTTGCTGACAGTATTATTAGTACTGTAACTGCCACTGGAAGAAAACCTCTGGTATCAGAATTTAGGAAAATTGTGGAAGTTCCGATTCATGTTTGGGAACCGCACTTTGTCGGTGAAAACTTTCACGACTACATTAAAGTATTCACCACATATAAATGTTTAATTGCATTTGCAGGAAGCACCCTTACAGCTCAGCACATTATCAATAACATTACTGGGCATTTGGGGAAATTAAGAATTGATTATGAATCTGGTAATGAATTTAAATGTATTGTTAGAAAAAACTGTGACGCAAATAACTTGATATCAAATGGAAGATCCAGCGTTTATGATGACGATACCTTTATCCCTGAGCGAGACTATCAAAACTTGCTAACTGCCGAGTTTGTTTCAGATGTTGTAGAGCATTCCATAAATAAAGCACTTGAATCCAAAATGAAACATGTAATAGACCAACAAGCTTTAGATGCAATGCGAACGGAAATTATGCTTGGTCTTACTTGCCCTGTACAAAGGGTGGATCATCTTTACAAATACTCATTTAGAACTAGAAATTTATTGGAAGGTGGAATTGAAGCCTTCTGCCAAAAAGAGCTAATTCAAGCAAACGATATTGGTGTTTTGGGGATGGTTAATACCTACGGGGCTCAAGCTAATGCGGTCGCTCAAAATGCGATTAATACCGGTAATACATTGAAAGAAGACATTACAGACTATGTAGTTCAGTCTGTTAGAAACGATTCTACCTATGAGATAGGGCTTCCAGTAGCAATTAAAACAATTGATGGCAATATGGTGACTTTTGCTACTGTCAAAGAGTAACGAACAACTGAAGAAATTATAATGTTGAACGTTGGGCTCGTAAGCTCCAAACAGTTAAAAAAAGCGAACCATCTCTGGTTCGCTTTTTTATTTTAATGACCTCAAAATCCAACTATCGGTTGCAAACTTAATTCCGATAGTTGCATTCTTTATTCGAGATCTACAAATCAATTTCTTAGTCCCTATAGGTATCCACGCTCGGGCATGAACATATAAGGTTGCGATCCCCGAAAACGTCATCAATACGGTTAACCGTTGGCCAGAATTTGTTTTTGGCTACGCTGGCTACCGGATAAGCGGCTAACTGGCGATCATAGCTGTGGTTCCATTCGCTGTCGCAGATATCGGCTAGCGTATGCGGGGCGTTGTGCAATGGGTTGTCCAGAGCATCCCACTCGCCGCTTTCCACTTTGGCGATTTCTTCTCGAATGCACAACATGGCTTCGATAAAGCGATCCAGTTCGGCTTTAGCTTCAGATTCTGTTGGCTCAATCATTAACGTTCCGGCTACCGGGAAGCTCATGGTCGGCGCGTGGAAACCGTAGTCGTTCAAGCGCTTGGCCACGTCCATTTCTGTTACGCCGCTGGATTCTTTCAGCGGACGTAAATCGATAATACATTCGTGTGCCACACGGTCGTTACGGCCTTTGTACAACACCGGATAATGGCCAGACAGTTTTTTGGCAATGTAGTTGGCATTTAAAATCGCCATTTCGGTGGCTTTTTTCAGACCTTTGCCGCCCATCATTTTAATGTACATATAGCTGATAGGCAGAATAGACGCGCTGCCCCAAGGTGCTGATGACACCGCGCCATTACCTTTAGTACTGGCATCCACGCCTAATACATTATGATCCGGTAAAAACGGTGCCAAATGGGCTTTCACCCCGATTGGACCCACACCCGGACCACCACCGCCATGCGGAATACAGAAAGTTTTGTGCAAGTTCAGGTGCGATACATCCGAGCCAATCAACCCTGGAGAGGTTAGTCCCACCTGGGCATTCATATTGGCACCGTCCAGATACACCTGACCACCGTGTTGATGCACGATATCGCAGATTTCACTGATGGTTTCTTCGTACACGCCGTGAGTCGACGGGTAAGTGATCATGATACAGGCCAGATTATCGGCCATCTCTGCCGCTTTGGTTTTCAGGTCGGCCATATCCACGTTGCCGTTTTTATCGCAGTTCACCACCACCACTTTGTAATCGACCATTTGTGCCGAGGCAGGGTTGGTGCCGTGCGCTGAACTGGGGATTAAACAGATATTACGGTGCGCATCACCACGGCTTTCATGATATTTACGAATGGCGATAAGGCCAGCGTATTCACCCTGCGCACCCGAGTTAGGCTGCATGGAAATATTGTCGTAACCGGTAATATTGATCAGCCACTCACCCAGTTCGTCGATCATGGCTTTATAGCCTTGTGCCTGTTGCATAGGTGCAAAGGGGTGCAGCTTGCCGAATTCCGGCCAGGTAACCGGGATCATCTCGGCAGTGGCGTTCAGCTTCATGGTGCACGAGCCTAGCGAAATCATTGAATGATTCAAGGCCAAGTCTTTGTTTTCCAACGACTTGATATAACGCAGCATTTCAGTTTCGCTGTGATAGCTGTTAAATACTTCATGAGTCAGAATATCCGAGGTACGGACTAATTCAGCCGGGATAGAATCCGAACCATCGGCCACTAACTGGTTATCCAACTGTTCAATATCCAGACCATGCTCGGCACCTAGAATCACCCCGAACAAGGCCAGAATATCGGCGCGAGTGGTGGTTTCGTCCAGACTGATCCCAATTACACCGTCCAAATCGCTACGCAGGTTTAACCCCGCTTTTAGTGCCGCTTCAACGATGGTGTTTTTACTCTCACCCACCTTCACGGTCAAGGTATCAAAATACTGTTTGTATGCCAGGGTTAAGCCTTTAGAGGTTAAACCTTTGGCCAGAATATCGGTAAAGCGGTGAATGCGGCTGGCAATGGTTTTTAATCCTTCAGGGCCATGATAAACCGCATAGAAAGACGCCATATTGGCCAGTAATACTTGCGCGGTACAAATGTTGGAGTTGGCTTTTTCGCGGCGAATATGTTGCTCGCGAGTTTGCAGTGCCATACGCAATGCCGGACGGCCACGGGTATCTTGCGATACGCCGATAATACGACCGGGTAATGAACGTTTATACGCGTCGCGCGTGGCAAAAAACGCCGCATGTGGGCCACCGTAGCCCATCGGCACACCAAAACGCTGGGCGCTACCTAATACGACATCTGCGCCCATTTCACCGGGGGATTTTAGCAATATCAGACTCATTAAATCAGCAGCCACTGCCACAATGCCTTTTTTATCTTGCACGGCAGCAATTAAAGCACTAATGTCCTGCACTTCACCGGTGGTGCCGGGATATTGCAACAAGGCACCAAATACGTCCTGTTCAGCCACGTCTGCAGCTTTAGCCACTATGGTGTCAAAACCGAACATTTCAGCGCGGGTTTGTACGACGTTAATGGTTTGCGGGTGCACATCGTCAGCAATAAAAAACAGGTTGGATTTTTTGTTTTTCGACATGCGCTTGGCTAGCGTCATCGCTTCTGCCGCAGCAGTCCCTTCATCCAGCAATGAAGCCGAGGCCAAATCCATACCGGTTAAATCCAGTGTCATTTGCTGGAAATTCAACAAAGCCTGTAAACGGCCTTGGGCAATTTCAGGCTGATAAGGCGTATACGCGGTATACCAACCGGGATTTTCCAGTACGTTACGTAAAATCACGTTAGGTGTATGGGTGTCGTAATAACCCATACCGATAAAACTGCGATTAACGATATTTTTAGCCGCAATGTTTTTTAAACTGGCAAGGGCATCGGCTTCGGTCTGGCTGGCACCAATGGCTAAGGGCTGAGGTAAGCGGATACTGGCCGGTACAGTTTGCTGAATTAAATCATCCAGCGAGGTCGCGCCAACGGTTTCCAGCATTTGGCTGGTTTCAGATGCGCCCGGGCCAATATGGCGACGAACAAAATCTTGCTGCTGTTCAAGCTGTGTCAGTGTGGTTTGAGACATAATGAGTTTCGATTCGTTGAGAGTAAAAAAGTGACAAAGCAGGTGTTATGTCGTTTATAACACCTGCTCAAAAGCGTTAAACTTAGTCTTCGTCGATGCTGTTTTCGTAGCCTTCTGCGTCCAGCAAATCTTCAAATTCATCCGGATCTTCAGCCTTGATTTTAAACAGCCAGCCATCCCCGAAAGGATCGGCATTGACTTGCTCTGGCGAATCTTCCAGGTCTTCATTAACGGCAATAATTTCGCCGCTAATCGGAGCATACACGTCAGACGCAGCCTTAACCGATTCGGCTACAGCAACATCGTCACCGGCACTGACTTCGGTGCCCACTTCCGGCAGCT